>NZ_MTJN01000002.1:953079-1270772 GCF_002017865.1 Rhodoferax fermentans | reverse complement strand
CTGGTCCGCTGAGACCGACGCTGGCATCGAGCAGCGTGTGGCCGACATCCTGGCCGACGTGCAGGCGCGCGGTGATGCCGCCGTGCTGGACTACACCACCCGTTTTGACGGTTTACAAGCCGCCACGATGGCCGAGCTGGAGCTGACCCAGGCCGAACTCAAGGCCGCCTTTGAGACCTTGCCCGAGGTGCAACGCAGCGCACTCGAATCTGCCGCCAAACGCGTGCGCAGCTACCACGAGGCCCAGAAAAAGGCCAGCGGCGAGAGCTGGAGCTACCGCGACGACGACGGCACACTCTTGGGCCAAAAAGTCACCCCGCTGGACCGCGTGGGCATCTATGTGCCCGGCGGCAAGGCTGCCTACCCCAGCAGTGTGCTGATGAACGCCATCCCCGCGCATGTGGCCGGTGTCGGTGAAATCATCATGGTGGTGCCCACGCCCAAGGGCGAAAAAAATGCCCTGGTGCTGGCTGCCGCCTATGTGGCCGGTGTCACACGCGCCTTCACCATTGGCGGCGCACAAGCCGTGGCCGCGCTGGCCTACGGCACGGCCACTGTGCCCAAGGTGGACAAGATCACCGGCCCCGGCAACGCCTACGTGGCCAGCGCCAAAAAACGTGTGTTTGGTGTGGTCGGCATCGACATGATCGCCGGCCCCAGCGAAATCCTGGTGCTGGCCGATGGCACCACGCCGCCCGACTGGGTGGCGATGGATCTCTTCAGCCAGGCCGAACACGACGAGCTGGCGCAAAGCATTTTGTTGTGCCCCGATGCGGCGTACATCGCGCAGGTGCAGGCCAGCATCACCAAGCTGCTGCCCGAGATGCCCCGCCGCGAGATCATTGCCAAGTCACTCAACGACCGCGGCGCGCTGATCCTCACCCGCAGCATGGAAGAAGCCTGCGCCATCAGCAACCGCATTGCGCCGGAGCATCTGGAAGTCTCCAGCCGCGACCCTCACCGCTGGGAGCCGCTGCTCAAACACGCAGGCGCCATCTTTTTGGGCGCATTCACCTCCGAAAGCCTGGGCGACTACTGCGCCGGGCCGAACCACGTGTTGCCCACCAGCGGCACCGCACGCTTCTCGTCACCGCTGGGGGTCTACGACTTCCAGAAACGCAGCAGCCTGATCGAAGTCAGTGAAGCCGGTGCCCAGACTCTGGGCCAAATCGCCTCGGTACTGGCCCACGGTGAAGGCCTGCAAGCCCATGCGCGGGCGGCGGAGATGCGGCTGCACAGCCAAGCCTGATACCTGTTCCTCGTTGGCTGGGGCTGCCACGCTAAGTTGGCTCTCCGGATGGGTGGCCAACATGGCTGTGGTCAGCGTGCAGCAGTCAGCTGCTATGCAGTTTGTAGTGGTATGCCCTTGTTAAACGAGGGCTAGGGGCTGATTTGGCTGGAAGTGTTCAGAAAGTGCCGTGTCCGAGGTGAACGTTTGACGTGAGGGCGGTACGTGGGCGCAACCCGTTGGGCCGACATGTTAAAAATCATTTCCAAACCTGCCACCATTTGCGGACTGCCCCGTCGCTCAGTGGCTTTGACAAAGATGCATAGACCTCAAAATGGTTGTGGTCTAAAGCTGCGTTTTCTTCATCGTGTTTGAAGCCGACAACTTCGTTGGCAATCTGTAGAGGAACTTCAAAATAGAAGTCAACTTCTTTTGCGCCCAGATCCTCCGCGTCCTGCTGTTCTGCGGCTTCCGCTGCAGCGATGTTGTATGTGGCAGGAAGCGTCCCTTCGGTTTTGAGATGCCGCATGTCCTGCTGCGCATCGTGTTCAACGCTCCACACCTTTTCACCGTGTACCCAGAACTCAGCGGAAGAGAACATCACGTGCTCCTCGACACGACATGCAATCACTTGGGCTGTCTTCGATAGTGCTGCAAGGCTTGATTCCAAAATCAATGGATGGTCGAAACGCGGCGCGATGACCAGATGCCACCCGTCACGCAGCGCATGGCCGGTGACCGATTTGCGTCCCCATTCAGCCCTACTGCCGGTTTTCGAAAGCCCGAGAGTTTCAAGGCCAGTTTCGACAGCGGCGCCCTTAAACGCGAGCCAGGAAAGTGAGTAGCCCATGGTGACCTTTCATGTGGAAGTAAGCGGCCTGCACGGTTGTTCGCGTATGTTCGCTCGACTTCAGGGTTATGCATAGATTTGCCTCAGGGTAGAAACCGTTGCTTGATGCTCTTTGCCGACTAGGCCAAGCGATTGATGAAAGCGAAAGCCGGACTTCTTGATTTTGGCCGCATCAAGAGCCATACCAGCATGAGTGCGTGCTGCCTCAATGTCTCGCAACGCATAGCTAATGATGCTGTACGCGGCATGCCACTTGAACTCGTCGACAGGAAACTTGAGGTCACCCGCTCGTTCCTCGAGTACAGAGAATGCCGATGAAAACTCGCTGTCCATGCCGATAGACGCAACGAAGTATGGGTACTCAACATACGTTGTGGTCTTTTGCTGAGGCCTCTGTCGCTCGATTGCCAATATCTCCTTCATTGCAGCGACTGCCAGTGCATTGTTTCTTATTGACTGATAAGCGGCGGCCCGAGCGCTCAATGCACGGACATCTTCAAATTGCCCCTTCTGTGTGGCGAAGTAAAGATCAACCAATTGAAGTGCTGCTTGGGGGTGTGATCGGGAAAGCGTGAGTGCTTGGATCACGAGGTATTGGTCCCTCTGAGTGCGTGAGCGCGCCAGCTTCGCAAGGAAGCGCTCCTGAATGTCGGAACTCCAGTCTGAGTTGCGGAACCAGTCAGTAGGCGTCATAGGCGCCACCACTCCATGAGATTGGTCTTGTGATTCCAGAACAGATGGATGGCGTCACAGTCGCCGCCGCTGAGGTGGAGCGACTTTGTGGTGTTGGATGGGCGACAACCGGGCAACTGCTCATCCATAGGACGGCAAACCTGTTCACCGACGCCCAATTTGGCGGGTGCTTCGCAAATCGCTGCTTGGATCGAAGGGCTGATGCCGAAGTGCTGGTAGTCCGTGCGGTAGCGGCCACCCTTGGCTGAAGATGCGCGTATTGCCAAGACCAGCCCGTCGCCTTTGTAGCCGACGACTGCAAAGTCAGGCTTGCCATCACCATTGAAATCGCCTTCGACGAGCGTGCCTCTGTCCCACCTGACGCCTGGTGCCCCGGCGGCAATGAGCTCCGCCGCGCGAGCGGACTGTTCTGGCGCGGCGGCCGAACCGCTGGTGCAGCTGATAAGGGCGCCGAGCGCGAGAATAAGTTGCTTCATGATGCCTGACGTGGAGGTCACCGGCGCTGCGCGGCTTTGTCGCGCAGCATCCAGTGGGCCGCAGGGTTATGCCTCATGCTTAGCGCCCTCTCAGCAATTCGGCGATTTCGTTTGCGATTTCTTGCACGGTGTGGGTTGCCGTACTGCGGGCAACCTTGTCTGCAAGCGACGGACTGAAGTCGATAACTTCTTGCTTTGTGATGTTGTGCCAGATAGGCAGAAGAATCTGCTCGCCGGACACAGTGCGAGTAACGATCCCGTCGAGCTCGTAGTTAGTCCAGCCCTTCGATACAAACGACGGCGAGAGGACGACCAGCCCAACCCGGCTTTTTGCCAAGCCCTTGTCGATCTTTTGTCTCAGGCTATCGCCGATGCGGAGGGTGAATTCGTCGTACCAAACCTTGAGCCCCTTACCCACCAACTCGACAGCAAGTGACCTCACAATAGTGTCCTTGTCTTCGGACGCATGGGAGATAAACACGTCGAAGACTTCAACCCCCGGTTCAACTTGTGGCGGTTGTTCCCGCACCAAGCTTGGAACAGATGACAGCGGTGCCTCCCGTATCTCGGGCAGCATTCCCGGCAACGTGCGAACGGAGGCCCGGGTACTTCCACGAAGTCCTTGCATATCAACGGCCACATACCAGTGCCCGGAACTTGGGACCTGTAGGCGGATAGGAGACTGCTTGGCCAGCCCTCCAATGTATTGGTGCCGGCGACCACTCTTGTAGTTTGAGAACTCCGAACTCGTCATTAGGCGTACGTTGGCACCACTCGTGAGGGTTATCTCAACAATCTCGCCGCGCTGTCGGCTGCCAAGATCGAACTGCAAAAAGCTCAAGATTGCGCTCCCATTGATGAGGCATAACGCAATGTAGACTGCGAAATCCCGCCGGATGTTCTGGCGTTTTGGCAGGAGATAACACCCGTTAGCCCTCGTGGAATATGCTGGATATGCTCTGAAAAAAAGAGTGACCAACCCGGCAGATGCCGGTTGTGTGGAGTGGTTGCCAAGGTCGTCATGTGAATTCCCTCCCGTTGGGGGCCTGGTTGTAGGCGCCGGTACTTTCATCTAGCTTGCAGCCGCGTGCGGTGGGTGAAGAAAACAACAATACAGCCGCCGCCAACCACATTCCCAGCGTCGCAATCACGAAAATAAACACGAATTTCGTGCACCACGAATTTCGTGTAAACTGAATTCGCCATGAAAAACGTCACAATCACCGTCGAAGACAGCACCTTGGAGTGGGTGCGCATCGAGGCGGCGCGGCGCAACACCAGTGTGTCGCGGCTGGTGGGTGAGATGCTCACCGAGAAGATGCAGTTTGACGATGCCTACACCCGTGCGCAGCGCGACTGGGAGGCCGACACCTCCAGCTTCAACGCGGGTGGCAAGGCGTACCCGGTGCGCGGGGGGCAGCATGGCTAGCCCGCTGGATACCACCGGCGCCATCGTTTTTGTGGACACCAACGTGTTGTTGATGGCCGACGATGCGTTTGACACCACCCGCCAGGCCCGTGTGCGTGACTGGTTGCAGGCACTGTGGCAGCGCCGCGCCGGGCGTGTCAGCACGCAGGTGCTGAGCGCGTATTACGTCAGCGCCACGCAGCACTTTGGCATGCCGCTGGGTGACGCCCGCGCCAAGTTGCGCCGTTACCAACTCTGGCAGCCCTGGCAGATTGACCACCAGACGGTGGAAACCGCCTGGGGTGTGGAAGCCCGTTTTGGCCTGCCTTATTGGGATGCGCTGATCGTCGCCGCTGCCGCACAAAGTGGCGCCAGCCATGTGTTGTCGCTCGATTTGATACACGGCCAGCAGATCGACGGCGTGAGCATTCTGAGTCCGCTGCTGGCCACCCCAGGTGAGCTGGCGCTGGCTGACTGATTTTTTGAGAAGTGATTACCTGATGTCTGCGAACGACCCCATCACAAACCCCGCGCTGGACACGTTGATCCAGCGCCGCATCCGCCCCGACGTTCAAGCCATGCACGCCTACACGGTGCAAAACGCCACCGGCCTGGTCAAGCTCGACGCCATGGAGAACCCGCACCGGCTCTCGCCCGAGTTGCAGGCCGAATTGGGCCAGCGCCTGGGCGCGGTGGCGCTGAACCGTTACCCCGGCCCCCGCATCACCGACCTGATGGTTGCGCTGCAGCAGCACGCTGCCTTGCCCGAAGGGTACGCCCTGATGCTGGGCAATGGCTCGGACGAACTCATCAGCCTGCTGGCACTGGCTTGTGCTGTGCCACCGTCGGCTGCCAATAGCCAGAAAAAGGCCGTGGTGCTGGCGCCCGAGCCGGGTTTTGTCATGTACGCCATGAGTGCGCAGCTGCAGGGGCTGGACTATGTGGGTGTGCCCTTGACGGCCGATTTCGAGCTGGATCTGCCCGCAATGCTGGCCGCCATCGATCAACACCAGCCCGCCATCACCTTCCTGGCCTATCCCAACAACCCCACGGCCAATTTGTGGGACGACGAGGCGCTGGAGGCCATCATTACCACCGCCGGAGAGCAGGGCGGTCTGGTGGTGATTGACGAGGCTTACCAGCCCTTTGCGACCAAGAGTTACGCCGACCGCCTGACCCGCCACCCGCATGTGCTGCTGTTGCGCACGCTCAGCAAGTTTGGCCTGGCCGGTGTGCGCCTGGGTTACCTGATCGGCCCGCAAACCCTGATCAGCCAGCTCGACAAGGTGCGCCCGCCTTACAACGTGAGTGTGCTCAACTGCGAGGCCGCGTTGTTTGCGCTGGAACACCAGGCCGTGTTTGAACAGCAGGCGCAGGACATCTGCCGCCAGCGAGAGCAGTTGCTCACCGTGCTGGCCGAATTTCCCGGTGTGACCGTGTTCCCGAGCCAGGCCAACATGATCCTGATCCGCTTGCCTGACGCCCAGAAAACCTTTGAGGGCATGAAAGCCCGGGGTGTGCTGGTCAAGAACGTTTCTAAAATGCATTCACTGTTGAACAACTGCCTGCGCCTGACGGTAGGCACCTCGCCCGAAAACCACCAGATGCTGGCCGCCCTGGAAGCCTCACTATGACCAACTACCCATTGACTGAACTTCCTGAAACCCCGGCCACGAGTGTGCCGCGCATCGCCGAGCTGGCGCGCAACACCGCAGAGACCCAGGTGTCGGTGCGTGTCAACCTGGACGGCACCGGTGAGTCCCGCTTACACACCGGCATCGGTTTTTTTGACCACATGCTCGACCAGATCGCCCGCCATGGCCTGATTGACCTGGACATTGACGCCGAGGGTGATTTGCACATCGACGGCCACCACACGGTGGAAGACGTGGGCATCACACTGGGGCAGGCGGTGCACAAAGCGATTGGCGACAAAAAAGGCATCCGCCGTTACGGCCATGCTTATGTGCCGTTGGACGAGGCGTTGTCACGGGTGGTGATCGATTTCTCGGGCCGCCCCGGGCTGGTGATGGATGTGAAGTTCTCCAGCGGCATGATCGGCACCTTTGATTCACAGCTGGTGCACGAGTTTTTTCAGGGTTTTGTGAACCACGCTTTTGTCACGCTGCACATTGACAACCTCAAGGGGGTCAACGCGCACCACCAGGTCGAGACCATCTTCAAAGCCTTTGGTCGCGCCTTGCGTGCGGCTATCGAGCTCGATGCCCGCGCCCTGGGCAGCATCCCGTCCACCAAAGGTTCTTTGTAAATAGTATGCATAATCGACCTCTGGCCCTTGTTGATGTTGCCTAGGTAGCTATGGATGTAATAGTAAAGAACAGTCTCAGAAAAACCGTGGCCGTGGTCGACTACGGCATGGGCAATTTGCGATCCGTCACCAACGCGGTGCTGGCCGCCGCTCGTGGCGCGCAGGTTGATGTGATCTGGACGCAGCGCCCCGAAGAAGTCATGGCGGCCGAGCGTGTGGTCTTGCCCGGCCAGGGCGCCATCCGCGACTGCATGCGCGAGTTGCACGACTCCGGCATGTACCCTGCCGTGATGCATGCACTTGCCAACAAGCCGGTGATGGGGGTCTGTGTCGGCATGCAGATGCTGCTGGACCACAGCCAGGAAGGTGATGACACAGACGGCGGGCAGGGCACGCCTTGCCTGGGCCAGATCCATGGTGAGGTCATCAAGTTTGACCTGGCCGGGCAGCAGCAGCCCGACGGCAGCCGCTACAAAGTGCCGCAGATGGGCTGGAACCAGGTCTACCAGACGCGCCATGACGGCGCCGCGCCGCATCCGATCTGGGACGGTGTGCCTGATGGCAGCTATTTCTACTTTGTGCACAGTTTTTACGCCAAACCGTCAGATACACGCCACAGCGTGGGCGAGACAGACTACGGCCAGCGCTTCAGTTCGGCCATTGCACGTGATAATATTTTTGCGACACAGTTCCATCCTGAAAAAAGTGCTGACCACGGCCTGGCCCTGTACCGCAACTTTCTCCACTGGCATCCCTGAACGAGCTTCATCTGACGTCTGTCATGTCTGCGAACCACTGTTTGGCAATCGCCCTGCGCCGGGCATGAATCAGCGCACCTCCCGTTCAGCTTATCGGTTTCTTCTCGTTTTTCTCCCACTCTCACCTACGAAGCATCATGCTTTTAATTCCTGCGATTGATCTCAAAGACGGCCATTGTGTGCGCCTGCAACAGGGCGATATGGCACTTGCCACCACCTTCAGCGAGGAGCCATCGGTGATGGCCCGCAGCTGGGTGGACAAGGGTGCACGGCGCCTGCATCTGGTCGATCTGAACGGGGCGTTTGCCGGGCACCCGAAAAACGAGGCCGCCATCCGCAAGATCCTCAAAGCGGTGGGCAGCGAGGTGGATGTGCAGCTGGGCGGCGGCATCCGCGACCTCGACACCATCGAGCGTTATCTGGACGCGGGCCTGCGTTACGTCATCATTGGCACGGCTGCGGTGCGCAACCCCGGTTTCCTGCAAGACGCCTGCACCGCCTTTGGTGGCCACATCATCGTGGGTCTGGACGCCAAGGACGGCAAGGTCGCCACCGACGGCTGGAGCAAACTCACCCGCCACGACGTGATCGACATGGGCAAAAAGTTTGAAGACTTTGGCGTCGAATCGATCATCTACACCGACATCGGCCGCGACGGCATGCTCAGCGGCATCAACATCGAAGCCACCGTGCGCCTGGCGCAGGCGCTCACCATCCCCGTGATCGCCTCCGGTGGCCTGTCCAACCTGACCGACATCGAAGCCCTGTGCGCGGTGGAAGACGAGGGTGTGGAAGGTGTCATTTGCGGCCGCGCCATCTACAGCGGTGACCTGGACTTTGAAAAAGCGCAAGAACGCGCTGACGAGTTGAACGGCTGATGCTGGCCAAACGCATCATTCCCTGCCTGGATGTCACGGGCGGCCGGGTTGTCAAAGGTGTCAATTTTGTCGAGCTGCGTGATGCCGGTGACCCGGTCGAGATCGCCGCACGTTACAACGAGCAGGGCGCCGACGAACTCACTTTCCTGGACATCACCGCCACCAGCGACGGGCGCGACCTGATCCTGCACATCATCGAGGCGGTGGCCTCCCAAGTGTTCATCCCGCTGACCGTCGGTGGCGGTGTGCGCACCGTGGAAGATGTGCGCCGCCTGCTCAATGCCGGCGCCGACAAAACCAGCTTCAACTCGGCAGCGATTGCTAACCCGCAGGTCATTCGCGATGCCTCGCGCAAATACGGTGCCCAGTGCATTGTGGTGGCGATTGACGCCAAACGCCGCAGCGCTGAAGACGCTTTGCGGCTTGGCGCCAACGGTTTGCCGTTGGGTGAGGGCTGGGACGTGTACAGCCACGGCGGGCGCAAGAACACCGGGCTCGACGCGGTGGCCTGGGCGACCCAGATGGCCGAGTTTGGCGCGGGCGAAATTCTGCTCACCAGCATGGACCGTGATGGCACCAAGTCTGGCTTCGATTTGGCACTGACCCGCGCGGTGAGCGACGCGGTGAATGTGCCGGTGATTGCCTCGGGTGGTGTCGGTACGCTGGACCATCTGGCCGACGGCATCCAGCTCGGTGGTGCCGACGCGGTGCTGGCGGCGAGCATCTTCCACTACGGCGAGTTCACCGTGGCGCAGGCCAAGGCGCGTATGGCCGAGCGTGGTATTCCTGTTCGGATCTGAGTCAAATAGGCCTCTAGCCCTTATGCAATAAGGGCTGATAGCTATCTTTTTTATAAGTCATCCTGATCATGGACAATTCTTCCATGAACTATCTCGACACCATCCAATGGGACGCACAAGGCCTGGTGCCGGTCATTGCACAGGAGCAGGGCACGGGCGACGTGCTGATGTTTGCCTGGATGAACCGCGAGGCCCTGCAAAAAACCGCCGAACTCGGCCGTGCGGTGTATTTCAGCCGCTCACGCAACAAGCTGTGGTTCAAGGGCGAAGAGTCCGGCCATGTGCAGACCGTGCATGAAATCCGCATCGACTGTGATGCCGACGTGGTGTTGCTCAAGGTCACCCAGACGGGCCACACGCCCGGTATTGCCTGCCACACCGGTCGGCACAGCTGTTTTTTCAGCGTGTATGAGAACGGGGCCTGGAAAGTGACCGACCCGGTCTTGAAAGATCCCGAAACCATCTACAAATGAGTGCCATGTCGTCTACCCCCTCTTGCGCTGATACCCTGGCCGCGCTGGCCGCCGTGATCGAGTCCCGCCTGCCCGCACGCGGTGGTGACCCCGAAGCCAGTTATGTGGCGCGTCTGTTGCACAAGGGGCCGGACGCCTTTTTGAAAAAAATTGGTGAAGAAGCCACCGAGGTGGTGATGGCCGCCAAGGACGCGGACCACGGCGGTGATCCGGCCAAGATCGTCTACGAGGTGGCTGACCTGTGGTTTCACAGCATGGTGGCGCTGGCGCATTACGGCCTGAGCCCGGCCGATGTGCTTGCTGAGCTGGAACGCCGTGAGGGCACCAGTGGCCTCGCAGAAAAGGCGCAGCGCCAGGCCAAAACGCCTGACCAGACGCCACAAGGAGCAAGCTCATGACCCAGGATTTTTCAAACGGCCCAAGCGGCGAGTCGCGTGAACTCGACGTGCAAACCCTCAATGGCTTGAACGCCTGGGGCACGGTCAGCTACATCCTGCACCTGGTGGTGGCGGTGGCGGCGCTGATCCCTGGCGCACAAATGGGGCCGCTGTTGCTGGTGATTGCGCTGGTGATTGACTTGGTCAAACGGGGCGACGCGGTGGGTACTTGGCATGCATCGCACTTTCGCTGGCGCATCCGCACGGTGATCATCGCCGGGCTGTTGTACGCGGTGACCGCGCCCCTGTGGTTGCTGTTCATCCTGCCGGGTTGGCTGGCTTGGCTGGCGGTGTCGATCTGGTTCCTATATCGCATCGTCAGCGGTTGGATGGCGTTGAACAAAGGTTTGCCCATGGAGATCCCCGCATGAGTGAGAAGATTGTTGACCATGACCCGAACTGCCTGTTCTGCAAAATTGTGGCAGGCCAGATTCCGTCCAAGCCGGTGTACCAGGACGAGGACTTCTACGCCTTTCACGACATCCATCCGTCGGCGCCGGTGCATTTTTTGATCATCCCCAAGTTACACATCCCGTCCATGGCCCAGCTCACCGATGAACACGCGGCCTTGATGGGGCGTTTGATGGTGCTGGCGCCCAAGCTGGCGCGGCAAGAGGGCTGTAACCCTTACCCGGCCGGTGGCTTTCGCCTGCTCTGCAACACTGGTGCAGAAGGCGGGCAGGAGGTACACCACCTGCATATTCATGTCATGGGCGGTCCGCGCCCATGGTTACGGGGATAATCCCCAGCTTTGGCCGCAGACGTCGCACTTGCCCGTCTAAAATTTCGGCATTCGTTAGGAGCATCAAGATGGGTTCGTTTTCAATTTGGCACTGGTTGATTGTTTTGTTGATTGTGGTCATGGTGTTTGGCACCAAGAAGCTCAAGAACATCGGCAGTGATCTGGGTGGCGCCGTCAAAGGCTTCAAGGACGGTATGAAAGACGGCGGCACCACCGAAGAGGAAAAAGCCGCAGCCCAAGTTGCCAACAGCGCAGCTGCTGACAAAACCACGATTGACGTGGAAGCCAAGCAAAAGTCTTGATGTGCTGGTTCGGTTCGGTGTTAGGTTCGCATGATTGATCTGGGTATTTCCAAGCTGGCGCTGATTGGCGCCGTGGCTTTGGTGGTGATCGGACCGGAGAAACTGCCCCGGGTTGCGCGCACCGTGGGCACCTTGCTGGGTAAGGCGCAGCGCTACATCAGCGACGTCAAGGCCGAGGTCAACCGATCGATGGCCCTCGACGAACTCAAACGCATGAAAGAAACGGTGGAAGACGCCGCCAAGGATGTCAACCAGACCCTGCGCGACAACGCCGCAGACTTCGAAAAGTCCTGGGCCGAATCTTCCGGCGACAGCTCCGCTGCCGTCGACTTCTCGCCGGTACCCGAGTACCGCCATCCCAAGAAACACTGGCGCCTCAAACAAGGTGCTGTGCCCAACTGGTACAAAGCCCGCAATGGTGTGCGCACCAAGGCCTTGTCAGGTGCCGCGCGTGTCGCGCGTTACCGGCCGACTTCCTTCAAGTAATGTCCGATCCCTCCAAAAAAGACGACGAGCTGGCTGGCAGCGAACAACCGTTTGTGCAGCATCTGATTGAGCTGCGTGACCGCCTGGTCAAGGCCACCATTGCGATTGTGGTGGTAGCTGTGGCGCTGGCGCTGTACCCCGGCCCCAGTGCCCTGTATGACCTGCTGGCCGCGCCGCTGGTGTCCCATTTGCCCGCCGGTTCCACGCTGATCGCCACCTCGGTGATTTCGCCTTTCATGGTGCCGCTCAAGGTGCTGATGATGGCCGCACTCCTGATTGCGCTGCCGGTGGTGCTCTACCAGATCTGGGCCTTTGTGGCACCCGGACTGTATTCCCACGAGAAAAAGCTGGTGCTGCCACTGGTGGTGTCGAGCACCCTGTTGTTTTTCCTGGGGGTGGCGTTCTGCTACTTCTTTGTTTTTGGCCGGGTGTTTGCGTTCATCCAGAGTTTTGCGCCCAAAAGCATCACCGCGTCGCCTGACATCGAGGCTTATCTGAGTTTTGTGTTGTCGATGTTCCTGGCCTTTGGCCTGGCCTTTGAGGTGCCGGTGGTGGTGGTGGTGCTGGCACGCATGGGCATCTTCAGCATCGAGAAGCTCAAGGAATTCCGCGGTTATTTTGTGGTGCTGGCCTTCATCATTGCCGCCATCGTGACACCGCCCGACGTGGTGTCACAACTGGCCTTGGCAATCCCGATGGTGGCGCTCTACGAGATTGGCATCATCGCGGCGCAGGTGTTCATCAAACACACCAAGGCGCCCGACGACGAGGCCAATCCAACCACGACGTCGTCCTGAGTCTGGCTTTTTCCCTCAGATCTCACTGCACACGCTGGCGCGGTCTGGGGCGAACACCTGGTGCGATGTTGAGGGTGACCCGGCCGTCGGCGCGCTGAACCTCAAAAGACTCTGTCTGGCCGGGTTTTAAGGCCGCCACCAGGGACAACATCTCGGCCACGTTGTGCACGTCCTGGTTGGCCACGCGGGTCACCACATCACCCGGTTTCATGCCACCCTGGGCGGCTGGGCCGTTTTGCAGCACGCCGGTGATGATCACGCCATGGTCGGCTTTGACACCAAAGGTCTGCGCCAACTCGGCATTGAGTTCGTTGGGTTCCACACCAATCCAGCCACGCGTGACCTGACCGTCTTTGACAATGCCTTCGAGCACCATCTTGGCGGTGGATACCGGAATGGCAAAACCGATCCCCATGCTGCCGCCGGAGCGCGAATAAATGGCGGTGTTGATGCCCAGCAGGTTGCCGTTGGTGTCTACCAGCGCGCCGCCCGAGTTGCCGGGGTTGATGGCGGCATCGGTCTGGATGAAGTTCTCAAAGGTGTTGATGCCCAGCTGGTTGCGCCCCAGCGCACTGACAATGCCGCTGGTCACGGTCTGACCCACACCAAACGGGTTGCCGATGGCCAGCACCTGGTCACCCACCTGCAGGGTGCTGGCATTGCCCAGCACAATCACTGGCAGCCGGTCCAGGTCGATCTTCAGCACCGCCAGGTCGGAGTCCGGGTCGGTGCCAATCACCTTGGCGCGCGCCTTGCGGCTGTCGTTGAGGAACACCTCGATCTCGTCGGCACCCTCGACCACATGGTTGTTGGTCAGGATGTAACCGTCGGCGCTGACAATGACGCCACTGCCCAGGCCCATCTGCGCCTGGTCTTGTTGTTCACCAAAGAAGAATCTGAACCAGGGGTCGTTGTTCTGCGGGTTGGGCCGGGCATTTTTGCTGATGTTGATGCTCACCACCGCCGAGGAGGCTTTCTGCGCTGCCAGCCGGAAGCTGCCCGCAGGTACCACCCCGGTGCCGGGTTCGGGTGCTTCCAGCACCGCCACCGCCGAACTCACACCGCGCGATGGCAGCCACCCTGGCTTGAGGGTGCCCACCACAAAATAAGCGGCCAACAAGACGGTGACCGTTTGTGAAAACAACAACCAAAGACGTTTCATGGAATTTTCTGGGGCGCAGCCCACTTTTGTGATGGAATCAAATTGTAGGTTTAGCCTCCCATTTCAATGCCCGTTCCGACACAACACGTCCTTATTTTTGCCGACGCCCCTGCCAAACCCGCGCTGGGCGCGCCTTGCAACGGCTGTGGGGTGTGTTGCCTGCTGGCGCCCTGTCCACTCGGGGTGTTGCTGTCGGGTCACCGCCAGGGGCCATGTCGCGCTCTGCGCTGGCAGGCCGAGGCTAGCCTGTACCGGTGTGGTGCCATCACCGCGCCGCAAGAGGTGCTGGCAGCGCGCTTGCCACCCTGGCTGAAGCCGAGCACCTCGCTGCTGGCGGTCGGCTTGGGTCGTGTGGCCAAGCGCTGGGTGGCTGCAGGGGTTGGTTGTGACTGTGATGCAGAGCTGGAGCCCGAATCACCTCCTGAACAACTGCATTAACGCTGGCGCACGGGCTTATCATTGTGCGCATCATCTCCCCTGGTTTTTGTCATGATTCACCGCACCGAACTTCTGGGCACATTGGATGCCTTGCTCCAACCTGAGCGGTTTCGCGACTACGGCCCCAATGGTTTGCAGGTTGAAGGCGGTGCCCAGGTCCGCAAAATTGTGTCGGGCGTGACCGCCAGCCGGGCGCTGATCGAGGCCGCCATTGCCGCCCAGGCCGACACGATCCTGGTGCACCACGGCTTGTTCTGGCGTGGCCAGAACGGCTGTGTCACCGGCTGGATGAAACAACGTCTGGCCTTGCTGTTGGCGCACGACATCAACCTGCTGGCCTACCACCTGCCGCTGGACGCGAATCCCGAGCTGGGTAACAACGCCCAGCTGGGCCTCAAGCTCGGGCTGGTGGGCACGGCCCGTTTTGGTGAGCAGGACTTGGGTTGGCTCGGCGCGCCGGTGGATGGGCAGAGTTTTGCGTCGGCACAGGCGCTGGCAGACCACGTCTCTTCTGTATTAAATCGGCCTGTAGCCCTTGTTGGTCAAGGGTCAAAAGCTATTCAAAATATAGCATGGTGTTCTGGCGGGGCACAGAGTTATTTTGAGGCGGCCATTGCTGCGGGGGCGGATGCCTTCATCACCGGTGAGTTGTCCGAGCCACAAGCGCATCTGGCCCGCGAATGTGGCGTGGCCTATCTGGCCTGTGGCCACCACGCCACCGAGCGATATGGCGCGCCCGCTGTGGCGGCCCATGTGGCAGGCCTGTTGGGGCTGGCGCACGAGTTCATTGACATTGACAACCCAGCCTGAGAATCTTCCATGAGCGAACCCCGCATGCACTTGCCTCTGGCCATCACCCAGGGTGACCCGGCCGGTATCGGCCCGGAAATCATCGTCAAGGCCTTTCGTGATGCGCCGCAGGAGACCCGTGGCTGTTTTGTGGTGGGGGATGTGGCCACCATGCGCCGTGCGGCGTCCTGCGTGGCCGGTGAGGGTGTGGTGCTGCCGGTGCTGGTGTTGTCGCATGCCCAGGAGGCGCTGTCCTGCCCACCCCGGTGTGTGCCGGTATTGCCGATAGAGGCCAGCAGCTTGCCACCCGAACCTTTTGGGCAGCTCAGTGCCCGCGCTGGCCAGATGGCGGGTGACGCGGTGGTCTGGGCTGCCAATGCAGCACTGCGTGGTGAGGTGGCGGGCCTGGTGACGGCTCCGCTTAACAAGGCGGCGCTGTCGCTGGCGGGGGCGCCATATGCGGCCTTTCCCGGCCACACGGAATTGCTGCAGGCCCTGGCCGCCAAACACCAAGGTCTGCCGGTGGACCAGTGCCCGGTGCGCATGATGCTGGCCAACGATGAGTTGCGCGTGGTGCTGGTCAGCATCCATGTGTCCTTGCGTGATGCCTTGGCGGCGGTGACGTTTGAAAACGTGTTGCAAAGTCTGCTGATCACCCACCATGCGCTGCTGCCGATTTTGGGGCGTGCCCCTCGGATTGGTGTGGCAGCTCTGAATCCGCATGCGGGTGAGGGCGGGCTGTTTGGCACCGAAGAACAGACCATCATCGCCCCGGCCGTGGCTGCGGCGCGCCGGCAAGGGGTCAACGCCAGCGAGCCACAAGCCCCTGACACGATTTTCATGCGTGCACGCGCTCAGGCCGGTCGGGACGGTGAATTCGACGTGGTGTTGGCGATGTACCACGATCAGGGCCTGATTCCTGTGAAATATCTGGGCGTGGACAAAGGCGTCAATGTGACCCTGGGTTTGCCACTCGTGCGCACCAGCCCGGACCACGGCACTGCTTTTGACCTGGCGGGCACTGGGCGTGCCGATGCATCGAGCCTGATCGAGGCGGTGCGTATGGCGCAGTTGCTGGGGTGTTTGCGGCGTGAAAGCGGCGGATAAGGCTGAATGCCGCCTGCGGGCGGCGCCTGAGCAAAGGGTGGCTCAGCTACAATCCTACCCTTTGATTTGGTGTGGTTTTTATCATTGAGGATGCCCATGAGTGAATCTGTTGTTAAAAACGGTTTGGTCGACGCCGAAAAACGAACGTGGCTGATTGCTTCCAGCGCAGTGGGCGCGCTTGGCACAGCTGCCGTTGTGGCGCCTTTTGTGGCGTCGTTTCAACCCTCGGAGCGAGCCAAGGCCGCTGGCGCAGCGGTAGAGGCTGATATTTCAGCCTTGAAGCCGGGCGAAAAAATGACGGTGGAATGGCGTGGCAAGCCGGTCTGGATTGTGCGTCGCACACCCGAGATGCTGGCTGCTTTGCCCAAACTGGACGATCAACTGGTTGATCCTGCATCCACCCGCAAGCCCGATGAGCAGGCGCCTGCGTATGCACGTAACGCCACCCGCTCGATCAAACCCGAATACCTGGTGACCATTGGCATTTGCACCCATCTGGGCTGCTCACCGTCGGACAAGTTTCAGGCAGGCCCGCAGCCGTCTTTGCCGGATGACTGGCAAGGTGGCTTCTTGTGCCCGTGCCATGGCTCAACCTTTGACTTGGCGGGGCGGGTGTTCAAGAACAAGCCGGCACCCGACAATCTTGAGATTCCTCCCCACATGTACCTGTCAGACAGCAAGTTGCTGATCGGTGACGACAAGAAAGCTTGAGGACTATTGACATGGCAGAATTCCACGAAATTTCCCCGAACGCGCCCTTGTCCGCCAAGGCGCTGAACTGGGTGGACAACCGGTTCCCCTTGTCCAAGCTCTTCAAAGAGCACATGAGTGAGTACTACGCGCCGAAGAACTTCAACGTCTGGTACATCTTTGGTTCCCTGTCGCTGCTGGTGTTGGTGATTCAGATCGTCACCGGCATTTTCCTGGTGATGCACTACAAGCCGGACGCTGCGCTGGCATTTGCCTCGGTGGAGTACATCATGCGTGATGTGCCCTGGGGCTGGCTGATCCGTTACATGCACTCCACCGGTGCTTCGGCCTTCTTCCTGATGGTCTATTTGCACATGTTCCGTGGTTTGCTGTACGGCAGTTACCGCAAACCGCGTGAATTGGTCTGGCTGTTCGGCTGCGGCATTTTCCTGGCGCTGATGGCCGAAGCTTTCATGGGCTACCTGCTGCCCTGGGGACAGATGAGCTACTGGGGTGCGCAGGTGATCGTGAACTTGTTCTCTGCCATTCCCTTCATTGGTCCTGATCTGGCGTTGCTGATCCGTGGTGATTTTGTGGTGGGAGATGCCACGCTGAACCGCTTCTTCAGTTTCCACGTCATCGCGGTGCCCCTAGTGCTGCTGGGCCTGGTGGTGGCGCACATCATTGCGCTGCATGAAGTCGGCTCGAACAACCCCGATGGTGTGGAAATCAAGGCCAACAAAGACGAAAACGGTATCCCGCGCGATGGCATCCCGTTTCATCCGTACTACACGGTGCATGACATTTTTGGTGTCAGTGTGTTCCTGTTCGTGTTCTCGGCCATCATTTTCTTTGCGCCTGAAATGGGTGGGTACTTCCTGGAGTACAACAACTTCATCCCGGCCAATCCTTATGTGACACCGGCTCACATTGCGCCAGTCTGGTACTTCACACCGTTTTACTCGATGCTGCGCGCCGTGACATCCGAGTTGATGTACGTGCTGATGGCTGTGACCGTGTTGGCCGCTGTATTGGCCGTGGTCAAGGTCAAGATGCCGACCCTGTTCAAGGGCGTGATTGCGGTGGGTGCCGTGGTGATCGTGGCCTTGATGCTGTTGATCGAAGCCAAGTTCTGGGGTGTGGTCGCCATGGGTGGCGGTGTCGTGATCCTGTTCTTCCTGCCCTGGTTGGACAACAGTCAGGTCAAGTCCATTCGCTATCGCCCCACTTGGCACAAGTACCTGTACGCCGTGTTTGTGATCGACTTCCTGGTGCTGGGCTACCTGGGTATCCAGCCGCCGTCTGACATCGCTAACCGTGTGTCACAAGCCGGTACGCTGTTTTATTTTGGTTTCTTCTTGTTGATGCCTTGGTGGAGCCGCATGGGAGCCTTTAAGCCGGTGCCGAGTCGCGTTGTTTACAAGCCTCACTGACCCGGAGAATTTTCACAATGAAAACGAGTTTCATCAAAAAAGTCGCCCTGGGTTTGTCTCTGGTGTCGGGTCTGTCTATGTCGGTGTTTGCCAATACGGCGGGACCGGCCTGGGACAAAGCGCCAGGCAATATCTCCGATAAGACCTCTTTGCAGAACGGTGCCAAGACCTTTGTCGCTTACTGCCTGAACTGCCACGGCGCTGAATACGTGCGCTACAACCGCTTGCAGGACCTCGGCTTTACCCTGGATCAGATCAAGAGTGAACTGGTGCTGACCGATGCCAAAGTGGGTGACACCATGAAGTCGGTGATCTCCATGAAAGAAGGCAAGGCCTGGTTTGGCAACAACCCGCCTGACCTGAGTGTGATCGCCCGTTCACGCGCTGGTGCCAACGGCACAGGTGCTGACTACCTCTACACCTACCTGCGTGGTTTTTACCGTGATAGCGCCAGCCAGACCGGGTGGAACAACTTGGTGTTCCCCAATGTAGGCATGCCTCATGTCTTGTGGGAGCTGCAGGGTGACCGCAAGGCGGTATTCGAGGAAGTTGAAGAGCATGGGCAGAAAACCCATGTGTTCAAGGGCTTCGAGCAGGTCACACCAGGCACATTGACCACAGAGCAGTACGATCAGACGGTGGGTGACCTCGTCAACTACCTGCAGTGGATGGGTGAACCTGTGCAATCCACCCGCAAGACGCTGGGCATCTGGGTCTTGATTTTCCTGGCTGGGTTGACGGTTGTCACCTGGCGTTTGAACAAGTCTTTCTGGAAAGACATCAAGTAGCCCGTCCACATTTGCCAGGTCGCTTATCCAGGCGACCTTGACGGTTCAGAGTGGGGCTGCTTTTTGCACCCCGCTCTTTTTATTTTTTAGGAGCCTTCACCATGATGGTGCTTTATTCAGGAACAACCTGCCCTTACTCTCACCGTTGCCGTTTTGTCCTGTTTGAAAAAGGCATGGATTTTGAGATCCGTGACGTTGATCTCTACAACAAGCCCGAAGACATCAGTGTCATGAACCCCTACGGGCAAGTGCCGATTCTGGTCGAGCGCGACCTGATCCTGTACGAGTCCAACATCATCAATGAATACATTGACGAGCGTTTTCCACATCCACAGCTGATGCCGGGCGACCCGGTTGACCGTGCCCGGGTTCGGTTGTTCCTGCTGAACTTCGAAAAAGAGTTGTTCACCCATGTGTCAACGCTGGAGTCGCGCACTGCCAAGGCCAACGAAAAGGCCCTGGAAAAGGCGCGCGCCCACATCCGTGATCGACTGACCCAACTGGCCCCGGTGTTCCTGAAGAACAAGTTCATGCTGGGTGATGGTTTCTCCATGCTCGACGTGGCCATTGCGCCTTTGTTGTGGCGCCTGGATTACTACGGCATTGAGCTGAGCAAGAACGCGGCACCTCTGCTGAAGTATGCAGAACGCATTTTTTCGCGTCCCGCCTACATCGAGGCATTGACGCCATCTGAAAAAGTGATGCGCAAATAGGTAACCGATGAGCGAGAAGAACGACACCGAGTCCACCTCGACCCGTCCCTATCTGATCCGTGCCATCCACGAATGGTGTTGTGACAACGGCTACACGCCACACATCACCGTTTCTGTGGATCACTCGGTGCAGGTGCCACTGAAGTACGTCAAGGACGGTGAAATTGTTCTCAACGTGGGTTTGACAGCCACCACGGGTTTGCAGCTTGGCAATGACTACATCGTGTTCAAGGCCCGCTTTTCTGGCGTGGCCAGGGACATCATGGTGCCGGTGGATCAGGTGATCGCCATTTTTGCGCGCGAAAACGGCCAAGGCATGGCCTTTCCGCAAATCAGCCGTCCTGAACCAAGCCCAGAGCCTGAGGCGCCCAAGCCGACCAGCAGCCCACGCCCCACGCTCAAACGTATCAAATAGCCAGCGGAGCGGGTCGCTTGCTCGTGTAAACTATGCCCCGTGCCGATTTAGCTCAGTTGGTAGAGCAACCGCCTTGTAAGCGGTAGGTCATCAGTTCGAATCCGATAATCGGCACCACCAAACACCTCTAAAAACCTCCAAGTAGTGATACCTGGGGGTTTTTTTTGATGCGTGCATCAGCTGTCTGCCGCTCAAACCGGGCCGGCGGCCTCACAGCAGGTGCCCGAATGTATGGCGCAGGCCCACAAGATTACTCGTTGGAACTGGGTGACGTGTTGAAAAAATGTTCGGTCTGCGGCACCACCGTCAGACGCAGAGACTGCCACAAGAACCGTTATGGTGAGTACATCTGCAGGCCGTGCCAGGCCAATGGGATGCGCTTCACGCCGCGACGTCAGCTGATCCACGGTGGCAAAAAGTGGCTGATCCGCTTTGTGGCGCTGGTGCTGATGACTGGATTTTTTGTGGTGTTGTTCTGGTGGCTGGGCCAGCTGCTCGCGCCATCCTCGTCTTTGGATGTCTTGGATCAGTTGCGCTGATCTGCCAGCGTGCCAAAATCGCCACCTTTGGCTGCCGGGAACGGGTTTAGGGTTGGCGGCTCACCTTGAGCCGGATTGACGTCACTTCCAAACCGGTGGCTCGCAGCTTTTCTTCGAACGTGGGCAACAGTTGGCGCAATTTGGCAGCGGTTGTGTTGTTGGACAACATCAGGCACCAGGCACCGTCCTCGAACGGCCCACTTTTGACAAACGGGCGCAGAGGTGCCGGGATCAGCATCTCGATGGCCCGCAGGCGAGACAGCGATGCCTTCTGTTGGGCCATCAATTTGGCCAAACCCGGGTTGTTTTCGCTGGCCTGAAGCAGGGTAAATTGATGTTGGCTGCGAACGTTCATGCGCTTGGATGGAGTAACAGATGCAATTGATCATCACAGATGCCCGACTGGCCAAGTCACAGGTTGTCAACTTGACGGGAGGGCGGCTGGTCGCGGTGGTGGCAGTCATCGTGATCGGCTTGATGTTAACCACCCTGGGGGTTTACCACTGGGTGATCATCAAGGGCGCGCGTGAGGGCTGGCCGGTGGTGAGCTCCCTGGTCAAGCTCGTGACCAAAGATGACTTTGCCCAGCGAGACCGCTTCCTGCGGGAGAACCTGGATCTGATGGCGCGCCAACTCGGTGAAATGCAGGCCAAACTGCAGCAACTGGAGTCGCTGGGTGAACGTGTCTCGGGCCTGGCCGGTTTGCCGGTGCCTGCCGCCAAAGCGCTCACTGGCTCTGGCGGGCCCTTGGTGGCCTCGCGTCCGCTGAGCATGGAGGAAGTGCAGGCCGCCATGGTTGGGTTTGAGGAGCTGGCCACCCAGCGCAGCAGCGTGTTGACCACGCTGGAGTCCAAGCTGTTTGACCTCAAGATGAAACGCATGATGACCCCCACCCAGAAGCCGGTGACGGTGAGTGACATGGGTTCCGGTTTTGGCTGGCGGCTTGACCCTTTCAGCGGGCGCTCGGCCCTGCACACCGGTCAGGACTACGCGGCGCCGGTGGGTACACCGATCCTGGCTGCCGCAGGCGGTGTGGTGGTGACGCAGGAGTACCACGCGGAGTACGGCAACATGGTGGAAATTGACCATGGCGGAGGTCTGATCACACGTTATGCCCATGCTTCCAGGACATGGGTCAAAAAAGGGGACCTGATCAAACGCGGGCAGAAAATTGCCGAGGTGGGCACCAGCGGCCGCTCCACGGGCGCCCACTTGCACTTCGAGGTGTGGGTTCACGGCGTGGTGCAAGACCCGCAAAAGTTTCTGGCAGTCCACCCGCAGGCACCCGGGACCACGGTGGCAGCCGTGGCCAATGTCGCCACCCGAGCGGCGGCTTTGGCGGCAAGCGCCTCCCCCAAGTGAGGGTTTAGGGTGCGCCCTTGTCAGGCGGCTAAAATTGCCCACATAGTTGTCAAAATTTGCCGTTCATCACAGCTTGTGACAGCGTTGCTTAGCCCCATTTCAGTTAGATCGTAATAAAGGACTGCGTGTCTGTTTGCCGTGATTGGTGGACAAGCTGCGCACCGCATTCATGGCCACCAATTTCCTCACCAAAATTTTCGGCAGTCGCAATGACCGCCTGCTCAAGAAATACCGCCACACGGTCAGCAAGATCAATGCGCTGGAAACCGGCTACGAGCAACTCACCGATGAGGCTTTGCGCGCCAAAACCGAGGAATTCAAACAACGCATCAGCCAGGGCGAGTCGCTCGACAACCTCTTGCCCGAAGCCTTCGCCGTAGTGCGTGAGGGCTCCAAACGTGTCATGAAGATGCGCCACTTTGATGTGCAATTACTCGGCGGCATGTCTTTGCACGAAGGCAAAATTTCTGAAATGGGCACTGGTGAGGGCAAGACCCTGACCGCCACGCTGCCGGTCTACCTCAATGCCTTGACCGGCAACGGCGTGCATGTGGTCACCGTCAATGACTATCTGGCCAACCGCGACGCACAGTGGATGGGGCGGCTGTACAACTTCCTGGGCTTGAGTGTGGGCATCAACCTGCCCAACATGCAGCGCCCGGACAAACAGGCCGCTTACCGCGCCGACATCACCTACGGCACCAACAACGAATACGGTTTTGACTACCTGCGCGACAACATGGTGTACGAGGCGGCCGACCGTGTGCAACGCGGGCTGAACTACGCCATCGTCGACGAGGTGGACTCGATCCTGATCGACGAAGCGCGTACACCACTGATCATCTCCGGCCAGTCCGAAGACCAGACCAATCTGTACCAGGCTATCAAACGCATCGTGCCGCAGCTCGAGAAGCAGGAAGGCGAAGCCGACCCGCGCACCGGCGAGGGCATCACCAAACCCGGTGACTTCACCCTCGACGAAAAAAGCCGCCAGGTGTTCCTGACCGAACGTGGCCATGAAAACGCCGAACGCATCCTGTTCGAGCTCGGCATGTTGCCCGAAGGCGCCAGCCTGTACGACCCGGCCAACATCACCCTGATGCACCACCTGTACGCCGCCTTGCGCGCACAGCACCTGTATTTCCGCGACCAGCACTATGTGGTCCAAGGTGGTGAGGTGGTCATTGTGGACGAGTTCACAGGCCGCCTGATGACGGGCCGGCGCTGGAGTGAAGGCCTGCACCAGGCCGTCGAAGCCAAGGAAGGTGTGGCGATCCAGCCAGAAAACCAGACCATGGCGTCGATCACCTTCCAGAACTACTTCCGTCTGTACGGCAAGCTGGCGGGCATGACCGGCACCGCCGACACCGAAGCCTACGAGTTCCAGGAAATCTACGGCCTGGAAACCGTGGTGATGCCTCCCAACAAACCCAGCCGCCGCGACGACCAGCTTGACCGCGTCTACAAAACCACGCAAGAGAAGTACAACGCCGCCATCAAGGACATCCGCGAGTGTTACGAGCGCGGCCAGCCGGTGCTGGTGGGCACCACCTCGATCGAGAACTCCGAGCTGATCGCCAACCTGCTGGACAAGGAAAAACTGCCGCACCAGGTGCTCAACGCCAAGCAGCATGCGCGTGAGGCCGACATCGTGGCGCAGGCCGGTCGGCCCAAGATGATCACCATCGCCACCAACATGGCCGGTCGCGGTACCGACATCGTGCTGGGTGGCAATGTCAGCAAAATGATCGAAGCCATTGAGGCCGATGAAGCCCTGGATGCCGCTCAAAAGCAGCAACAAATCCAGGCCATCCGCGACCAGTGGACCAAAGACCACGAGCTGGTCACCCAACTCGGTGGCCTGCGCATCATCGCCACCGAACGCCACGAGTCACGCCGCATCGACAACCAGCTGCGTGGTCGTTCTGGCCGCCAGGGTGACCCGGGCTCCTCACGCTTCTACCTGAGCCTGGACGACGCGTTGATGCGCATCTTTGCCGGTGACCGCGTCAAAGCCATCATGGACCGCCTCAAGATGCCCGAGGGCGAGGCGATTGAAGCCAGCATGGTCACCCGCAGCATCGAGAGTGCCCAGCGCAAGGTTGAAGCGCGCAACTTCGACATGCGCAAACAGCTGCTCGAATACGACGACGTTGCCAACGACCAGCGCAAGGTGATCTACCAGCAGCGCAACGAAATTCTGGATGCGTCAGACCTGTCCGCACAAATCCAGGGCCTGCGCGAAGGCTGTTTTGAAGACATCGTGCGCCAGTTTGTGCCCGCCGAGTCAGTGGAAGAGCAGTGGGACCTGGCTGCACTTGAAAAAGCTTTGCAAGACGAATGGCAAATCAGCCTGCCGCTGCGAGATCAGGTCAACGCCGCCAGCGCCATCACCGACCACGACTTGGTCGACACCGTCAAGGCCCACGTCAACCAGCTGTTCGCTGCCAAGGTTGAACTGGTGGGTAACGAGAACTTCACCCAGTTCGAACGCATGGTGCTGTTGCAAACCATCGACAGCAACTGGCGCGACCACCTGAGCTCACTCGACTACCTGCGCCAGGGCATCCACCTGCGTGGTTACGCCCAGAAGCAGCCCAAGCAGGAGTACAAGCGCGAAGCCTTTGAGCTCTTTGGCCAGATGCTCGACTCGGTCAAGAACGAAGTCACCAAAATGTTGATGACGGTACGCGTGCAGTCGCAAGAAGAAGCGGCCCAGGCCGCCGCCGCCATGGAAGACCGTGCCGAGCGCGTCAGCAACGTCACCTACAGCGCCCCTTCTGAGACCGGCGAGGTCGAAACCACGGTCGACGCTGCCACGGTGGCGCAAGAGGTGCCGCGTGTCGGTCGTAACGACCCCTGCCCCTGCGGCAGTGGCAAAAAATACAAGCAGTGCCACGGCAAGCTGAGCTAAGCCACACTGACTGCATGAAAATCGGGCCTAGCGCCCGATTTCGTTTATCTGGCCTCCCCGAAAGTGTTTTTGACGTTTTGAAAGACCACCATGCCCGTCAACCTGCCCGCCCCGAATCCCGCTGAACTTTTCCCCATCGCCGGTGTGACCATTGGCATCACCGAGGCCGGTATCCGCAAAGCCAACCGCAAGGACTTGACGGTGGTGCAAATCGACGCGGGTGCCTCGGTCTCGGGCGTGTTCACCCAAAACCGCTTCTGCGCCGCCCCGGTCCAGATCTGCCGTGAACACCTGGCCGGTAGCCAGGGCATCCGCGCCATGGTCATCAACACCGGCAACGCCAATGCGGGCACCGGCGCCGACGGCCTGGCGCGCGCGCAGCAGAGTTGCGCTGCGCTGGCGACACGGCTGGGCATCAGCGCAAATCAGGTGTTGCCGTTTTCCACCGGTGTGATCATGGAAACCCTGCCGGTGGATCGCATCGAAGCCGGTCTGGACGCCGCCATTGCAGACGCTAAGGCAGACAACTGGCTCAATGCCGCGCACGCCATCATGACCACCGACACCGCCCCCAAAGCCTTTGGCGCGCAGGTGAGCATTGACGGTGTGACGGTCAGCATCACCGGCATCAGCAAGGGTGCGGGCATGATCCGACCGAACATGGCCACCATGCTGGGTTTTATGGCCACCGATGCGAATGTCGCCCCCGCCGTGATGAAACAGCTGGCGCTGGAGCTGGCCGAAGGCTCGTTCAACCGCGTCACCGTTGACGGCGACACCTCCACCAACGACTCCTTTGTGGTGATCGCCACCAACAAAGCGGCCCATGCGCCCATCACGTCGCTGGCCAGCCCGGCCGGGCAAGCGCTCAAGACCGCGATGCTCGGTGTGGCACAAAAACTGGCCCAAGCCATTGTGCGTGATGGGGAGGGTGCTACTAAATTTATATCGATCAAGGTCGAAGGTGGCTCGACTCAGGCCGAGTGCCGCCAGGTGGCCTACGCCATTGCGCACTCGCCACTGGTCAAAACCGCGTTTTTTGCCAGCGACCCCAACCTGGGCCGTATCCTGGCCGCAGTTGGTTACGCAGGCATCACCGACCTGGACCAGACCGGCATCGACCTGTACCTGGACGATGTGCACGTGGCTGTCAAAGGCGGTCGCAACCCGGCCTACCGCGAAGAAGATGGCCAGCGTGTGATGAAACAAAGCGAGATCACCGTGCGGGTGCTGCTGGGCCGTGGCAGCGCGGCTGACACCGTCTGGACCTGCGACCTGAGCCACGAGTACGTCACCATCAACGCCGATTACCGCTCATGAATGTGAACTTTGAGCACCTGCTGGCCCGCGCCGAGCAGCTGATGGCCCGCATCGAGTCGGTTCTGCCCCAGCCCCTGGCGCAGCCGGACTGGGCCGCCTCCAGCGCCTACCGCTACCGCAAGCGCAGCGCCGGG
This sequence comes from Rhodoferax fermentans, assembly GCF_002017865.1. Classification (NCBI taxonomy): domain Bacteria; kingdom Pseudomonadati; phylum Pseudomonadota; class Betaproteobacteria; order Burkholderiales; family Comamonadaceae; genus Rhodoferax; species Rhodoferax fermentans. Next base: position 1,244,371 of record NZ_MTJN01000002.1, on the reverse strand, counting down.
CGCAGCAGCCTGGAGCCGGTGCGCCACATCGGCGCCATGAAGCTGGCCGACCTCAAAGCCATCGAGCCACAAAAAGAAAAAATCCAGCGCAACACCTGGCAGTTTGTGCGCGGTGACCTGGCCAACAACGTGTTGCTCACCGGCGCCCGTGGCACCGGCAAGTCCAGCCTGATCCGCGCCTGCCTCAACGAATACGCCCACCTGGGCCTGCGCCTGATCGAGGTTGACAAGGCCGACCTGGTGGACCTGCCCGACATCGTTGAACTGGTGTCAGACCGGCCCGAAAAATTCATCGTGTTTTGCGACGACCTGAGTTTTGAAGACGGTGAACCCGGCTACAAGGCGCTCAAGTCGATCCTGGACGGCTCGGTGGCCGCCACCACGCCCAATGTGCTGATCTACGCCACCAGCAACCGCCGCCACCTGCTGCCCGAACACATGAAGGACAACCTGACCTACACCCACGCGCCCGACGGCGAGGTGCACCCGGGTGAGGTGGTTGAAGAAAAAATCTCGCTCTCTGAGCGTTTTGGCCTGTGGGTCAGCTTCTACTCCTTCAATCAGGACGAGTACCTGGCCATCGTGGCGCAGTGGCTCACGGCCTTTGGTGTGGCCAACAACGTGATCGAGGCCGCCCGGCCAGAAGCCCTGGTCTGGGCGCTGGAGCGCGGCGCCCGCAGTGGCCGTGTCGCTTACCAGTTTGCGCGTGATCTGGCGGGCCGCCAGTCGGCTGCGCCCGGCGCCGCCCAGCCATGAGCCAGCCACACAAACCATTGGTGGCCGACGGACACGAGGCGCGAGAAGGTGGCCCGGACCGCAAGGTGGTGGATGTGGCCGTGGGTGTGCTGATCCAGCCCAATGGTCACTTTTTGCTGACCTCGCGCCCAGAGGGCAAGGTCTACGCCGGTTACTGGGAATTTCCCGGTGGCAAGCTCGAAGCCGGTGAAACCGTGGAACAAGCCCTGGCGCGTGAGTTACACGAAGAACTTGGCATCACCACCGGCCAGATCCAGCGCTGGCGCGAGGAGCTGGTGGACTACCCGCACGCCCTGGTGCGCCTGCATTTTTGCAAGGTGCTGGACTGGTCGGGAGAGTTGCAGATGCGCGAAGCGCAGAGTTTTGCCTGGCAACAGATTCCGGTGAAAGTGAGCCCGGTTTTGCCCGGCACGATTCCCGTATTGCAGTGGCTGGCCGCCGACATCGGCTGGACGGGTGCTCTGTATTAAAGAGCGACCAGCCCTTGATCTATAAGGGCTAGAGGTCGATTTGGCTTAAGACAGCTTGGCAAAACCGTTTTGCCGCCAAGCCTCAAACACCGTCACCGCCACCGCGTTCGACAAATTCAGGCTGCGCTGGCCCGGCACCATCGGCAACTTGATCGACGTGGTGGGCGTAAAGGCCAAGCGCACGGTGTCGCTCAGCCCTTTGGTTTCCGAGCCAAACACCAGATAGTCCCCCGGCTGGAAAGCCACCTCAAACACATTACGGCTGGCGCGGGTGGTCAGCGCAAATAGGCGCTCGGGCGGCGGGTTTTGGGTGGCCAGAAACGCGGCCCAGTCGGCATGGCGCTTGAGCGTGGCGTACTCGTGGTAGTCCAGCCCGGCGCGGCGCATGTGTTTGTCGTCCATCGAAAACCCCAGCGGCTCCACCAGGTGCAGCGTACAGCCGGTGTTGGCCGCCAGGCGGATGACGTTGCCGGTATTCGGCGGGATTTCGGGTTCGACCAGGACAATGTGAAACATGGATTGGATTGTCGCCGCTTGGCCTCAGCTGTTTTGCGTCGTGGGTGGCAGCGGGTGGGCCATTGGGGCGCACCTCAGACGCGCTGCGCTTTGCGACATCGGTGCACCCTGATGGCCCACCCGCTGCGGGGTGCTTTTGAGCTTGTCGATGAACGTTGTCGCTCCGCTTGAGCGAGGGGCTATGTGGCACCTCGTGCTAGTGACGAATGATGCCTTCGCCCTCTGTGCGACGAAGCATGGCCGCTACTTGCGGCATGGTCTGCAGGTCAATCTTGTACTCGCAAGCTTTACCGTCCGTTGTGACGCCCAGACAAACGTACTCGTAGCTATCCAAGACTCTGCCCCCTTGATTTCTCTTCGGCAGTAGCTTCATCGGAAGCAAGTGCCGAGGGCAGACGACTTGCTTATCGTCATCCCCCAAGTGCTGACGGACTCTGCCATGGGTTTCCGCAATGACGTCGTTTCTGTTCCACACTGCGCGACGTTGTTCTTTCGGTGTGTCGAGGTCTGGATCAGCCAGACGAACCACGCCTGCGTTTACTTTGCTCGGATCAAGCTTGACATAGGGGCACATGGGTAAGTTGGGTTCAGTGCATTGCCAGTAGAACCGACGTATGCCCGTGTCACTCGCTACTGGCCCCTGTCTAATTCGCATAGTTCCACCACAGGCAGGGCAGACCTTCGCTGCCAGGATGCCAACGGTCGAGCTGAGTTCGTCGTCGTCGAGCCGAGCAACCAGTGTTTCGTCTGCGTGATCCCGGAGGTCTTGGGCGGACCGTTCGGCATTTATCCGTTCCATCTTTGCCCTCACGCGTTCTCGCTCGGCAGCGATCTCGCGAAGCCGCTCTGCGTCTGCTTCGGTTCTGAGTCCATCGCGTCTGGACTTCTCTGCTAATTCGCTCTCTTCTTCGGATAGATCACGAGCCTGGGTGAAGTATCGATCTGCTATTCCGTCCACAAGACGTGTTGCAGATCGGCCGAACGCTGACTGGTCAACTTCCTTCAGCACCTCCCTGACAACAGTTCGAGCGACACTGACGAGTTCCTTGACGAACGCCTTGGCGCCGGAGAAGAGTGCTTCGAGCAAGTTCAAGTGCGTTCTTTCGGGTGGAGAGGCAGGGGGCGTCTTGTGCCGCCTAACTCAAAATGGAGAGACAGCCAGTTATCTCCCTAACAGGGCGATTGTCGCCCTAACATTGGCACAAAATACGCCTGAGACCCGCATGAAATATGGATTCCGACATTTTTTGCTCAACGTCAAGGGCTATACCTGTTCTGGCAAAAAGCAGCTTCACAAAGCTGCCGTCAAAAGCCGTTTTGTGCCTACACATCACTCCGTCCGTGCAATCACCAACCCCGTCACCACACTGGCCCCAGCCGCCTTGAGCACCCGTGCGGCGGTGAACAGCGAGGCGCCGGTGGTCATCACATCGTCCACCAGCACTACACGCTGGCCGCGCAGGGTGTGGGCCAGCAGCGGCTCCACAGCAAAGGCGTGGTTCAGCACGGTCAGGCGTTCGCTGCGTTTGAGGGTGTGCTGCGCCGGGGTGTCCTGAATGCGCAGCAGGATGTCGGCACGGGTTTTGGTGGGTTCCAGCGCGCGGGCCAGCAGCAGGGCCTGGTTGTAACCACGTTCCTTAAGCCGGGTGGTGGACAGTGGCATCGGCAGCAGCACATCCGCCTCGTCCAGCGCGGGTTCGACCCAGGGCGCGGCGCGTAGCAGGGTGGCAAAGCTGCGCACCAGGCCGGGTTGAGCGTGGAACTTGAAGTCCTGCACCAGGGTGGACCACGGATAGGCATAAGCCACGGCGGTCAGGCAGCTGTCCAGCGGCGGCGGGTGTTTCAGGCAGGCGCCGCAGTGGCGCATACCCGCAGGCAAGGGCAGGGCGCAGCTGATACAGCGGGTGTGCGGCTGGGCAAACTGGCTCACGCAGGCCTCACACACCGGCTGCGACGGCCAGGCGTGGCAGACCCGGCACTGGCTGGGCAGTGTCGGCAGTTTGAGGCGCCGGGGCAGTGCCCCCGAAAACAGCTTTCTAAGCATCCAGTCAATATACTCCCCCGACTTTGCCGTTTTCACATGCCTAACCAACAGCCCCCCACCATTGACCCGCGCGCCGCACAACGCTGGCAAGACCTGCCTGTGGCCGAGTCGCCCTGGTTGCATGAAGAGGTGGCGCGGCGCATGCAAGAGCGCCTCGACTGGATCACGGTGTTGCCCAGCAGCTGGGTGCACTGGCAGCCGCTCAAAGGTGGTCTGCAGGCGCATAGCTTGATCAGTCAGCGCTACCCCAAAGCCACCTGCACGGTGCTGGAGGGCTCCAGCGCAGGTGTGCAGCAGGCGGGCAAGGCGCTGCTGCCCGCGCGTTGGAAGCCCCAAGCCTGGTTGCAACCCAAAACCCAGGTGGTCACGCAGGTGGAGCAGCCCGCGCAGATGCTGTGGTCCAACATGTGCTTGCACATGGCGGCTGACCCGCAGGGGCTGATGGCGCAGTGGCACGCCGCGCTGCAGGTCGATGGTTTCCTGATGTTTTCCTGCCTGGGGCCAGACACCCTCAAAGAGCTGCAAACCCTCTACAAAACGCTGGGCTGGCCCGCGCCCGCCCACGAGTTCACCGACATGCACGACTGGGGCGACATGCTGGTGGGCGCTGGCTTTGCCGAGCCGGTGATCGACATGGAACGCATCACGCTCACTTTTGAGACGCCCGAGCGCCTGTTGCAAGAGCTGCGCGGCCTGGGCCGCAATCTGCATGTGGCGCGGTTTGCGGGGTTGCGTGGGCGCGGCTGGCACCAGCAACTGCTCAAGGCGCTGGCGCAGCAGCCCTTGCAACTCAGCTTTGAGGTGATCTACGGCCACGCGTTTAAACCCAAGCCACGCTTGTCGGTGGCGGCGCACAGCGAAATCAGCCTGAGCGACATGCGGGCGGCGCTGGCGCGTGGCAGGCCTGCGTCGGGTGTTTAAGCCGGGTGAGGTTTTCCTCCCTCTCCTTGCGGGAGAGGGCAGGGGTGAGGGCAGGGCCTTGCAGATGGTACAAAAAACCAAACGCCGCCCTCACCCTAACCCTCTCCCTGGGGGAGAGGGGACACATCCGCAGCTGATCCGCTGACGCTCTGCTGGCTATGATGGAGCCCATGAACAAACGACATGCTCTGCAAAAAATAGCTGCTGGCGCTTTAGGACTCTGGGCTGCAGCCCATTTGATCGCATGTGGCCCCAGTGGCCCGGCGTTCACCGCGATCAATATCACCGGCGCCGACTACGCCAAGGACTTTGCCCTGACCGACCACAATGGCCAGCTGCGCAGCTTGAAAGACTTTCGCGGCAAGATCGTGATGGTGTTTTTTGGTTACACCCAGTGCCCGGACGTGTGCCCGACCTCGATGGTGGAGATGGTGCGTATCAAGCAGCTGCTGGGGCCGGATGGCGACAAGCTGCAGGGTCTGTTTGTCACCGTGGACCCCGAGCGTGACCAGCCCGAGATGCTCAAAGCCTACATGGAGAACTTTGACCCGACGTTTCTGGCGCTCTACACCACACCCGAAAAAACCGCTGCCTTGGCCAAGGACTACAAGGTGTATTACAAAAAGGTGCCCGGCCCCACACCCACCAGCTACACCATCGACCACACGGCGGGCAGCTACGTGTACGACACCCAGGGCAACTTGCGCCTGTTCACGCGTTACGGCACCCAGCCCGAGCTGACCGCCGCCGACATCCGCCTGCTGTTGCATCCGGCGGCTTGAGTGCTCTTGGATTGATAGCTACCAGCCCTTGATGGATAAGGGCCAGAGGGTTAAAAAGCTTGCAATCAGCGAAACTGCCGCTGGCCGCCACTTAGTCGTTGCTGACTCCCAGCGTCTTGATCACCCCACCAAACAGCGCCGTGTCGGCCTGGATGCGGTTGGCCAGCCCCTCGGGCGACGAACCCACCACCTGCCAGCCTTGCTGAAACAGTTTTTGCCGCACTTCGGGGCTGCGGCTGATCTCGCTGACCAGTTTGGACAGTTTGGCCACAACGGGCGCGGGCAGGCTCTTGGGCGCGGCCACCGCGTTCCAGATTTCCAGGTTGAAGTTGGGTACACCGGCCTCGCTCATGCTGGGGTAATCGGGTGCCAGGCTGCTGCGCCCGCTCGACGTCACACCAATCGCGCGCAACTTGCCGCCCTTGACCTGGGCGATGGCCTGGGCAGGTGGCAGCATCGAGAGCTGCAGCAGCCCGCCCACCATGCCACTGGCCACCTGCGCGTAACCCGGGAAGGGCACATGCACAACTTTCATGCCGGTGCGTGACTTGAGCAGCTCCATGCCGATGTGGCCGATGGTGCCCACACCGGGCGAGCCGTAACTCCAGCTGTCACCGGCGGCTTTGGCGGCCTTGAAGAACTCGGCCGCTGTGGCGCCCGGCGCGTTCAGGGGCGCGGTCAGCACCAGCGGCGAGACACCCACCAGCGACACCGGCTGCAGGTCTTTCAACGGGTCATAGGCCAGCGTGGGGTTGAGCAACTTGGCGGTGGTCATGTTGCCGTTGATCATCAGGCCAAGCGTGTGGTTGTCGGTGGCTTTGGCGACATAGTCGGCACCGATGTTGCCGCCCGCACCGACCTTGTTTTCCACAATCACCGGCTGGCCCAGCGCCTTGGACAGCGGCTCGGCCAGGGTGCGTGCGGTCAGGTCGGGTGAGGAGCCGCCCGGAAAACCAACAATGATGCGCACGGTTTTCGTTGGCCAGGCCGGGGTTGGTGCGGCATTTTGGCGAGACCCCAAGTCCAGCCCGCTGGCCCAGGTAGATAGAGCGCTGATAGCTATAAAAAGCAGAGTCTTGCGACGTTGGAAAGATGTCATCTGAAAGCCCCGTACAGACATGAAAAAACCCCACGTGCCAGCGTATTGGCGGCAGGTGGGGTGATTATCGGCGCGCCGTTACAGGCGCTGGCGGCTTGGTTCAGGCAAATTCAACCAGGGCCTTTTTCATCTTTTTCATGGCCGCCACTTCAATCTGGCGGATGCGCTCAGCGCTGACGCCGTAGACGGCGGCCAGGTCGTGCAGGGTCATGCCGCCCGAGTTGTCGTCGTTGACCTTGAGCCAGCGTTCTTCAACGATGTGGCGGCTGCGGTCGTCCAGCGTGGCCAGCGCTTGGGCGATGCCGTCGCTGGCCAACACGTCGCGGTGGTGCGCTTCGATCATCGCGGTGGGTTCGTGCGCGGCGTCGGTCAGGTAAGAGATCGGGCCAAAAGCGTCTTCACCGTCGTCGGACGGGCTCGGGTCGAGCAACACGTCTCCGCCGGACAGACGCGCTTCCATCTCGATCACTTCTTCACGCTTGACGTTGAGCTCGGTGGCCATCGCGTCGATCTGGCTGTCGTTGAGGGTGTCGCGGTGCGAGTCAAGGTCGGCCATCGCGTCTTCGCTGCGAAAGCGCTGTTTCATCGAACGCAGGTTGAAAAACAGCTTGCGCTGCGCCTTGGTGGTGGCCACCTTGACCATGCGCCAGTTTTTCAGGATGTATTCGTGGATTTCGGCCTTGATCCAGTGCAGCGCGTAACTCACCAAGCGCACGCCTTGGTCGGGGTCAAAACGTTTGACGGCCTTCATCAGTCCGACGTTGCCTTCCTGGATCAGGTCGCCATGCGGCAGGCCGTAGCCCAGGTATTGGCGCGCGGTGGACACCACCAGGCGCAGGTGCGAGAGCACCAGTTTTCCGGCGGCTTCCAGGTCGTTGTTGATGCGGTATTGGCGCGCAAAAGCCTGCTCTTCCTCGAGGGTGAGCATGGGCATGCGGTTGACCGCCGAAATATAGGCATCCAGATTGCCTAGCGCAGGCACCAGCGCCCAGGGGTTAGCCAGGGTCAGCGCGGTGCTTGGGTTGCCAGTGTGCGTTGTCATGCCAGTACTCCTATGGGTGAACGTGCAAATATTAGCACTCCCTTGGAGAGAGTGCTAATAATAAAGTTCAATTGCGCAAAACGGTTGGGGGTATGGGGGCAGGCTGCGGCTGGCGGCTTGGCCCGCCCGGTGTTGCGCCAAGGCAAGGATATTTGCAGCTGTGGCCGCCTGAACGTGCAGAGGCACGATGGCTTGAGGTCTAATACTGCCTTCAACAGCTGAATTCATTCCCATGCCTACGCCGTTAAGCAAAGAAGAGGCCTACGCCAGACTGGGTGCCATTACCAGGGAAATGCACGAGGCACTGACCTTATTGGGCAGTAACCATTTGCATGACATTGTGGAAGAGATCCCGCATGCCCGGGATCGGCTGGCGTATGTGGGTCAGATGACCGAGGCCGCTGCCGACAAGGTGCTCACGCTGGTTGAAACCGCCAAACCCGCCTGTGACGATCTGTCTGGCCGCGCCGTCGAGCTCAGTGCATCTCTGGCCCGCTTTGCCCGCTCAGAAGAGTTGACGCTGCAAAAGGCGCGTGGTCTGCTGGTGGTCTGCAGCAAGTTTGTCGAGAGAACCGGCGGCTTTTCCAAGGGGCAGGCCGAGGTGCTCAGTGACATCATGATGGCGCAGGATTTTCAGGATCTGTCGGGCCAGGTGATCAAAAAGGTCATCGACATCATCAACCGCACCGAGATGCAGCTGGTGCACCTGTTGGTCGACAGTGCGCCCCAGGCCGAGGCCACCCAGGATACGCCCCAAGTGGAGCCTGTCACGGTGGATACCCACAAGCTCGATGGCCCGCAAACCGCAGAAAACGCCCTCAAACAAACCGATGTGGATGACTTGTTGGCCTCACTGGGGTTCTGAGCCAGGCCCATCGGCACAATTTGCTCTTTGCGTTACCGAGGATTTGCCATGTTGCGTTTTTCCGCCCTCAGTCTGATCTGTGTGTCGCTTCTGAGCGCCTGCAGCGGCTACGCGCCGCCAGCCAATGTCAAGGATCTGACCCAGGCGCAGCTGGTGGCCCAGATGGGGCCGCCTGACAAGCAGCGAGAGATGGCCACCGGCACCCGGCTGGAGTTTCCCCGGGGCCCGATGGGGCACCACACCTGGTTTGTGGATCTCGGCCCCGATGGCCGGGTGATCAAGGCCGCGCAGGTGTTGACCGAAGAAAACTTCGCCCGCATCACCCCTGGCTTGTCACAGCAAGAGGTGCGTGACCTGCTGGGCCGTGCCAGCCACATCCAGGGGCTGGGGCGCTCGCGCGGTGAGGTCTGGAGCTACCGTTACGAAAACCACTTCTGCCAGTGGTTCCAGGTCGAGATCTCACAAGAGCTGCAGGTGCGCTCCACCGGTTATGGCGAGCCACCGGAATGTGCACGCGACCGCGACATCATCATTCCCTGAGCGACAGGCCCGCCAGCCGGTCACAAAAGGCGGTGGGCACTGGCGCTACTTGGCGGCGGCTGTAGTCAAAAAACACAATCCCGGTTTTGCCACGCGCCACCTCGCGCTGGCTGATTTGTTCCCGCATGCACCACACCAGGTCACAACCCTTGGCGCCCAGGTCGGTTGCCGTCATCTGCACCACCATGACCTCGCCATAAAACGCTTCGGAGCGGTACTGCACCGCCGCATCGGCCACCAGGATGCCGACACCTTCCACATCCAGCTCGGTGTAACCCAGGGCTTTGAAAAACCTCACCCGCGCCTCTGAGACCAGGGTGAGCAGCAGCGCGTTGTCCAGATGGCCACCGTAGTTCATGTGGCTCTGGTAGAGCGTGATCTCGGTGGCAAAAGCGAACTGTTCAGGAAGCTGGATGTGGATACGTGCCATGGCGCTGCCTCAAAGGTGGTTGAGTTGTTGATTTGACCACTGACACCACGTTGTCAGCAGCCCCCTCGCATCATCAGGGCTTCTTCAACTTCCAAAGAGTACGCCATGACAAACGCCATCAGCTGGTTCGAAATCCCCACGGTTCAACTGGATCAGGCCCAGGCTTTTTACGAGGCTGTCCTGGGTCGCCCAATGCGCCGCGAGGCCATGGGGCCGTCACAGGGCGCCGTTTTTGAATACGACAACGCAGGTGGTGGTGTTGGTGGGGCCTTGATGATGGGGCCCAGTGCGCCAGCGTTGGCCAATGGTGGCACCCTGGTGTATCTGGATGCTTCACCTGCGCTGGATGCCGCCTTGGCACGTGTGGTGGCAGCGGGTGGCCAGGTGGTGCTGTCGCGCCAGGCCTTGCCGCCTGGCATGGGCTATTTTGCGCACATCACGGATCTGGATGGCAACCGGGTGGGATTGCATGCCTTGGGCTGACAAGCGCACTGCGGCCTGATGTTGCTGCATTTTTAAGAGCTATCTGCCCATGTATCATGAGGATCAGAGCACAAAAAGTATCTCAAACGTTCAACCACCATGCGCCGTGCCGACCGCCTGTTCCAGATCGTTCAACTCATTCGTGGGCGGCGGCTCAGCACGGCGGCCTATCTGGCGCAACGGCTGGAGGTGTCGGCCCGCACCGTGTACCGCGATGTGGCCGACCTGCAGCACCAGGGTGTGCCCATTGAGGGTGAGGCCGGTGTGGGTTACCGGCTGGGGCAGGGCTTTGATCTGCCACCGCTGATGTTCACGCTGGACGAAGCGCGTGCCCTGGTGGCCTCGGTGCGCATGGCCCAGGTCTGGCAAGACCCGGCACTGGCGCAGGCCTCTCAAGTGGCTTTGGGGAAAATTCTGTCGGTGTTACCCGCAGCGGCCCGGGCGGCTGCGCAAAGCATGGCCGTTTATGCGCCACCTGTTGGGCTGGAGCCGTCAGTGCAGATCACCCTGCAAACACTGCGAGAAGCGACACAAACACGCCACAAGGTGCAGGTTGACTACCGCGACGCCACCGACCAGATCACACAGCGCATCTTGCGCCCGCTGGGCTGTTTTTACTGGGGCAAGGTCTGGACACTGGCGGCGTGGTGCGAGCACCGCCACGGGTTTCGCAGCTTTCGCCTGGACCGCATGAGCCATCTGCAGGTGATCGACGGCAAGGTCGGGCAGTTCCAGGACGAAGCGGGCAAAAGGCTGGCCGATTACCTGCGCGCCGCTGCACCCGCTGGTACACAAGACAAGCTGGATGGCACTGCCTGACGCTGACAGTATGGCGCACGGCGCACCATGTCTGAAAATGCCCGCTTTACCCCTCTGAGATACCCGACATGAACGCCGCCACCCGTATAAGCTTTCCCGTGCTCTGCCAGAAGATCACCAACGCCCTCACAGCTGCCGGTGTACCCAACGATCTGGCCGAGCTTGAGGCAAAGATTTTGGTTGAGTCCGACCTGCTGGGCGTGCCGTCGCACGGGGTGCGCATGTTGCCGGGCCTGCTGGCTGCTTTGAGGGATGGTCGGGTCAAGGCACAACCCAATATCCAATTCACGAGGCAATTTGCCGCCACCAGCATGCTTGATGCCGACAACGGCCCGGGTCGCAGTGCCGCCTGCCGCGCCATGGACGATGCGGTCAACCGCGCACGCCAGTTTGGCATCGGCGCCTGTCTGGCGGTGCACACCACCCACTGGGGCCGCGCCCATGCCTATGCCAGCCGCGCAGCGAGCCAGGGCTTTGTCGGCCTGTGCACCACCAACGCGATGCCGACCATGGCGGGTTGGGGTGCCACCAGCCGGGTGCTGGGCAATAACCCGCTGGCGGTGGCCATCCCGCGTGCCGACGCTGATGCGCCGCTGGTGCTGGACATGGCCATGAGTCAGGCTGCGGTGGGCAAGGTGGGCACCAGCCTGCGTGAGGGCCAGGCCATCCCCCCGGGCTGGGGCCTGGATGCGCAAGGGCAACCCAGCACCGACGCCAAGGCGATTCTGGCGGGTGCGGTGTTGCCCTTTGGTGGCCACAAAGGTGCCGGGCTGGCGCTGGTGATGGAGCTGCTGACCGCTGCCCTTGGCGGTGGCGCCTTTGGCAACGAAATTTCTGCCGGTGACCGCAGCGGCATCGACCCGGATGCCAGCAAACTCTTCGTCGCCCTCAACCCTGAGGCTTTTGGTGGCCTGGAGGTGCTGACCCGGCGCGTGACTGACTATTTGGGTCATCTGGGTGAGGTCGCTGCACCGTTCACCTGGCCAGGTGAACGTGGCTGGGCCAGCCGGGACACCAACCTGGTCCAGGGTGTGCCATTACATGCCGACATCGTGGCCCAGCTGGCCGAAGTGGGTGTGGTTATCTAGAGGCACGGGCATAATTTGCCGATGCTTTTTTCTGCTGTGTTGTGGATGAGTTGGCGACGGTTTGGCACCTCGGGTGCCGGAGTCTCCTGTTGAGCTGAGCATGGCCACTTCACCGCTGACCCACCACGAGATCCTCGGGCTGATCGAGCCGTTCACTCGAAGCGGTCGTCGGCTGGATCTGGCTGGCAGCGACCGTGTCCAGCGCTGCCTGGTGTTCAAGCCCGAGACCTGCCCCAACCCCTCGGCCTCCGCCCCGACGCTGACGGACCGGCTGGAGTTGGACTGCCCAAGTGAGACCCGCTTTGTGCTGCGCCGCATCGTGGTCCATCCTGCAGGTTTACAGGCCACCCTGCAGACCGAAGGGGCCGATGTGGATAGCCTGCTTGCTGGGCTGCAGGCGTTGGCCCCCGAGCCCCTGTTTCGCTCGGGCGACGGCTGGTGCATGGCCTGCAACCACCGACTGGTGTTGCCGACCAACACCCTGCAGCTCAGCAGTGCCGAAGTACAGGTACAGGGCCTGAGCCTGCGGCTCAAGATGCCCGCAGTGAAGGGTTACCCGGCCGAGCTGGAATTCACCGCCAACGCAGCCATTGACTTGCCCGACGACCTGCTGCAGGTGTTGGGCCGCCACTGGGCGCGGCTGACGCGCCACCCCAAAAACTGGCGCAGCAGCTTGCGTTTGCCTGGCTCCGATTCTGAGCGTAGCCGTCTGGCTGTGAACCAGCTGGAGTTGGCGGCCCGGCATGTGGCGCAGACCCTGGCCCAGCCGCCGTCTTTGTTCCACCAGCAACAGGCTGGCGCACGCTGGCGGGTGGCTGCCCGGCGGGCGGTGCCGTTGCTGATTCTGCTGGGGCTGGTGCTGGGTTCACTGGCCGTGCCTTACCTCGGTATTGCGCAGAACTCGGTCTACTGGATGCTGATCTTTAACGCGCCACCCCTGTTGCTGTTATGGGGCTTTTGCCTGCGCGAGATGCCCAGTTTTGAGTTGCCCCGCCCACCCCGGCGCCTGACGGCGGCCAGCTGGTGGGCCACACCGCCCGTTGACACGCTGGTCAACAGCCCACACCCAACCACGTCCGCGACCACCGCGCCCGGTGGTGCGCCCTGAGATTCCTCGAACAAGAACAAGGTCAGACCATGCTTGGCAACCCCATGAACATCCCACCGGTCTCCATCGCTGCGGCCAAGGCCGCGCTGATCGAGCAGTACGCGGACGCCACCCTGCGCCGCCGCGCCACCATGTTGTGGGGTACGCGGGGTGTGGGCAAGTCGTCCATCGTGCGTCAGGTGGCCGAGCACTTCAAGGTGCCGCTGGTGGACTTGCGCCTGACCACCATTGAGCCAGTCGACATCCGGGGGGCCATTTATGCCGACGACACCCTGGCCAAAACCGTGTGGTTTCCGCCCGAGTTTTTGCCCTCAACATCCGACCCTGCGGGCATTTTGTTTCTGGACGAACTCACTGCGGCCGATAAACGGCTGCAGGTGTCGGCCTACTCGCTGATCCTGGACCGGCGTGTCGGCAACTATGTGCTGCCCGATGGCTGGCAGGTGATTGCGGCGGGCAACGCCAGCTTTCACGACGCGGTCAGCAACGACATGGGCACCGCGCTGGCCGACCGCATGTTCCATTTCAATGTGCAGACGGTGATCGACGCTTTTTTGGCCCACGCCCTGTCAAAGGACTTCGCGCCCGAGGTGATGGCCTACCTACGGGTGCGGCCCGACAAGCTCGACGACACCCAGTCTCAATTGGCCAACGATTACCTGATTGGCGCCAGCCCACGCGGCTGGGAAGACATCTCGAACGTGCTCAAGTCAGGCCTGTCAGACGCGACCAAGCGGATCTTGGTGCAGGGTCGTATTGGTGCTGCCAATGCCGCCGAGTTTTTTGGGGTGCTGCGTGAAATCCAGGCTGCGGTGGATGTGGTGCGCCTGCTGGCGGCCAAACGCGGCGCCGAGACGGTGGCCCTGTTGCCCAAGACGCTGGATGGGCTCTACGGCACCATCTACGGCCTGCTGGCCGCCTGCCGCGAAGAAAGTACCGTGAGTCGGGCGCTGGAAATCATTGAGCAGTTTGCCGACATCCGCAGCAGCACGGCCTTGCCCATTGTGGAAGGCCAGACGCTGGCCATGGAGCTGCTGATGCAGCGCGCGTTGGAGAGTGGGCTGGAGGCCGCCATCCTCGACAGCCCGGTGTATGCCCGCTACACCGAGCGGCGCGCCAAAGAGGCAGCGCGTGGCTGACGACTTGCCCGAGCCTCAGGCGCTCTACCGCCACCGTGGCACGCGCGCGGTAGCGCGCATGGTGGAGTTTGCGCCGTCCACCGGTGGGCTGGCGCTCTGGGTCAAGCACCAGAACGTCTCGGAGTTACAAGCCTTTTGGGCCTCTGGCCCTTTATTGGTAACGGATGGTCGCACCATTTTTTATAGCGAACGCTTTGAGGCGCTGCCCTTGCCCGAGCAGGTGGGCCACGTCGCGCACGAGGTGCTGCACATTGCGCTGCGGCATCCGCAGCGTTACCTGGTACTCCAGCAGCTGCTGGGTGATGTGGACCTGGCGCTGTTTAACCTCTGCGCCGATGCCATTGTCAACAGCGCCTTGAGTCACCTGAGCTGGCTGCAACTGCCACAGGATGCGGTGTATCTGGACAAGCTGCTCAAAACCACGCTTCAGCTGGACCTGCCGGTCGACAAGGCCCTGCTGCAATGGGATGTGGAAACCCTCTACCGCGCGCTGGATGACCGTGGCGCCGCGCCAGACAAGGGCAAGGTTCAGAGCCACAGCAGCGCTGCAGCGCACAAGCCATCCAACCAAGGCCAGTCGAGCCGACAGCCCAGCGCCGCAGGCCAGACTGCAGCTGCCAGTGGCCCATCCCAAAACGCAGATGGCCAGCGCGCCGCCCGCGCCCGAGCCATGGGCCGCCCTACACAGCGTGATCTGGTGCCCAGCGAACAGACCCTGGGCTCGCCCGAATCCCAGGCCGAGCTGGCCCGCGAGTGGTGCGAGCGCCTCACCCGCGCCCATGCGGGTGACGGCGCCCACTCGATGTTGCGCAGCCTGATGGCGGACCTGCCCAAATCCCGCACGCCGTGGGAGCAGGTCTTGCGCACCCAGCTGGCGCGCAGCCTCTCGCATGAGCCTGAGTTGTCCTGGTCGCGCCCCTCGCGCTCTTACCTGGCCAACCAGGGGCGCAGCGGCCCGCATCACCGTATGCCGTTTGAGCCGGGCACCAGCCCAGGCCGTGCCGTGCCGCGTCTGGTTCTGGTGGTGGATGTGTCGGGTTCCATCGACGATGAGTTGCTGCAGCGTTTTGGCCGCGAGATCAGCGCCATCACCCGGCGCCTGGCCGCAGGTGTGACGCTGGTGTTGGGGGATGACCGTGTGCGCCAGGTGCTGCGTTTTGAACCCGGCCGCTTCAAACTGGATCAGCTCGACTTCAAAGGCGGTGGTGGCACCGATTTCACCCCGCTGCTCGAAGAAGCCGAGCGCCATGTGCCCGACATCATTGTGGTGCTGACCGACCTGGACGGCCCGGCGCGCCATCGGCCGCGTTGCCCGGTGCTCTGGGCGGTGCCGCAAATGGCAGCGTTGATGGCGCCCCCCTTTGGTCGCCAACTGGTGCTGAGCTGAGGTCCGAGCCATGACCGCCACCCCTCTGACCCACCATGACATCCTGGCGCTGGTGGCGCCGTTCAGCCGCAGTGGCCGACAGGTGGATTTGCCCGCCTGCGACCGCATCCAGCGTCGGGTGGTGTTCAAGCCAAGGGACCGTGCTGCCGACGCGCCTGGGTTGGCCGGTCTGTCCGAGTTGCTGGCGCTGGAAAAGGTCAGCCAGAGCAGCTACCGCCTGACCCGCACCCTGGTGCTGTCCAGTGGCCTGCGGGCCCGCCTGACGGCCAGCGGCGCTGAGCCCGCACAGCTGTTGCAGCAGGTGGATGCGGTGCCTGCTGGGCAACACTTTGCGCTGGGCGAGGGGTTTGCCATCGCGCGGCACTATGCCTTGCAGTCAGAGGCACAAGCGCCGGTGCTCAGCAGCGCGGTGGTGCAGGTGGGTGACCTGAGCCTGACGATGACGGTGTCACCGGTGCGCAGTGTCTCGGCCGATGTGCTGCTGAGCGCACCGCCGGGCCAGGTGCTGGACATCCCGCAGGACCTGCTGGCGGTTCTGGGCTGGGCCTGGTCGCCGCTGAGCGCCACGCGCGAGGGCTGGAGCGGCAAGTTCCGCCTGCGCGGCACACCCGACCAGCGCACCCGCCGCGCCGAGGCTGCGCTGGATCGTGTGGCCACCCATCTGGCGCAGACGCTGGCGGCGCCACCTGCGGAGTTTCATGACGCGCATTGGCTGGCGCGCTGGCGGGTGGTGTGGCGCCGGGCCATCCCGCTGCTGACACCCATCTGCATCCTGATCACCGTGCTGGCCATGCCGCGGCTGGCGATTGACGACATTCCGGGCTTGTGGACGGTGGTCTACCAGCTGCCCACGGTGTTGATTGCCATCAGTTTCATGACGCAGGATCTGCCGCGCTTCGAGATCCCGCCCTGGCCACGCCGCGCCAGTGCCCGCAGCTGGTGGCGCCAGCGTGAACCTGACAAGGGGCCCAAACCGGGCTGATCCGGCCTGTGCTGGCTGTTCAGCTGTGGCTGGGGGGCTGGTCCGTCAGCGAGGCGGCTTCCAGGATCGGGTGGTCGATCTTGTTCAAGAACAGGCGGGCGACGCGTGGGGTGGTGTTGAGCAATCTGGCAATGTCGTCGATGTCGTCGGGTATCGCGGCGTTGTCCCAGCCCAGAGCGGTGTGGCGCGCCAGGCGAACCGCCAGCACCACACATTGCACGTTGCTGCGTTCGGCATGGCGGTCGTCGCTGATGCTGATCAGCAACTCGGGCAGGCGCCACAGTTTCATCAAGGCTTGGCGCAAGTCTGTGAGTTCTACGCCCAGCACCTCGCGCTGGATGGCGCGTGAGCGCAGTGTGGCGTCGGCAGCCTGGGCGTCGCGGATTTGGATCGCCAGCGCGGGGGCGTGGAGCCAGATCAGCATCTCGGCAAAGTCATGCAGGAACGCGGCCTGGTGGATGATGGTCGCGTCGGTGTCACCCCGATGTACCGCAAAGCCAAGCGCAAAATGGCCAGCACGCTCAGCTCTTCGTAGCAGTTTCTGCAGGCCTTCTTTGGCCTCGGGTTGGTCGGTCAGCCAGTCTTCGACCGTGCGTTGCGGGCCAAATTGGCGAAAGAAAGGGGAGATACCCATCAGCACCAGCGAGGTGGTGATCGACTCGGTTTCGGTGGCCTGGCTGGGTTTGCGCAGGCTGGCTGCATAGGCCAGCACCTTGAGTGTCATGAGCGGGTCAACCTGGATCACCGGGGTGAGCATGTTGGCGTCCACCTCGTCCTCGATGGCGCGCAACTCTTCGAGCGCCCGCGCGGTGGCGGCCAGCACCGGGATGTCGGCGCGCAGGAAATAGTGGGTCCAGGCGCCAATGTGGGGCCAAGGCACCTTGAGAAAGTTCACGGGTTGTGGCGTTGGGACAACCGGTACAGCCTCCAACGCGCCAGGCAGCTCTTTCTGATCTGTCATCGGAGTTTCCGTGTGATGGGTGGGCGGGAGTATCTGCTCAGCTGGCAGACCAGTCAAGCATTGGGGTCATTGCTATATTTTTTATCGGCAGCTGGCGCCGGATAATGAGGTTTTGGATACTTGAACCGGATTCGTCATGACACACCCTGCGCCCAGCACCCCGCCTTCTGGCAACAAGCCCGCCGAGCCACGCCTGACCAGCCTGTCACACGGTGGTGGTTGCGGCTGCAAGATTGCACCCGGGGTGTTGTCGAGCATCCTCAAGGGCACCAGCGCCATGCCCATCCCCAAGGAGCTGCTGGTGGGCATCGAGACCGCCGACGACGCGGCGGTGTACCAGCTCAATGACGAGCAGGCGCTGATTGCCACCACCGACTTTTTCATGCCCATTGTTGACAACCCGTTTGACTTTGGCCGCATTGCTGCCACCAACGCCATCAGCGACGTGTACGCGATGGGCGGCACACCCATCATGGCGCTGGCGCTGGTGGGCATGCCGATTGCCGTGTTGTCGGTCGAGACCATTGGCCAGATTCTGGAAGGCGGCGCCAGCGTGTGCCGCGCGGCGGGCATCCCGATTGCTGGTGGCCACACCATTGACTCGGTCGAGCCGATTTATGGCCTGGTGGCACTGGGCCTGGTGCACCCGAGCCGGGTCAAGAAAAACGCCAGCGCCCGCCTGGGTGACAAGCTGGTTCTGGGCAAACCCATTGGCGTGGGCATCTTGTCGGCGGCGCTCAAGAAGAACAACCTGGACGCCGCCGGTTATGCCCAGATGATGGCGGTCACCACCCAGCTCAACACGCCCGGCCCGTTGCTGGCGGCTTTGCCGGGGGTGCATGCCATGACCGATGTCACCGGTTTTGCGCTGGCCGGGCACGCGCTGGAAATGGCGCGGGGTGCGGGTCTGACGGCCACGCTGGACTGGCGTCGGGTGCCACTGCTGCCCGGTGCACGTGACTTGGCGCTGGCGGGCAACATCACCGGGGCCTCTGGCCGCAACTGGGCGGCCTATGGTGCCGAGGTGGCCTTGCCTGCGGACTTTGCGGCGGTCGACCAGGCCTTGTTGTCCGACCCGCAGACCAGTGGTGGCCTGCTGGTGAGTTGTGCCCCTGAGGCGGTGGATGCGGTGCTGGCGGTGTTCCGTGATCTGGGTTTTGGGGATGCGTGTGAGGTGGGGGAGATCACCGCTGCCACTGCGGGTGCCAAGCTGGTGTTGCGCTGAGTTCAGTTGTTTTCGGGTAACGGCAGATGCTATGAATTAAGTAGCTCTTAGCCCTTATTCAATAAGGTCTAGGAGCTAATTTGGCAAAAGAATGGTCAATCCACCCAGCGCAGCCGGGCCAGGTAGGCCAGGCTGTCGCCGCCGCTGTTGTCGCTGTCGGCGCCCGCTGCAATCGCGATCACCGGCGGCATCACTGCACTCTCATCACCAAACAGGCTGGCAAAGTCGTCGGCCAGGCGCCTGCGTTGGTCCACCCACTGCCCCGGCGTGGTCTCAACACCGTTGAGCACGATGTAACGCACCCGGGCGCTGTAGGGGTTGGTGCCGCGTGTGCCCGCTGGGTAGCGGCTGTCCCACAGGTAACACAGCGTGGCGCTGGGCAAGGCCTGCCCGGAAGCGGCGCGTGCCAGCGACAAGCTCACACGCTGAACAAAAGGAATGTCGTGCAGTGGTTGATCAAACATCACGCACACCTTCAGCGCGGCATCGTCTGCGTTTTTGGTGCGGATGTCGGCCTGCGCCAGACCCTGTACCAGTTGCCAGCGCCAGGCCAGGTCGGCCGGTGCTGTGCCACGCCAACTGTGGGTGAGCACGCCGTAAGACTGCTGGGTGCGTATCCGAAGTGCCGACTCGCCCTGCACCAGGCCCGGCTCAAACTGGGTTAACGCCACCCGGTTGCCGGGTAAACCGCTGAGACGCCAGGCCGGGTTCAGACCGGGCGAAGACTCCGCCGCAAACGGTGCCAGTGGGGGTGGCGTCACCATCGAGGCGGGGGCGGTTGCCGTGTTTGATTGCGAAAAAACGGCCTGAGCCCTTGTCGTCAAAGCGCAAGCAGCTATAAAAATCAGAGTTTTTGTTCGACCAGTCCGAGGCATAGGTGGAGGCCCTGACACAGGATGAGACGCTGTTGTGAGTCAAAAAAAACGGGTCGACTCGTATCTAGAGTCAACCCGTTTGAGTGATTGGTCGGAATGAGAGGATTCGAACCTCCGACCCCTTCGTCCCGAACGAAGTGCGCTACCAGGCTGCGCTACATTCCGAAATTCTGCTTGCTGGGTGGCTTAAGACTGCCTGTCCAACAGCTGAGCCGCTAATTGTAGCAAACACGTTTTGTGTGGGCCATCGGGCAATTGTTCGGCGGCGGCTACGGCACGGGCGGCCTCGTCGCTGGCGGCTTTGCGTGCCACCTCCAGCGCACCGGTGGCCTTGACGATGCTCACCACCTGGTCGATGGCAGAGACGTCGCCGTTTTCGATGGCCAGTTTGACCACCGTGCGCTGTTCGGCGTTGCCGCGCTGCATGGCGGCAATCAGCGGCAGGGTGGCTTTGCCCTCGCGCAGGTCGTCGCCCAGGTTCTTGCCCATCACGGCGGCATCGCCGGTGTAGTCCAGCACGTCGTCGATCACCTGGAACGCGGTGCCCAGCGCCTGCCCGTACAACGCGCAGGCGGCTTCCATCTCAGGCGTGGCGCCAGACAGGATGGCGCCGACACGGGCACTGGCCTCAAACAGTTTGGCCGTCTTGGAGCGGATCACCTGCAGGTAACCCTCTTCATCGAGTTCGGCGTTGTGCATGTTCATGAGCTGCAGCACTTCGCCTTCGGAGATCACGACGGTGGCCTCTGACAACACACTCATGACAGGCATGCTGCCCACGTCAACCATCATCTGGAAGGCACGTGAGTACAAAAAGTCACCGACCAGCACACTGGCGGGGTTGCCGAAAGTGACGTTGGCGGTGGCATTGCCACGGCGCAGTGCCGATTCGTCGACCACGTCGTCATGCAACAAGGTGGCGGTGTGAATGAATTCCACGACCGCCGACAGGCTGAAGCGCTGCGCGCCCTTGAAACCCAAGGCGCCACACATCAGCAGCAGCAAGGCCGGGCGTAGCCGCTTGCCGCCTGCGGAGATGATGTAGCGTGAGACTTGCCCGACCAGCGGAACATCCGAGTCCAGGTGTTGCTTGATGACCAGATCGACCTCACGCATGTCAGGCGCGATGACCGATAACAAAGAGGAGGAGGGGGTGTTGGTGGCTTGCAAGACGGTTGGCTCGGTAATGTGCGCAGATTATAGAAAGCTCATCGAGCCAAACCAGTGCGTTATGTCAAGCCGACGTGACAGCGTCAACCACTTGCTGCAAAAGCCCCACAAGCCAAAATCACGGGCTTATGGCATAATGCTGGGCTTCGCGAAAATCCGTTCGTGAAGATCTATACAAAGAGGTTCATATGTACGCGGTCATAAAAACCGGTGGCAAACAATACAGAGTTGCTGCTGGCGAAAAAATTAAAGTAGAACAGATTGCTGCGGACGTTGGCCAAGAGATTGTGTTTGACCAGGTTCTGGCAGTCGGTAGCGGCGCAGAGTTGAAGGTTGGCACGCCCTTGGTGTCCGGCGCCACAGTCAGTGTCACAGTGTTGGCACATGGTAAACACGACAAGGTCACCATCTTCAAGATGCGCCGTCGTAAGCACTATCAAAAGCGTCAAGGGCATCGCCAACAGTTCACCGAACTGTTGATCGGCGCGATTTCTGCATAAGGAGCAAGAGTCATGGCACACAAAAAAGGCGGCGGCTCAACGC
The DNA here is from genome assembly GCF_002017865.1 of Rhodoferax fermentans. Lineage (NCBI taxonomy): Bacteria > Pseudomonadati > Pseudomonadota > Betaproteobacteria > Burkholderiales > Comamonadaceae > Rhodoferax > Rhodoferax fermentans. The sequence continues at coordinate 1,223,126 of NZ_MTJN01000002.1, read as the reverse complement.
GAAACGGGCGCGATTCCAAGCCCAAGATGCTCGGTGTGAAGTCCTACGGTGGTGAGTTGATCAGCGCTGGCGCGATCATCGTGCGCCAACGTGGTACCCAGTTCCACCCCGGCGTGAATGTTGGCATTGGCAAAGACCACACGCTGTTTGCGTTGGTTGAAGGCAATGTCCTGTTCGAGACCAAGGGTGCGCTGAATCGGCGTACCGTGAGCGTGACAGCGGCAGCTTAATCAGCTGGCAGTCCCCACAAAACCCTGCGCGCGGCGCGGGGTTTTTCGTTTATAAAGCCCCCATCATGAAATTTGTTGACGAAGCCTACATTGATGTCTCTGCTGGAGACGGTGGCGCTGGCTGCGTCTCTTTTCGGCATGAAAAGTACAAGGAATTTGGCGGCCCCAATGGCGGCGATGGCGGGCGCGGCGGCCATGTGTTTGCGGTGGCCGACGAAAACCTCAACACCCTGGTTGATTTCCGTTTTTCGCGTCGTTATGACGCCCAACGTGGCCAACACGGCATGGGCTCCGACATGTTTGGCGCGGCCGGGGACGACATCACCCTGAAGATGCCGGTGGGCACCATCATCACCGACGCAGAAACCGGCGAGGTCTTGTTTGAGCTGCTCAAACCGGGTGAGGTGATCACCATCGCCAAGGGCGGCGACGGTGGGTTTGGCAACCTGCGTTACAAGAGCGCTATCAACCGGGCACCGCGCCAGAAAACACCGGGCTGGCCCGGTGAAAAGCGCAACCTCAAGCTCGAACTCAAGGTCTTGGCCGATGTGGGTCTGCTGGGCATGCCCAATGCGGGCAAGTCGACCCTGATCACTGCGGTGTCCAACGCGCGTCCGCGTATTGCCGATTACCCGTTCACCACCTTGCACCCGAACCTGGGTGTGGTGCGGGTCGGGCCGGAACAGAGTTTTGTGGTGGCGGATTTGCCGGGTCTGATTGAAGGCGCCTCCGAAGGTGCGGGCCTGGGCCATCTGTTCTTGCGCCATCTGCAGCGCACCCGTTTGTTGTTGCATGTGGTCGACATGGCGCCGTTTGACGATGCCATTGACACCGTGGCGCAGGCCAAGGCGATTGTCAACGAGCTGAAAAAATACGACAAAAAGCTGTTCGACAAACCACGCTGGCTGGTGCTTAACAAACTCGACATGGTGCCGCTCGAAGAGCGCGCCGCGTTGATCAAAGACTTTGTCAAACGTTTCAAATACAAAGGGCCGGTGTTCGAGATCTCAGCGCTGACCCGCGAAGGCTGTGAGCCGCTGATCAAGGCGGTGTACCAGCACATCAGTGCCCAGCAAAAAATCGAGTCGGCACCCGAGGTGATTGACCCGCGTTTTGCCGCTGATGTGGATCCGATTTAACTGCTATTGTTCATATAGCTACTTGCCCTGATTTAATAAGGGCTGGAGCCTGAAAATGCTTGAAGATTTTGATGCCAGCATCCTGCGTGACGCGCGCCGTGTGGTGGTCAAGGTGGGGTCCAGCCTGGTCACCAACGAAGGCCGAGGCCTGGACGAAGCCGCCATTGGCGAGTGGTGCCGCCAGATGTCTTTGCTGGTGTGTCAGGGCCGCGAGGTCATCATGGTCTCCAGCGGAGCCATTGCCGAAGGCATGAAACGCCTGGGCTGGACCACCCGCCCGCAAGAAATTCACGAGTTGCAGGCCGCTGCCGCCGTTGGCCAGATGGGCCTGGCGCAGATGTACGAAACCAAGTTGCGAGAAAACGGCTTGGGCAGCGCCCAGGTGCTGCTGACCCACGCCGATCTGGCCGATCGCGAGCGTTACCTGAATGCACGCTCGACCTTGCTGACCTTGCTCAAGCTCGGTGTGTTACCGGTCATCAATGAAAACGACACCGTGGTCAACGACGAAATCAAGTTTGGCGACAACGACACCTTGGGTGCGCTGGTGGCCAATCTGGTGGAAGCCGATGCATTGGTGATTCTCACCGACCAAAAAGGCCTTTACACCGCTGACCCCCGCAAAGACCCGGCCGCACAGTTTGTGCATGTGGCGCAGGCCGGTGACCCGGCGCTCGAAGCCATGGCTGGTGGCGCGGGCTCCAGCCTGGGGCGTGGCGGCATGATCACCAAAATCCTGGCTGCCAAACGGGCGGCGGGCTCCGGTGCTTCCACCGTGATCGCCTGGGGTCGAGAGTCCGACGCCTTGTTGCGTCTGTGTCAGGGCGAATCGATTGGCACCCTGCTGATTGCGCCGACCCAAAAAACCCAGGCACGCAAACAGTGGATTGCCGACCATCTGCAGCTCAAAGGCTCGGTCACCGTGGACGCTGGGGCGGTGCACAAGTTGCGCAGCGACGGCTCCAGCCTGTTGCCGATTGGCATGACCGCAGTGGACGGTGATTTTTCGCGTGGTGATGTGATTGCGATCCGCTCTGACGATGGTCTGGAGGTGGCACGTGGCCTGGCCAACTACGCCAGCGCCGAAGCCCGGCTGATCTGCCGCAAGCCATCCAGCCAGTTCGAGAAGTTGCTGGGTTATTCGGCCGAGCCCGAGATGGTGCACCGCGACAACATGGTGCTGAGCCGTCCCTGAACCCCGTCTGGGCGGCGTTTGCCGCGTTACTGTTGTCGCTGGGTGGACAAAGGCGGCTTGCCGTCTGCGGGACGGCAAGCCGACGCCCAGGCTATTTTTTCAACGCTTTGATGATGTCCGCTGTGCTGCTGGCGGCTGTAGCCCGGCCATCACAAGCGGCCTGACGGGCGAACACCCAGGCGTGTTTGGACGGCAGGTTGTCGGTAAACACGCGCCACTTCGGCTCGGTCACTGTCGACCACACGCCCTTGTCATTGGCGCGTGCGTAGGTTTTGACTTCGCCGGTGCCGCAGCGGATGCCCTCGAACATCGCGTTGACCGACCCGCTGGTATTGCGTGTCACCACCACATAACGCACGATGCCGTCCACCCCGATGCTCAGTGTGCCCGGGTCGATGCCAAATTTCACAGACACATAGGGCGGCATGTCGAGCGGCAGCAGTTTGTCCGTGCTGAACGCAGGCGGTGACGGGGCATCAAGCTCTTTCCACTCAGGGTCGTCTGGTGCGACCTGGGCCTGGAGGCGGGTGCTCAGGGTTAGGGCAAAGAGCCCCAGCAGGGCGGGCGCGCACCAGCGCGCGACGCGATTTTTGTCAAACATGTTCATTTCCAGTTTGTGAATCGGGTTCCCAGCTTGCGTTCGGCGGCAAGTCCAAGGGGCCGTTGCACGAATCTTCGCCGACGGACTCCGCCGTGGGCGGCCGAATGCCCTGACGTAAAAAACGGTTGCGGTGTTCGTTGCGCGGAAGATAACGCGCCAGCTCGGTCAGGGCAGTGACATACACCTCGCGTTTGAACTCGACCACGGCATCCAGTGGAACCCAGTAGTCGTTCCAGCGCCAAGCATCAAACTCCGGGTGGTCGGTGGCACGCAGGTTCAAATCCCAGTCGTGGCCCACCAGCTGCAGCAGAAACCAGATCTGTTTTTGGCCCTTGTAGAAGCCGCGTGAATCGCGGCGGATAAAACGGTCTGGCACCTCATAGCGCAACCAGTCACGGGTGCGGGCCACAATACGAACATGCTCGCGTTGCAACCCGATTTCTTCGTGCAGCTCCCGAATCATGGCCTGCTCAGGGGTTTCCCCCCGATCAATGCCCCCCTGCGGAAACTGCCAGGAGTGCGTACGGATACGCTTCCCCCAAAACACCTGATTTTTCTGATTGAGCAGGACGATGCCGACGTTCGGCCTAAAGCCGTCTCGGTCAAGCATAATCAAACCCCAAATTTTAAAATTGTGGCCATTATGCACAGCGTTTGCCTAGCATCAAGAGTGGCTACCCTGACATATCGCGAATCGTCCCCATGAAAGCCTCCCAATTCTTTATTTCCACCCTCAAAGAAGCGCCGGCTGATGCCGAAGTGGTCAGCCACAAGCTGATGATGCGCGCAGGCATGATCAAAAAGCTTGGCGCCGGTATCTACACCCTGATGCCGATGGGCCTGCGTGTGGTGCACAAGGTGGAGGCCATCGTGCGTGAAGAAATGAACCGCGCAGGGGCGGTGGAGCTCTCGATGCCAGTGATTCAGCCGGCCGAGCTCTGGCAGGAAACCGGTCGTTTCGAGAAGATGGGGCCGGAGCTGCTGCGTATTGCTGACCGCCATGGCAATGACTTTGTGGTGCAGCCGACCAGCGAAGAGGTCATCACCGACATCGCGCGCCAGGAAATTCGCAGCTACAAACAGTTGCCCAAGAACTTCTACCAGATCCAGACCAAGTTCCGCGACGAGCGTCGTCCGCGATTTGGCCTGATGCGTGGGCGCGAGTTCATCATGAAAGACGCCTACAGCTTTGACCGTGACCAAGTGTCCGCCAAGGCCAGCTACCAGGTCATGGCGCAGGCCTACCGGCGCATTTTTGACCGTTTTGGCTTGACTTACCGCGCGGTGGCCGCCGACAGTGGCGCCATCGGTGGGGACTTGAGTGAAGAATTCCAGGTGATTGCCGCCACCGGTGAAGACGCCATCGTGTATTGCCCCAACAGCGATTACGCCGCCAACATGGAAAAGGCCGAGGCGCTGGCACCGGCTGGCCCGCGTCCGGCCGCCTCGCAGGCTTTGACCAAGACACCGACACCAGGCAAAAGCACCTGTGCCGATGTGGCCGAGTTGCTGGGTGTGCCGTTGCAGACCACGGTCAAATCGCTGGTGTTGGCCACCGACACGCTCAATGAGACTGGCGAAGTGATCAAGACCCAGGTCTGGCTGCTGCTGCTGCGGGGTGACCACGACATGAACGAGGTCAAGGTCGGCAAGCTGCCGGGCCTGTCGGCCTTCCGTTTTGCCACGGTGCCCGAGATTGAAGCCCACTTTGGCTGCAAACCCGGTTACCTGGGGCCACTGAATCTGCTGCAACCGGTGAAACTGGTGGTGGATCGCGAGGTGGCGGTGATGGCCGATTGGATCTGTGGCGCGAACGAAGCCGACTTCCACATCACCGGCGTGAACTGGGGTCGGGACCTGCCTGAGCCCGACATGGTGGCTGATCTGCGCAATGTGGTGGCGGGTGACGCCTCACCCGACGGCCAAGGTCCGCTGGCGATTGAGCGCGGCATTGAGGTGGGCCATGTGTTCTACCTCGGTACCAAATACAGCCAGGCGATGAAAGCCACTTTCCTCGACCAGAACGGCAAGCCGCAACTGATGGAAATGGGTTGTTACGGCATTGGCATCACGCGCCTGCCCGCAGCGGCCATCGAGCAGAACCATGACGAGCGCGGCATCATCTGGCCCGACGCCCTGGCGCCGTTCACGGTGGTGATCTGCCCGATCAACGCCGACCGATCCCCTGAGGTTAAGGCGGCGTCCGAGTCGCTGTACGCTGAGTTGCTGGCGGCAGGGGTGGACGTGCTGCTCGATGACCGGGGTGAACGCCCAGGCGCGATGTTTGCCGACTGGGAACTCATTGGTGTGCCACACCGCGTCAACATCGGTGACCGCGCCCTCAAGGAAGGCAATGTGGAGTACCAGCACCGCCGTGATGCCGCTGCCACTGCGGTGCCACTGGCGGAGGTTGCCGCGTTGCTGATCGCCAAGCTCAAGGTGTGACGGGGTCGACATGGCGCTTGGACAAGCGGGTGGGTGCCTGGCGGTCTGATGCTGATGGGCGTTGACCACCCGGTGCTGCCCGGTCGACGGCAGCTTGTTAAGACGGTTTTAGGTGCCTGGCCTTTGTCCATTGGGTTTGGATTGCTCATTATTCAAGAGCAATCCTGGGCCGGCAACCAGGCCGAAGAGCCGCTGATGGATTCGGTGCGCACCGCGCTGAGTTCGGCCGTGACCAACCATGCACCGCCGGTGCCCGAGTTCGTGGACACCGAATCGCGCCTGGACTACTTGCGTTGGCTCGGCACCATGAGTGAACGGCTCAAGAAGAAAAAAACGGATTTCGAGACCCGCAAGGAATTTCTACAAACCGTCTGGTACGAGAGCAAACGCGCTGGCCTGGATGTGGCGCTGGTGCTGGGTCTGATCCAGGTGGAGAGCAACTTCCGCAAATTTGCGGTGAGCAGTGCGGGCGCGCGTGGCTACATGCAGGTGATGCCGTTCTGGACCCGTTTGCTGGGGGATGGTGATGCTGGCAAGTTATTCCACATGCAGACCAACCTGCGTTTTGGCTGCGTGATTTTGCGCCACTACCTCGACCGCGAGAACGGCAACCTGTTTATGGCGCTGGGGCGTTACAACGGCTCGCGTGGCAAGTCGCCCTACCCGGACGCCGTGCTCGGCGCGCGGCGTCTGTGGGAGCACTGAGCAGGCTGGCCTGACTCAGGCCGGTTTGCCCAGCAAGGTCTGCAGCTCGCCGCTCTCGAACATCTCCATCATGATGTCGGAGCCGCCGATGAACTCACCCTTGATGTAGAGCTGCGGAATGGTCGGCCAGTTGCTGTAACCCTTGATGCCTTCGCGGATCTCGGCGTCCTCAAGCACGTTGACGGTGGTGATGGCCTTGGGTTCCACACCACAGGCCTTGAGGACCTGTATCGCGCGACCTGAAAAACCACACTGGGGAAAACTGGCGGTGCCCTTCATGAACAGCAGGATGTCGTTGTGCTTGACCAGTTCGTCAATGCGTTGTTGGGTGTCGCTCATGGGGTGGTGTCCTCGGAAAAGAATGGGCGCAATTATTTCACTTTCAACCAGGCGGCCAGGCCGGATAACCCTGATACGCGCGGGGTCTGTGGCTCAGTAGTGCGGTGGCAGCTCATCACGCAGGCTGCGTGGCGTGGCCGCACCTTCCGCTGGCGCCTGCTGGCGCAGCCATTGCAGCTCTTGTGTCAGGCGATCAATCTGATCTTGCTGGCGGATGATGATCTGGTCGAGTTTGTCGAGCAGGTCCTCAGAAAAGCTGGCCTTGATCTCCAGATTGGTCAGGCGGTCGCTGACATCGGCGGGCAGGGCGGGGGTGGTGGTTGGCATGGTGTTGGTTCAAAGAGGGTTGGTACAGCCAAACGGCACAAGTCACCCATTGTCCAACAGTGCACCTGTTACATGGTTCAACCCAGGGCAACAGGCATGTCACTCGTGTGGAGGCGGCCTCAATCCAGGGCGTTGATTTTCTCGATCAAAAAGCTGCGCAGCGCCAACACCGGTGGTCGCAGCTGACTGCGGTCGGGGCAGGCCATGTAAAGCGGTGCAGGTTCACCCTGCCAGTCTTCGCACAAAGCGATCAGGGTTCCCTGCTTCAGGTCCTGGTGCACATCCAGGCGCGATTTGTAGGCGATGCCCGCGCCCATGCGCGCCAGATGCCGGACCGCGTCACCGTCGTCACATTGGATGGCCCCAGTGACCCGCACGGTGAGCTTGGTCTGGTCGCGCACAAACTGCCAGTTGTCGTGGTTGCGGTCACTCAGCATAAAACTCAGGCAGTTGTGCTGTTTGAGGTCCTTGGGCTCCTGCGGGCGCCCGTGTTGCGCCAGATAGGCGGGTGAGGCGCACAAGACGCGCTGGTTGTGCGGTGCGATGGGCAGCGCCACCAGGCTTGAATCCTTGGGTTCACCATAACGCAGTGCCACATCGACCTGTTCGCGGTAGACCTCGGCGATCCGGTCCGAGATCTGCAGCCCCAGGCTCACCTCAGGATGACGTCCTCGAAACGCATGTAACCAGGTCAACACCTGGTTGCGCCCCAGATCCGAAGGCAGCGAGAGCTGGATGCGCCCGCGCATCACCTGGCGCCCGGCCTGCAGTCTTTCGCGCGCCAGTTCGATCCGCGCCAGGCCCTCCTCACACTCGGCCAGAAAGGCCAGCGCCTGCGCACTGGGGCGCAGGCTGCGGGTAGAGCGCACAAACAGCTTGATGCCCAGCTCGGCTTCCAGCCGTTTGACCAGCGCGCTGCCTGCGGCCGGCGAGATACCGGTGGCCCGCGCTGCTTCTGACAGGCTGGTCGCGCGCCCGGCACGCACCAGGAATTGGAGGTCTTGCAGGGCGATCATTTTCAAATGCTGGTTGAAACAGTTCCAATGGCAAAGCGCTTTATTGTCAGGTGTTTCGCTGTCACAGTCGACAGCTTGTTCCCAAACCCATGGAGTCTCCTTTGAAAGCGATTGTTTATCACCAGCATGGTCTGCCCATCAGCGACCCACAAGCCCTGTTCGAGACAGATTTGCCCGTTCCCCAGCCCGGCCCGCGTGACCTGTTGGTCAAGATCCACGCGGTGGCCGTCAACCCGGTGGACACCAAGCTGCGCCGCAACGTCCCCACGCCAGAGCCGCGTGTGCTGGGCTGGGATGCTGTGGGCACGGTGGAGTCGGTGGGTGCCGATGTCAGCTTGTTCCAACCAGGGGACGAGATCTTTTACGCCGGTGTGATTGACCGCCCGGGCTCGTATGCCGAGTACAACCTGGTGGACGAACGCATCGTGGGCCATAAACCGCGCTCCATCAGCCAGGCCGAGGCCGCTGCTTTGCCGCTGACCGCGATCACCGCTTGGGAAATGTTGTTTGACCGACTGGGTGTGCCCGAGGGCGGTGGCGCAGGTCAAACCCTGCTGGTGGTGGGCGCCGCCGGCGGTGTGGGCTCGATCCTGGTGCAACTGGCCCGGCAACTCACCCAATTGCGGGTCATCGGCACCGCATCACGGCCAGAAACCCGCGACTGGTTGCTGGGCCTGGGCGCACATATGGTGATCGACCACAGCTTGCCGCTGTTCAACGAGCTCCAACGTTTGGGCATCGAGGAAGTTGATCTGGTCGCCAGCCTGACACATACCGACCAGCACGCCGATCAGATCATCTTGGCCTTGAAACCGCAGGGCAAACTGGCCCTGATCGATGATCCGGCCAAACTGGATGTGATGCCCCTCAAACGCAAATCCATTTCGCTGCACTGGGAGCTGATGTTCACCCGGCCGCTGTTCAAGACCCCCGACATGGTGCGCCAGCACGAACTTCTGGAACGGGTCAGCCAGTTGGTGGACGCCGGCACCCTCAAAACCACGCTGGCGGACCACTTTGGTTTGGTGACTGCGGAGAATCTGCGCCGCGCCCACGCGCTGATCGAGAGTGGCAAGGCGCGCGGCAAGATTGTGCTGGAAGGCTTTTGAGGGGACTTGTCCGCACCGGGTGGTGATGGCTGGCTTGAGTCTTCGGTGCTTGGCCCCTTGGGGCGGATGTGTTCACCCGCTGGGTGATGTATCGCCTGTGATGCGGGTTGACAGTCAAGTGGGTGCCAAGCGGCCGCCGCTGCAGCGCTCAATCCCCGCCAGGTCACAGCGCGACTGGACCTGGCCAAAACCCTCTTGGGTCAGCAGTTGCCGCACGGCGGCAGACTGGTCGTAACCATGTTCCAGCAGCAGCCAGCCGCCAGCTTGCAGATGGGCAGGTGCGGCGCTGATGATCTGGCGCAGGTCATCCAGGCCATCCGTGCCACTGGTCAGTGCCTGAATCGGTTCAAACCTCAAGGCTGCCAGATGCGGGTCTTGGTCGACGATGTAGGGTGGGTTCGAGACAATGGCATCAAACCGGGGCGTGCCAGCGGGCAGGGCAGCCAGCCACGGGCCTTGGTTAAACGTCACTTCCAGTTGCAGGCGTTGTGCATTGGTTTGCGCTACGGCGAGTGCTGTCGGACTCATGTCAGTGGCCCAAACATCCAGTGCCAGGCGTGTGGCTTTGAGTGCCAGCGCAATCGCACCGCTGCCGGTGCCCAGGTCCAGCACACGTGCTGTGGTGTCGGGCAGCAACTCCAGTGCCCAGTCCACCAGGGTTTCGGTGTCGGGGCGCGGCACCAGCACGTCGGGACTGACTTGCAGTTCCAGCCCGTAAAACGCCTTGTAACCGGTCAGGTAGGCCAGCGGCTCCCCGGCCAGACGGCGCTGCACCAGGGTGTTCAGTTCGGCCTGCTTGGCGGAGGGCAGCACATCGGTGTCGTGCGCCATCAACCAGCCGCGCTGGGTGTCTGGCTGGCCCAGCACATGCAACAGCAGCAGCTGGGCGTCCAGCCGATCCAGGCCACGCTGTTGTAACCCGACCAGCGCTTGCGCCAGGGTGGGAGGTGTTTGTGTCATGGGTACTATGTTTTATGGAGCTGCTAGCCCTTGTTGTATAAGGGCTAGAGCAAGATTTTGCATATAAAGCGTCAGCTATTGAGTTCCAGCGCCGCCAGCTGCTCAGCCGCCTCATGGGCCTGCAGCGCGTTCACCACATCGTCCAGATCGCCTTCCATGATGGTCAGCAATTTGTACAGTGTCAGGTTGATGCGGTGGTCGGTCAGGCGGCCTTGCGGGAAGTTATAAGTGCGGATGCGGTCGCTGCGGTCACCGCTGCCGACCAGGCTTTTGCGCTCGGCCGACTCCTTGGCGGCGCGTTCCGAGCGGTCTTTTTCCTGGATGCGGGCGGTCAGCACCTTGAGCGCTTGCGCTTTGTTGCTGTGTTGGCTGCGACCGTCCTGGCATTCGGCTACGATGCCGGTGGGCAGGTGGGTGATGCGCACCGCCGAATCGGTTTTGTTGATGTGCTGGCCACCGGCGCCGCTGGCGCGGTAGGTGTCGATGCGCAGGTCACTCGGGTTGATCTTGATCGCCTCAGCCTCGTCGGGCTCGGCCATCACCGCCACGGTGGCGGCGCTGGTGTGGATGCGACCCTGGGTTTCTGTCACCGGCACACGTTGCACGCGGTGGCCGCCGGACTCGAACTTGAGGGCGCCATAAACATTGTCACCTTCGATGCGCAACACCAGTTCTTTGTAACCGCCGAGTTCACTGGCGGACTCACTCATCACCTCGTGTTTCCAGCCTTTGCGGTCGCAGTAGCGCAGGTACATGCGCGCCAGGTCAGCGGCAAACAGGGCGGACTCGTCACCACCGGTGCCGGCGCGGATTTCCACAAAGGCCGGGCGTGCGTCGTCCGGGTCTTTGGGCAGCAACATGCGTTGCAACTCGGCTTCCAGCTGGGCCAGCTCGGCGTTGGCCGCGTCGATCTCTTCCTGCGCCATGGCCAGCATCTCGGCGTCGTCGGCCGCGTCTTTGAGCATCTCCTGGGCACCTGCTAGGTCGGCTTCACGCTGCTGGTAACGCAACCAGCGGCTGGCAACCGCGGCTACGTCGGTGTGTTCACGCGAGAGCACCAGAAACTGGGCCATGTCGCTCATGATGTCCTGGCGCGAGAGCAAAAATTCAAGCTCACCCAGGCGGTCGGCGTAGCGGGCGAGTTGTTGGCGCAAAAAAGGTTTCATGGGTTTGGGGTCCGATGTCTGTTGGGGTGGCTTGGCCGACGATGGGTCGGCAGCCGTGTGGGGTTGGCGCAAGAGGCCCGCCAAGGCCATGTGGGTCAAGTGCCCGATGCTGGCACGCCTGGGTGCCACCCGGGTGATCCAGGTCAGGACAGCTAACGCTCTTTGCGCAGGAAAAAGTGCTGGACGGCCGCGCTGGCGCGTTCACGTGCGGCCGAATCTCCGGCACGCAGCTCGGCCATGGCGCCGTGCAGCATCTTCTGGGTGATGCCTTTGGACAGGGCTTCGAGCACGCTGTCGATGTCTTCACCCTTGAGCAGCAGTTTGCGGGCGCGTGCCATCTCGGCGTTGCGCCAGGCGTCGGCCTGGGCGTTGAGCGCCTGGATCAGTGGCACCGTGCTGCGCTGGTCAACCCAGTGCAAAAAGCTCTGTACCCCGGCGTCCACAATCGCTTCGGCCTGTGCCACCGCAGCCTGGCGGTTGGCCTGGGCGGTTTGCACCACACCAGCCAGATCGTCCACGGTGTAGAGGTACACGTCTTCGAGCTCCTTGACCTCGATCTCGATGTCACGCGGCACCGCCAGGTCAACCATGAACATCGGGCGGCGGCGGCGTTTTTTCAAAGCGCGTTCGACCGAGCCCAGTCCGATCAGCGGCAGGGTGCTGGCGGTGCAGCTCACCACCGCGTCAAACTCATGCAGGCGGTCCGGCAGGTCGGCCAAGCACATCACCTCGGCGCCAAACTTGCTGGCCAATTCTTCACCGCGCGACAGCGTGCGGTTGGCAATGACCATGCTTTTGGGGTTTTTGGCGGCAAAGTGGGTGGCGCACAGGTCGATCATCTCGCCCGCACCCACAAACAGCACTTTGACCTCGTTGAGGTTTTCAAACAATTGGCTGGCCAAGCGCACGGCGGCGGCGGCCATGCTGATGGAGTGGGCGCCGATCTCGGTGGAGGTGCGCACCTCTTTGGCCACCGCAAACGAGCGCTGGAACATCTGGCTCAGCGTGGTGCCCAACGAGCCTGCGGCCTCGGCAGCCCGCACTGCGTCCTTGATCTGGCCCAGGATCTGGGGTTCACCGAGCACCATCGAGTCCAGCCCGCTGGCCACACGGAAAGCGTGGCGGGCGGCCAAACCGTCGGTCAGGGTGTAGGAATGGGCACGCAACACTTCGGGCGAGACGCCGCCGCTGTGGGCCAGCCAGTCCAGGGTGTGCTGCAGTTGCGGCTGCTCACAGGCGCAATAAATCTCGGTGCGGTTGCAGGTGGAGATCAGGGCCGCCTCGGGCTGGCGGCTCAGAGCGCTGCGCAAAGCGTGTAAGGTGGGGGTGATTTGGTCAACGGCGAACGCAAACCGGCCGCGCAGATCGAGCGGTGCGGTCGTGTGATTGATGCCTAAAGCCCAGACTGCCATGATGGAATTATAAAATCAACTGTATGATTTTCAACAAGTGTCAACTCAAATTGACGAATTGTCTACGCTAATGGGTTTTCTGGCCGCCATCAACCATGTCCTCAACTTTCTTGCGCCCGCGTTGTGGCTGGCGCTGTTGTTGCCGGTGTTTGCCCGCTTTGTGATGGGAGAACGGGCTGTAGCCCGCACGCTATCTTGGCAGATAGCTCTTCATTTTGTAGTGGGTTGCGGCGTGCTGCTGGCCGGCCTGGTGTTGTTTGGGCGAGACGGCAAGATGCTCATCTACCTGGCTTTGGTGCTGGTGCTGGCCAGCACCCAGTGCTTGTTAGCGCGCCGGTGAGAACAGCTCGACCCGGTCGGTGATGATCGCGTCGGTGCCCAAAGTCAGCAGCCTTTGCACGTTGTCGTCGTCGTTGACGGTGTAACTCAGGGTGCGCAGTCCGGCGGTTTTCGCCTGGGCCACGGTGACCACATCCCACAGGCAGTGGTCGCACACAATCGCCACACAACCCAGCCTCAGAGCGGTTTCCAGCCAGCCATCCCACAGGTTTTCCAGCAGCAAACCCCGCGGCAGCTCGGGTTGGGCCTGTAGCGCACCTTCCAGTGCGGGCACCTCGAACGAGGTCAGCAAAGGCGGCACCGCCGCGCCATGCCACAGCCGCGCCGCATGCTGCGCCACCACCTGGCCGGTGTGGTAGTCGGTGCCGGGGGTGGGTTTGATCTCGATGTTCAAGTCAAAACCGTTGTGGCGGCAGTAGCGGGCAATGGCTTCAAAGGTGGGCAGGGGCTCACCCACAAACGCGCGTGAATGCCAGCTGCCCGCATCCAGCAGTGACAGGGTGCTCCAGGGATGCTCACCACCCACGGCGCTCAAGCCGGTGCCCAGCGCTTCGCCCGCGTTGGTGGTGCGGGTCAGGGTGTCGTCGTGCATCAAAAACGGCACACCGTCGGCGCTGAGTTTCACGTCGCACTCAAACATGCGGTAGCCGTGGGCCGCACCGGTGCGGAAGGCGGACAAGGTGTTTTCTGGCGCGAGTTTGCCAGCGCCACGGTGGGCAATCCAGCGAGGGTAAGGCCAGGGGTGGTCGTGTGGGGTGGTTTTCATGCGCCAAGGTCCTTGCGTTTGCCGGTGGCAGCGTCAAAGTGGTGAATTTTTCCGGGCCGGGGTGTCACACACAGAGTTTGCCCCAATTCGGGCGCCGCGCAAGCCTCTTCGGTGCGGACAATCACCAGTTCGTCGGCCTGCCCATGTAACCAGCGGCCATAGGTCAGGCGCTCGGCACCAAGCATTTCGACCGCTTCCACGGTCAGCGCCCAGCCGCTGGGGGTGATGTCCAGATGCTCCGGGCGCACGCCCACAATGGTGTCGGGCGGGGCATCGGGCGCACTCTTGAGCAGGTTCATTGGCGGTGAGCCCATGAACGCGGCAACAAAGGTGCTGGCCGGGCGGTTGTAAACCTCTTCGGGCGTGCCGAATTGCTCCATCACCCCGGCATTCATCACCATCATGCGCTGTGCCAGCGTCATGGCCTCGACCTGGTCGTGGGTGACAAACAGCGAGGTGATGCCGAGTTCGCGGTGTAGTTTTTGGATTTCCAGGCGGGTCTGGGCGCGTAACTTGGCGTCCAGGTTGCTCAAGGGTTCGTCAAACAAAAACACCTGCGGCTGACGCACGATGGCACGGCCCATGGCGACACGCTGGCGCTGCCCACCCGAGAGTTCACGCGGCTTGCGGTTCAAAAACGGGCCAATCTCGAGAATTTTGGCGGCCTTGTCGACCCGAGCCCGGATCTCGTCCTTGGGCACCTTGGCAATCTTCAGGCCATAAGCCATGTTGTCAAACACCGTCATGTGGGGGTACAGAGCGTAGTTCTGGAACACCATGGCGATGTCGCGCTCAGACGGCTCCAGATCGTTGACCACACGGTTGCCAATGGCAATCTCTCCACCGCTGACTTCTTCGAGCCCGGCGACCATACGCAGCAAAGTGGATTTGCCGCAACCCGATGGTCCGACGATGACCACAAATTCGCCATCCGCAATCTCGGCGTTGACGCCGTGGATGACCTGGTTGGCTGATTTGCCTGCGCCGTAGCGCTTGATGATGTTGGTAAGTGTGATCGAGGCCATAGTTGTTGTTTTTGATGGCAGCGCCCGGTTGCGCTGCAAATTCTGGGCTGTGGTGCCAGCCGCTCATTTTTCGGTGTCCACCAGCCCTTTGACAAACCACTTCTGCATCAGAACCACCACCAGGGCTGGCGGCAGCATGGCCAAAACGGCGGTGGCCATGACCACGTTCCACTGCATCTCGGAGTCACCGCCTGAGATCATGCGTTTGATGCCAATCACCACCGGGTACATGTCCTCGCTGGTGGTCACCAGCAGCGGCCACAGGTACTGGTTCCAGCCGTAGATGAACTGGATCACAAACAACGCGGCAATCGAGGTTTTGGACAGCGGCACCAGCACGTCCCAGAAGAACCGCATCGGCCCGGCACCATCCATACGTGCCGCCTCCACCAGTTCTTCGGGTACGGTCAGAAAAAACTGGCGGAACAAAAAGGTGGCGGTGGCCGAGGCAATCAGCGGGATGGTCAGCCCCGCGTAGCTGTTGAGCATGCCCAGATCGGACACCACCTTGTAGGTCGGGCCGATGCGCACCTCCACCGGCAACATCAGGGTGATAAAAATCGCCCAGAAGAAGAACATCCGAAACGGAAAGCGGAAATACACAATGGCAAACGCCGACAGCAGCGAGATGGCAATTTTGCCGAGCGAGATGATCAAGGCGGAGACCAGGCTCACCGTCATCATCTGTCCCACCGGCGCCTTGCCGCCCGAGCCACCGCCAGTGCCGTTGAGCGCTGCGGTGTAGTTCTCGATCAGGTGGCTGCCGGGCAACAGCGGCATCGGGGCCTGCACAATGGCTTGCGAGGTCTGGGTGGACGCCACAAAAGTCAGGTACAGCGGAAACGCCACCACCAGCACACCCAGCACCAGCACCGCATGTGACAGCAGCGTCAAAAAGGGGCGGCGTTCAACCATCAGTAGTTCACTTTCTTCTCAACAAAACGGAATTGAACGACAGTGAGTGCCACCACAATCACCATCAGCACCACCGACTGGGCGGCCGATCCACCCATGTCCATCGCCTTGAAGCCGTCAAAGTACACCTTGTAGACCAGGATCGCGGTGTCTTTGCCCGGGCCGCCCTGGGTGGCGGCATCGATGATGGCAAAGGTGTCAAAAAAGGCGTAGACGATGTTGATCACCAGCAGGAAAAAGGTGGTGGGTGAGAGCAGGGGGAACACCATGGTCCAGAACCGGCGCCAGGGCCGCGCACCGTCAATGGCTGCCGCTTCAATCAAAGACTTGGGGATGCTTTGCAAGCCCGCTAGAAAAAACAGGAAGTTGTAGGAGATCTGTTTCCAGACCGCCGCCATCACCACCAGGGTCATTGCGTGTTGGCTGTTGAGCAGGTGGTTCCAGTCCACGCCCAGCATCTGCAGCCAGTACGACACCACGCCCACACTCGGGGCAAACATGAACAGCCACAACACCCCAGCCACAGCCGGGGCGACCGCGTAGGGCCAGATCAGCAGGGTTTTGTAGATCAGGGCACCTTTGACAATGCGGTCTGCAAACACCGCCAGGCCCAGCGACACACTGATACCCGCCACCGCCACCAGGCTCGAAAAAATGGCGGTGGTGTAAAACGAGGCCAGGTAGGTCTCGTCGTTCCAGAGGTTACGGAAGTTGTCGAGTCCGACAAACTCGACCGAGGTGCCGAATGCATCAGACTGCTGCACCGACTGCAGCAAGGCCTGGGCCGCCGGCCAGAAAAAGAACAGTGCAATCACGGCCACCTGGGGTGCCAGCAACACCCAGGGCAGCCATCGGGAGCGAAAAAAGACGCGCTTGTCCATCGCAGGTCCGTTTCAAAGTCGCGTCATGTTGGTTTGGGCTCGGTGCGCTTACTTCTTGTTGGCTTTTTCGAAACGTTCCAGCAACTCGTTGCCACGTTTAACGATGCCATCCAGGGCCTCTTTGGCGCTCTTCTTGCCACCCCAAACTTGTTCAAGTTCTTCATCCTCGATGGTGCGGATCTGCACATAGTTGCCCAGACGGATGCCGCGTGACTTGTCGGTCACCTTGCGGATCATCTGGGTGGGTGCCACGTCGGTGCCCGGGTTTTCCTTGTAGAAACCCGACTTTTCGGTCAGCTCAAAGGCCGCCGTGGTGATGGGCAGGTAACCGGTGCGTTTGTGGCTGGCGGATTGCACTTCAGGGCTGGAGATGTAGCTGAAGAACTTGGCGATGCCTTTGTATTCTTCTGGTTTTTTACCCGCCATGACCCACAGGCTGGCGCCACCAATCACGGTGTTTTGCGGCGCACCCGGCACATCGGGGTAATAGGGCAGGGGTGCCAGGCCAAAGTTGAACTTGGCGTTTTTCTTCACATTGCCGTAAAAACCGCTGGAGGTGGTGATCATGGCGCATTCACCCGAGACAAAGGTCGCCTCAGGCACGTTGGCACGACCCTTGTAGACAAACAGGCCTTGTTTGGCCATGTTGGCCAGGTTGTCGATGTGGCGCACATGCAGAGGTGAATTCACCTTCATGCGGGCATCCAGACCGCCCAGACCGTTGGACTTGGTGGCGAACTCCACGTTGTGCCAGGCCGAGAAACTCTCGAGCTGGGTCCAGCCTTGCCAGGCCAGTGTCAAGGGGCAGGCGTGACCGCTGGCCTTGAGTTTGGCGGCAGCCAAGGCCACTTCGGGCCAGCTGCTCGGCGCCTTGTTGGGGTCGAGTCCGGCGGCCTTGAACGCATCCTTGTTGTAATAAAACACGGTGGTGGAGCTGTTGAACGGCATGCTCAACATCTCACCACTGGGTGCGGTGTAGTAACCCGCGACGGCGGAAATGTAAGCCTTTGGGTCAAACTTTTGCCCGGCATCCTTCATCACCTTGGCGACCGGCACGATGGCGTTTTTGCTGGCCATCATGGTGGCTGTACCCACCTCAAACACTTGCAAGATCGCTGGTGCGTTGCCTGCGCGAAAGGCGGCAACGGCAGCTGTCATGGACTCATCGTATTGACCTTTGTAGGTCGGGACGATTTTGTAGTCCGATTGGCTGGCGTTGAAGTTTTTGGCCAGATCGTTGACCCATTCACCGTTGACCGCAGTCATCGAATGCCACCATTGGATTTCAGTCACGGCATGGGCCGATACCGCCAGCATGGCCGCCAAAGCCGCCGTTGCAAGTTTTACTTTCATGCGATCTCCTTGAAGTGAAAGGCGGGAGGATAAGTAAGCCAAATGACCATTCGGTGACAAAACGATGGCAACCCGCGTCGTAGTCGATTAGACGCAGATTTGGCAGAGCCGGGCATCAGGGTTTTCTCAGGGGAGGCTGATCCAAGCCTTACTAACCGCCACCGCCGCGCCGCCAGTAGGGCAATGCTGCGCTGCGGTAACATCGCCAACCCAGCCAGAACGCGTCTTTGACCGGGCGCGGCCATGCCGTTTTTGGCGGCCACCACATCACCCATGAACGCTCCCACCCAGCTCAAGTCCTTGTTGCCAGCCAGTGTGATTGCATCGCCTGAGCCGCTGCGCATCCGCGAGATCCCGTACAACTACACCTCGTTTTCCGACCGCGAAATCGTCATCCGCCTGCTCGGTGAGCCAGCCTGGGGCTGGCTGAACCGCCTGCGTGAAGAGCGCCGCACCGGCCGTTCAGCGCGGATGTTGTACGAGGTGCTGGGTGACATCTGGGTGGTGCAGCGCAACCCCTATCTACAAGACGACCTGCTGGACAACCCCAAACGCCGGGTTTTGCTGGTGCAGGCGCTGCAGCACCGGCTCAACGAAATCCAGAAACGCCGCAATGCCCAGTCTGACCCCGAGCGGGATGCCCTGGTGGGCCAGTTGCTGGATTCGGCAGACAAAGCGGTGCGGGCCTTTGATGAGAGTTTTGTCGAAACCGCCAAACTGCGGCGCAAGGCGCAGCGCCTGCTGGTCAAACTCACCGCCAAGGACAACATCAAGTTTGACGGCCTGAGCCGCGTCAGCCATGTGACCGACGCCACCGACTGGCGGGTGGAATACCCGTTTGTGGTGCTGACCCCCGACACTGAGGCCGAAATGGCGCTCCTGGTGCAGGGTTGTATCGAGCTGGGCCTGACCATCATTCCGCGTGGCGGCGGCACCGGTTACACCGGCGGCGCGATTCCGCTGACCTGGAAAAGTGTGGTCATCAACACCGAAAAACTCGAGGCCATGACCGAGGTCGAGATGGTCCAACTGCCCGGGCTGGACCACGCGGTGGCCACCGTCTGGTCCGAGGCCGGTGTGGTGACCGACCGTGTGGCACAGGCGGCCGAGCGTGCCGGTTATGTGTTTGCGGTGGACCCGACCTCGTCCGAGGCCTCGTGTATTGGCGGCAACATCGCCATGAACGCGGGCGGCAAAAAAGCCGTGTTGTGGGGCACCGCGCTGGACAACCTGGCCAGCTGGCGCATGGTGACACCGCAGGCCGAGTGGCTGGAGGTGACCCGTATCAACCACAACATGGGCAAGATCCATGACGTGGACGTGGCCAGCTTTGAGCTGCAGTATTTCAAGGCCGACGGCAAAACCAAGCTGCGTACCGAGCGACTGGACATTCCCGGCAAAACCTTCCGCAAAGAAGGCCTGGGCAAGGACGTGACCGACAAATTTTTGAGCGGCTTGCCCGGCATCCAGAAAGAAGGTTGTGACGGCCTGATCACCAGCGCACGCTGGGTGGTGCACAAGATGCCTGCGCACACTCGCACCGTCTGCCTGGAGTTTTTTGGCAACGCCAAGGACGCGGTGCCCAGCATTGTCGAGATCAAGGACTTCATGTTTGCCGAGCAGAAGCGCAGTGGTGTGTTGCTGGCTGGCCTGGAGCATCTGGACGACCGTTACCTCAAAGCCGTGGGTTATGCCACCAAGTCGAAGAAGGGCGGACAAGCGCAGGCTGGCTCCAGCAGCAGCGTGCCCAAGATGGTCTTGTTTGGTGACATTGCCGGTGACAACGCCGACGACGTGGCCCGTGTCACCAGCGAGGTGGTGCGTATCGCCAACTCCCGCCATGGTGAAGGTTTTATTGCGATCAGCCCCGAAGCGCGCAAGAAGTTCTGGCTGGACCGCAAACGCACCGCAGCCATTTCCAAACACACCAACGCCTTCAAGATCAACGAAGACGTGGTGATCCCGCTGCCGCGCATGGGTGAATACACCGACGGCATCGAGCGCATCAACATCGAGCTGAGCCTGCAGAACAAACTGGCGCTGTGTGACGCGCTGGCCGACTATTTCACGCAAGGCAATCTGAAGCTGGGCCAACTCGATGCCACGAGCGAGGTCTCGGCTGCCGAGATGCTGGAAGACCGCGTGGCCGAAGCGTTGGAACTGCTGACCGAGGTGCGCACCCTGTGGTCGGGTTGGCTGCGCGATGTGGAGCCGCTGTTCACCCAGCTGCAAGACCACTCCCTGCGCGCGAGCTGGAAGACCCAGCTGCGCCAGCCTTTGCAGCAAATTTTCAGCGGCCAGGCGTTTGAGCCCATCCTCAAGGAATGCAGTGCCATCCACCAACGTGTGCTCAAAGGCCGCGTTTGGGTGGCCTTGCACATGCACGCCGGTGACGGCAATGTGCACACCAACATCCCGGTCAACAGCGACGACTACGCCATGTTGCAGGCCGCACACGGCGCCGTCAAACGCATCATGGTGCTGGCGCGCAGCCTGGACGGGGTCATTTCGGGTGAACACGGCATTGGCATCACCAAGCTGGAGTTCCTGAGCGACGCCGAGTTGCAGCCCTTCATCGACTACAAAGCCCAGGTTGACCCCGAGGGGCGTTTCAACAAAGGCAAGTTGCTCCGAAATACAGAGCTGTCGCCCCATATAGAAAAAGGGCTAGAGGCCGATTTCATCTATGCCGACCTGACCAATGCCTACACCCCCAGCTTTGGCCTGATGGGGCACGAGTCGCTGATCATGCAGCAAAGCGACATCGGCGCGATTGCCGACAGTGTCAAAGACTGCCTGCGTTGCGGCAAATGCAAGCCGGTGTGTTCCACCCATGTGCCGCGCGCCAACCTGCTGTACAGCCCGCGCAACAAGATCCTGGCCACCTCGCTGCTGATCGAAGCCTTTTTGTACGAAGAGCAAACCCGCCGCGGTGTCAGCATCAAACACTGGCAAGAGTTTGAGGACGTGGCCGACCACTGCACCGTGTGCCACAAGTGCCTGAGCCCCTGCCCGGTGAAGATCGACTTTGGCGATGTGTCGATGGCCATGCGCAACCTGCTGCGCAAAATGGGCAAAAAGAGCTTCCGCCCGGCCGGTGCCGCAGCGATGTTCATGCTCAACGCCACCAACCCCGAGACCATCAAGCTGGCGCGCTCGGTCATGGTCAACCTGGCGATTCGCGGCCAGCGTTTTGCCGCCGATGTGCTCAAGCTGGCGGGCCGCAAACAAAGCAAGGCGCCACCCGCCACCCTGGGCACCGCGCCGATCAAGGAACAGGTGATCCACTTCGTCAACAAGAAGTTACCCGGCGGTCTGCCCAAACGCACTGCGCGTGCTTTGCTGGACATCGAAGACAAAGACTACGTGCCGATCATCCGCAACCCGCAGACGACCACGGCCGAGACCGAGGCGGTGTTCTACTTCCCTGGCTGCGGCTCCGAGCGCCTGTTCAGCCAGGTCGGCCTTGCCACGCAAGCCATGTTGTGGCATGCCGGGGTGCAGACCGTGCTACCGCCGGGTTATTTGTGCTGTGGTTACCCGCAGCGTGGTGGCGGCGACAACGACCGTGCCGAGAAGATGATCACCGACAACCGCGTGTTGTTCCACCGGGTGGCCAACACCCTCAACTACCTCGACATCAAAACCGTGGTGGTGAGCTGCGGCACCTGTTACGACCAGCTGCAGGGTTACGAGTTTGACAAGATCTTCCCAGGCAGCCGCATCATCGACATCCATGAGTATTTGCTCGAAAAAGGCATCACCCTGGACAAGGCCGGTGCTTTCCTGTTCCACGACCCCTGCCACAGCCCGATGAAGCTGCAGGATCCGCTCAAAACCGTCAAGGCGTTGCTGGGTGACCAGGTGCTGCTGTCGGACCGCTGTTGTGGCGAGTCGGGCACGCTGGCGCTGAACCGGCCCGACATCTCGACCCAGGTGCGTTTCCGCAAGGAAGAAGAAATCCGCAAGGGCGAGGCCCAGCTGCGCCAACAGGCCGGTGTGGGTGCCAAAGACAACCTCAAGATTCTGACCAGCTGCCCGGCCTGCCTGCAAGGCCTGAACCGTTATGGCGAAGACCTGCAGAACGGCCTGCTGGAGGCCGACTACATCGTGGTCGAAATGGCCAAACAGATCCTGGGCGAGCAGTGGATGCCCGACTACGTCAAGCTGGCCAATGGCGGCGGCATCGAGCGGGTGCTGGTGTAAGCAGCTGGCAACCCTACAGACACACACAAGGAAACATCCCATGGCCGGTTTGCAAGCAGGTAGCCCTACCCCAGAAGACATCACGGTGCACAACGCCTCGCGCGTGCTGGAGATCAGCTTCTCGGACGGCGCCAGTTTTCGCATCCCGTTTGAGCTGCTGCGAGTGTGTTCGCCATCGGCCGAAGTCCAAGGCCACGGACCGGGTCAGGAAACCGTACAGACCGGCAAACGCCACGTTGATCTGGTCGCTATCGAGCCGGTTGGCAACTACGCGGTGCAACCCACGTTTTCAGACGGCCACAACACCGGCCTGTACACCTGGGACTACCTGTACCTGCTGGGTTCGCAGCAGGACAAGCTGTGGCAGGACTACTTTGCCCAGCTCGAAGCTGCCGGCGTCAAGCGTGACGACCCGATGCCCGAGAAAGCGGGCGGGCACTGCGCCAGTCATTGAGGGGTGTTGACCGGTTTGGGCGGCAGCGCGCTGACCATGGGTGGGTGATTGTCAATGTCATGGGAGATGGACCATGCTCTTGCTGAGACTGATGGCATGCACGGTGATGGCGGCACTGGGTGTGACGATGTCATCCGTGGCCGACACGTTGGGCCCCAAGCCTGCTTACATCTCGGGTGGCCTGAGCACGGTGCCCAATGAACAAGCCATCCGCAGGACCCTTTGGGCACCTGGCCTGGACGACGGTTATGTGCCTCAGGGGCTCACATCGCTTGTTGATACGGTGCTGGTTTCGGGCTACAACAGCACAGACCCCAAGGTCAACCACGGCCCGTGCAGGGTGTTCAGTGTCTCAACCAAGGATGGGGTACCCACGGGCTACTTCGATTTGCCGCCAGACTGCGGTCATGCGGGTGGCCTGGTCATGCTTGGCGGCGGCTTGTTGGTTGTGTCAGACACCCGAGCGCTTTACAAGATTGATCTGGCGCGGGCTCTGGCGACACAACACACCAAGGATGCATTGGTCTCGGTCGTCAAGCTGGCGGGCGCGTTAAAGGGCTCGTTTGTCGACTTTGATGGCACGGATTTGTGGATCGGCTCTTCTGAAAAGGAGGCAGCCAAAGCGAAAGCGCATCGACTGAGCCTCGGCATTTTTGACCAGTTCAACGGCAAAGCCGCGATCAGGGAAGATCAGGCGCTCGCCACGATTCCGATTCCCACCGAAGCCAATGGCATGGCATGTGATGCCGCCGGATCGCTCTGGGTGGCAAGCAGCAACAGCAAATACGGCGCCCTGTACCAACTCGATGCCAAGACCGGAGATATCAAGTCCCGGTTTGACATGGTCATCGGGATCGAGGACCTGGGCTTCGACGCGGATGGCAAGTTATGGGCCGTCTCCGAAGCGGGCTCTCGCCGCTGGTCAAAGTGGTCAGCAAGCTATCCCGTCATATTTCAGATGGATGTTGCGGCATTGAAATAGCCTTCCTCGCGTCAACGAGAGTGATGGACGGTACCCGCTAAACAGTCTCTTGAATAGAACAGGCGGGCTAGACTCAATCCCCGAGTCCGAGTGACAAAAGCTGTCGCAGGCCTATCTGGATTGGCCGTTGTAGCGGGTTGAATACCATGGATCATTTGAGAGTTGCCGGAGGTTAAACAAGTGAGCGCACTGGAAGAGCAAGGGCACGTTTGGCTTTTAAAGGCTGAAGCGAGCACCCTCCAAGAATTTAAATCCGCCCTGCAGGATGCCTTCCGCGTGGCGGCAGAAGGTGATCTTGGGCACCCACTTGACGAGCCAATTCCCTCTGACGAGGATATTGAACAATCATTCAACACTGCGGGAGCTGTTACTTATTGGGTCATGGCGGGCGCAGAACGTGCAGGCGGCGCCGTTGTCGTGATCGACCAAGTGAGCGGCCGAAATACATTGTCTTTCTTCTTCATCGCGACCCGGCAACAGAGTCGAGGTTTAGGGCTAGAAGCCTGGAAAGCCATTGAAAGAGAGTTTCCTCTTACCAAAGTCTGGGAAACGGTTACGCCCTATTTTGAGAAAAGAAATATCCACTTCTACGTCAACAGGTGTGGCTTCAAGATTGTCGATTTTTACAACAAATACCATCCCGACCCTCATCAGCATTCAGGGCGAAATCATCAGGAAGATGATGACGATGAAATGTTTGGGTTTGAGAAAATCATGGTGTAAATACCACCGCCATTTTTGGGTGTTATGGAAGGTATTCCTGACTGACGTCACAAGCCCCGTGTTCCCAGCCGGTGGCCGTTCTTTGCTTGTCCAATGCCAACCACGCCGCCCGCGTGGTACCACCTGTTTCACAAGTCTTTTTGCCTTCCAGCCCTTATGTCATAAGGGCTGGAAGCTATGTTATTTGAGTAACCTTGCCAAGCTCACGGCGAGTTGTTCGACAGCTTGGCCAGACAGGATGACTCCGCTGGGGAGCCACCAAGGCCGCACAGGCAGATCAGGCCAAACTCAAACGCGGCGCCGCCAGTCGGCTCGCATGCAACCAGGCGCGGCGCAACACCGCCGGGGACTTGGTTTCTTCGGGGATCAGCAGGTAGTTGTGGGCGCGCATGGCTGTCCCTAGCCGAACGCGGCTGGTCACCACTGCCATTGGGATGGCCAGCAACAGCGGCAGGCCCACCGGCAGCAGCCAGACCAGGGCGCGCGGGTCGATCATGGCCACGCCAATGGCCAGCGCCAGCACCATCAGGCTCATGGGTGCAAGTTGCGCTAGCGCATGGCGCCACGGCACGGCGGCTGCCTCGCGTGGGGGCGATTTCCATTCGAGCTTGAGGCCGGTGACGGCCACCGCCACAAACAGCGAATGCGCCAGCATACGTACCGGGGCTTGCAGCAGTGCAATCACGGTTTCCAGCAAGGCGCTGCGCAGCAGGCTACCGGTGCCGCCAAAGGCGTGTTGTTGGCCCTTGAGCAGAACGGCGGTGATGCCCAGCACCCGTGGCAAAAACAGCATACACAGCGTCCAGGCCCACAGCGCCATCAGTTCACCGGGCAGCTGCAGCCAGTCGGCCACCATGGGGGAGCCCGACAACCACAGCGCGGTGCCCAGGGTCATGAAGCTCAGCCACAAAGGGGCTGACAAATACGCCATGGCGCCGGTGGCGAACATCGAGCGGTGCACCGGGTGGATACCTGGCTCGGCGATCAGGCGCGAGTTTTGCAGGTTGCCCTGGCACCAGCGGCGGTCGCGTTGCAACTCGGCCAGCAGATCTGGCGGTTGTTGTTCGTAGCTGCCTACCAGGTCACCCACCAGCCAGACGTGGTAACCGGCGCGGCGCATCAGCGCGGCTTCCACAAAGTCGTGCGACATGATGCTGCCCGACATGCCGCCGGTACCAGGAATACGCGCCAGCGCGCAGTGTTCCATGAAGGGTGCAATGCGGATGATGGCGTTGTGGCCCCAGTAATGTGACTCGCCCATTTGCCAGTACTGCATGCCCAGCGTGAACAAGCGACCTGTCACGCGTGAGGCAAATTGTTGCGCCCGTGCGTGCAGGGTGACGTGGCCGATGGCTTGGGTGGCGGTCTGGATGATGCCCGCCGTGGGGTGGGCTTCCATCAGCTTGACCATGGAGACCAGGCAGTCGCCACTCATCACACTGTCGGCGTCCAGCACCACCATGTAGCGGTAATCCTTGCCCCAGCGGCGGCAAAAATCGGCCACGTTGCCGGCCTTGCGGTCGCTGCGGCGTTTGCGCAGGCGGTAATAGACCTCGACGTGGGGCCGGTCGGGCTGGTTGGCCAGCTGGCTGCGCAGTTCTTCCCAGGCGGCACGTTCGGCTTTCTGGATGGCCGGGTCGTTGCTGTCGGACAGCACAAACACGTCAAAGGGTTTGACATGCGTTGTCAAAGCGACCGACTCACAGGTGGCGCGCAATCCAGCAAACACGGTGGACACATCTTCATTACAAATCGGCATGATGATGGCGGTGCGGGCGGTCGCGTCCAGTCTGTGGTGCTGCACCTGTTTGGCCGACAGGCTGTGGCGGTCACCGCGCAGCATCACGTAAAACCCCATCATCGCGGTCATGAAACCGGTCACCACCCAGGCCGACAACAGGCCAAACAGCGTGGCCTGCCCGTATTGCCAGAAGGCGTTGTCGTAGTCGGGTTGCATGTCGGTGAACAGGGTGGTGGCCAGCACCGTGCTGATCACGGTCAGCAGCACAAACACCATGCGACGGCGTTGGGCAGCAAGCTGCCAGGGTTGCAGCGCTGTCGCCTTCGACGTGGCTGGCTCAGTTTGGGCCGCCGCACCACCAGTCAACTTCAGCAAGGACTGCAAGGCCACACTGGCCAGGCTGTTCCAGAAACCACGCCACGGGCGCGGCACCATCGAGCCGCGATGGATTGGCGGCGCGGTGACGGCGTTGGGGTGCCGCACCTCGCGCAGGGTGCTGCGTGGGCTGGCTGCGCTCACGGTGTGATCAGATTGGTCCATGTTTCGCTCAGTGTTTGTTGGTTGTGTTGCAGAAAGGCGCGCAGTTCAACCGGCAAGGCCGGGTTGAGCCGCTGCACACGCAGGGTCATGCGCCAGGCGCCGGTGACCGGGTTTTTGTAGGCCAGGCTTTCAATCACCCGGCCATTGGCATTGGTGCTGGCCATGGCCTGCACGGGCGCGCCCTCGGGCAAGGCGTCCAGGGCTGGGCCGGCAAAATCCAGCACAAACTGGTGCTGGTCCTGCACCTCGGCACCAGGCCGCAGGTAACCCGTGCCACGGCGTGATTGCGTCACCCAGCCATTGGGCGGCAGCTGCTGGTTTTGGCCCTGCCAGTGGATCGTGTAGGCAAAATCTATCGACTGGCCTGGCTGGGGCATGTTGGCGGGTACCCAGTAGGCGGCCACGTTGTCGTGGGTTTCATCGGGAATGCCAAATTGCAGCAGCTCCACCCGGCCCGGGCCCCAGTCGCCCAGCGGCGTGACCCAGGCGCTGGGGCGCAGCTCATAACGCGCTTCGGTGTCTTCATAGTTGTGGAAGGCACGGTCGCGCTGCATCAGGCCAAAACCTTTCAGGCTCTTCATGCTGAACGAGGTGGTGATCGCCGCGCCTGGGTTCTGCAGCGGCCGCCACAACCATTCACCCTCGCCAGTGGCGATCATCAAGCCGTCGGAGTCGTGCACTTCGGGGCGGAAGTCTTCTTTGCGAGGCTGGTTTTCACCAAAGAAGAACATGCTGGTCAGGGGTGCCAGGCCCAGGGTGGCCACGGGTTTGTCGGTGGCACGCATGAAAACGCGGGCATGGACTTCGGTGACGGTTTGCTCACCCGGAGTGATGTCAAAGCGGTAGGCACCCGTCATGCGGGCTGAATCCATCAGCGCATAGATGGTGAGTTGTTTGGCGCCGTTGGTCGGCTTTTCGAGCCAGAACTCTGTAAAGCGCGGAAACTCTTCTGGCGCAGCGCCCGAGGTGTCCACTGCCAGCCCGCGTGCGGACAGGCCATAACGTTGCCCGGCACCCAGCGCCCGGAAGTAGCTGGCGCCAGAGAAAACGACCAGCTCGTCCTTGTGCTCGGCCGTGTTCAGGTTGCTGAAGGTGCGCAGGCCGCCAAAGCCGAGGTCACCCCAGGTCTGCGGCGACAGCTTGTTTTGCCCGTAGTTGAAGTCTGCCGGGTTGTACGGAATCGGCTTGACACCCTGCGCGGTGATCTCGTTGAGGCGAACGATGTCGCTGAGTCGGCCCACATGGAAAAAATTGGCCTCATACGGCAGCTTGTCGGCACGCCACAAGTTGCGGTCCGGGTTGAAGCGGATGTCGCGGTAACCGTCGTAGTCCAGATTGGCCAGCTCGCTGGGCATGGCCTGCTTGGCCGGTTTGAAGGGCGCTTGAGCCTGCGTGCGGGCCAGTGCCGCCACGTCGTCCAGACCCCAGGCTTGGGCCTGATCAGCGGCCAGAGTCAGCAGACCGGCAACCAGAAGGGCCACAAACTGGGTCGAAACGGCGGCTGTACGACGCTGAAAAGAAGGGTGAAAAAAGGATGGCATGCCACCCCTAGTGCAAACCCTATGCCAGTCTATAAAAGACGAATGAAATCAATAGATTAGGTGCTTTTTGAAATGGTTTGCCGCGAAAGCGGCGGGAAACCTCGATAAACCCCGCCGTTTTTGTCGCCAAACAGCGACAAGATCCAGGCGGAAAAGAAAAAATCTTTTGAAATCAACGGTTTGTCTTGTCGCCTGATAGCGACGCCTGTCTTTGCTGAGCGACAGACACTAGGCGCCGTGGTCGGCCTTGAACAGGCCGGGTGTCAAGCCGTGTTTTTGCATCAGGCGGTAAAACTCGGTGCGGTTGCGGTCGGCCAGCTGGGCGGCATCGGCCACATTGCCGTCGGTCAGCTTGAGCAGGCCCACCAGGTAATCGCGCTCAAAACGTTGTTTGGCCTCGGCAAAACTGAGCACCTCCACACTGGGTGAACGCAGGGCGCGCTGCACCAGGGTCAGCGGCACCAGCGGGGTGGTCGAGAGGGCGCAGACCTGCTCCACCACGTTGTAGAGTTGGCGCACATTGCCCGGCCAGGCGGCGGTGGTCAGCGCAATCAAGGCCTCGGGCGCAAAACCGCTCAGGCGTTTGTTGTATTTGCTGGCCAGTTTGACCAGGAAATGGTTGGCCAGCAGCGCGATGTCTTCGCGCCGCTCTGACAGTGGTGGCAAGGTCAGGGTCACCACATTGAGCCGGTAATACAGGTCGGCGCGGAACTGGCCCTCGGCCATGGCCTGGTCCAGGTCGCGGTGGGTGGCCGAGATGATGCGCACATCCACCGGCGTGGACTGGCTGGCGCCCAGCGGTCGCACTGTGCGCTCTTGCAGCACCCGCAACAGCTTGACCTGCAACGCCGAGGGCATGTCGCCAATCTCGTCAAGCAGCAGGGTGCCACCGTCGGCCGTCTGAAACAGGCCGATGTGGTTGGACACCGCGCCGGTGAAAGCACCCCGGACATGGCCAAACAATTCTGACTCGAGCAGGGCCTCTGGGATGGCGCCGCAGTTCACCGCAATAAAGGGCTTTTTGGCCCGCGTACCGGCCTGGTGGATGGCCCGGGCCAGCAGCTCCTTGCCAGTGCCACTTTCACCCCGCAGCAACACGCTGGCGTCCGACTGCGCCACCATGTGTGCCTCGGCCAGCACCTCGGCCATGCGGCTGGATCGGCTGATGATCTGGTCTTGCCAGGCGGGCGGGCTGCCGGGTCGGCTGGACTGCGACAGCGCGCTCAGCGACAGCGCCTGCGCAATCTTGTCGAGCAGCGCCTTGCCGTCAAACGGCTTGGTCAAGTACGAGAACACACCCCGCTCGGTGGCCTGCACCGCATCGGGAATGGTGCCGTGGGCGGTCAGCAGAATCACCGGCAGCGAGGGGTGCTGGGTACGGATGTCGTCAAACAGCGCCAGGCCGTCGCGGCCCGGCAGCCGCACATCACTGAGCACCAGCTGGGGCCGCTCGATAGACAACTGGGTCAAAGCGTCCTCGGCAGAGCGCACCGCACTGACCCGGTACCCGGCGGCAGTGAGCCGGATGGTGAGCAGGCGCAGCATGTCGGCGTCGTCATCCACCACCAGCAGGTGGGGCCCGGGTGCGGGCGGTGTGTTCAGCGGCGGGCTCATGGCGCGGGCGTGTGGTTGCCACGGCTGTTGGAGGCCGGGGTTTGGGGTGGGCGGCTGGTCAGACTGCGCTCGATCGCCTTGAGGGCTTCCAGCCGGTCGGTGGTCTGGTCGAGCCTGCGCTGCAGCTCACGCGTCTGCTGGTTTTGTTTGTCCAGCAAATCTTCCAGGCGGCGTTGCTCCCCCAGGCGATAGGCCAGTTGGCCCACCAGCGGGTGCAGCGCTTGTGCGCTGGGGTTGGCCAGCACCCGGCCCAGCAAGTCCTGGGCACGCTGGTACTCTGGCAACTGGCGAAACTGGCTCAGCACCAGGGCCAGCTGCACCTGGTCGGTGGGGCTGGCTGCGTCGCCGAGCCGGGTCACTTCCTGGCTCCATTCTGCGGGCTGCATGCGCCGCACCCGCTCGGCATACACCAGCAGGCTGAGGACGGGCTCAGACGTCTGCGGTGCAGTGTGTGCCACCGGCGGTGTCGGCTGGCAAAGCACCGAGCTGGCGGGCAGCGCTGGCGTGGCGGCTGGGTGCACCGTCGCACTGCCGCCCTGACCGACGGAACTGGCGCAACCTGCCGTCAACATGACCAGCGCGACAGAGGTCAACAATCCGGCTCGGCGCAGGCGACGAGGGGGCCGCGCACAACAATCAGGGTTTAAAAACATGGGGTAACTCGATTCTGAAATGGGCACCCACGGGGGCGGGCAGCAGCTCGATGCGCCCGCCGTGGGCGGCAATGTACTCATACACGATGGACAGGCCAATACCACTGCCGCGCACCACGTCGGTCGGTTGGCGTTCACCACGGTAAAACGGCTCAAAAATCCGCTCACGGTCCGCCTGCGCCACCCCCACACCCTGGTCGTGGATGTCGATGCGCACCAGACGCGGCAGCGTGCTCAGCTCCAGGCGGATCACCCCTTTGAGCGGAGAGTAACGGATGGCATTGGACAACAGGTTGGCCAGCACCGTGCCGATCTTGTCGGGGTCCAGCTGCACCAGCGTGGGCTGGCCGACCACCGTGACGGTGAGTTCGCGGGCGCGGCACTGCAGGCGCTGGGCGTCTGCCTGGGCTTCCATCAGCTGCAGCAGATCAATGGTCTGGCGGTGCAACTGGCGCGCCTCAAACGCGGCGGTGTTGAAGCGCAACAGGTCTTCAATCTGGCCCTGCAACACATTGGTGTTGTGGCGCAGGATCTGGGCAATTTCGCGCTGTTCGCGGTTGAGTTCACCGGCCACACTGTCTTCCAGCAGCGAGACGCCTTCGCGCAGCGAGGCCAGCGGGGTTTTGAGTTCATGCGAAATATGGCGCAAAAAGCGTGATTTGTCGGCATCGAGTTCCACCAGGCGCAGGCGCAACCAGTTCAGCCGCTGGCCAACCATGGCCAGGTCAGCCGGCCCCCGGATGGTGATGGTCTCATCGAGCCGGTTCTCACCCAGGTCCACAATGGCGTTTTCCAGCCGCTTGAGCGGCACCGTGAACCAGACACCAAACGCCAGTGCCATGGCCACCGCCAGCACGATGGCCCAGGTGACCTGCTGCGCCAAGTGGCTGCGGCTGTCTTCGAGCTTGGCCTCCAGCGCCTGGTTGCGCTGCTGGATGATCTTTTGCACCTGCACCGCCACGGCCGCATTAACGCTGGCCAGTTCACGAAAGCTTTGCGCCAACTCGCGCTCCCGGTCCAGCGCGGTCTCGGGCGGGCCGGTCAACAGATCGTTGACAGTCTGCACATGCGCGCGCCATTGCTGCGCGCGTTCGTGCGACAGGCCTGCGGTGCTCAGACTGTCCAACAGCGTGGTGGCTTCGCGCGCCTGCTCGGCCACACGGGTGCGCAGCACGCGGTCATCCAGCACCACCGACTGGCGCGAGGTGCGCTCCATCGACACACTCAGCTCACTGAGCGACTGGGCCAGCTGGCCCAGCTCCAGCGAGCGCGCCGCGCCGTCGCGGCTTTGCAGCGTGAGCTCTTCCAGCGTGAACAGGGCGCGCAGTGAGGCGGCCCCCAGCAAAGCGGCAATCAGCAAAAACGCGATCACCAGGAGTTGCCGGAACGAGAATTTCTGAAGCATGGGGTGGAGGGGCTGAAGGCGGGTGTAAAACTACTGTTTGTATAGCTATTGGCCCTTTATGAATAAGGGCTGGAGGCAGATTTCTTATATAGACAACAGGGCGGATGGGTCCATCACTGTAGCGCCGTCAGGGCCTGGGGCGTAACGCCATCGGTGGGTGGGCTGGCTGGTGTTCGTTGCGAAGGGGACATGGAACAAAAGGCAGGGCACACAACCGGATGGGTCGAAGTATGGCATGGCTTGAAAAAGCCCCAACTAGAACGGTTGTGGTTGGCAGGAGATGGGTTGGGGCGGCGGCCTCATACTGTCAAAGGCCCAGAAATCGGCCGCCACCCCAACCCATCCCCTGCTGGCGGGCGTCGTTGGAGATCGAACGTGGGCACCCGAAGTCTAGGGGGCAGATGACAGAGAGGTAGTGGGCGCTGTTGGTCAAATGAAAAAATGAGCATCCGGTTGGGGCCATGTGCCGTCTTTCATGAATGATCGCTACCGGTACATAAATTGGCTCGATTGCTGGTTCACTTTATCGCTAAGGAGTTTTCGTTACAGACCGAGTAATGCCGTTCGTTGTTGATGCCGCGAGCGGGGGGCCTTAATGGTCATTGATCGCGCGCCGGTGCCAATCAGTTGCTATGTGTGTCACCGGTCGGTTAGGGGATGCCTGCTTGGCTGTACCTTGATGGCAAATCTTGGCAGAGTCGACTGGCTCAGTAGTATTAGATTTTTCCGATACCTGTCCTTCGTGCAGAACAGGGCATACACCTCGCCGCTCAGAGGACAGATTGAGGCGGTCATGAGGCCAGGCGAAACGACGGTTACGTTGTAGCCAGTGTCGGTGGAAACAGCGCAGCTTCAAGACTTCCGATGAAGGCTGATAGGCTGGCCGATCTTAAGCGGGCGTTCGTGTAGAGCGACTCCATACAAAGCGCTTGGACTGTTCTACGTATATGGTCCCCGGTCTTTCTCCAAGCCCGCCCTTCGAGCTGGTAGATCGCGTTCAAGGTCGCGGCGGGATGGTCCCATGTGTGCCCGTAGCATTTGGCGACATCAAAGCCTGCCGCCACCAAACGTGGAACGGTCAAGCCAGCATGTATGCGTTCGAAGTGCGTAATCTCGTCCAGGAACCACGCCTCGACTTCCATCTCTGCGTAGTGTAGGTCGATGGGAACCGGTCCAGCCGGCAGACCGACATGCTTCGCTGCTTCCAATGCCGGAATCTCGCCTCGGAGAAATGGATACACATCCCTAACGCCGACGATTCGTGTGTAGCCCTGAGCGACCAATCCTGTATAGCGATCCAGAATCTGCGTCTTAACCTGACCATCAGTCGAGCAGTTTGCAACCAAAGCTGAAAGGGCGGCTCCGTTTGCGCCGCGTGACTCCAAGAAATGTAGTGTTCCACCAAACTGCTTGTGCAGATCAATTGCGATGCCACGTCTGCCGCAAAGGGAGATGAGCAACTCGACTGTCAGCTCGGTCTCTGTCAGACCTTCGACGAAAACCGCAACTTTGGTCATTTGCTAGTGAAAAGACTGCGATGTGAAGAAGTCGAAGTTGCTCAGACCTGTATATCGAAAATTTTTGAACGCTTCCGGTGAATTACGGGCAGTAAAGCCTTCCACTGTGCTGCCATCCCGCTTCAGCGCAACCCAGCTCTCAAGGGGGACCGCATTCATCACGAAGCGATCATTGCTTGTGACGATTACTTGGGCGCCGCCTTGTTCGGCCTTCTGCATCGTCAGCTCAATCGCTTTGCACGACCGTTCGTAGTCTAGGCCTTCGCCCAAATCATCAATCAGGATCAAACCGCGTTTGCCAGTAAAGGTTGCCCAATTCAGCTTGATGGTCAAGGCCAGGGCACGATACATGCCCTGAGACATCGTCAGTTGCGTGACGTGATCGGTAACACCTTCTTCGACCAGAGCCAATGCGATCAGAGAGGCCTGCGGCGCTGGAGATAGGATCGTTGAGTCCAATTGCTCAGCATGAACGGCCGTGACAGGAAAACCCAGTGCACGCATATCCTCCACGATTGCCTCATCGAACGGTTCGCCAAATTGGCGCCAACCATCAAGGTAGGTCTTCAGTGGGTTGTTGGGTTCATCTCCACCTGAGGACTGACCATTGGACTGTGTTTGGACGCTGGACTCCATCATAAATGTCAGCTTCCCGAACTCGCCGCCAAAAGCATATGTGGCAGACGCCTCTGCCCAATCGGCGAGCTCAACGATAAATGGATGCTGTAGTCGGTCTTTCCGACCCTGGAAGGCGATAGCCGTAGCCTCCATACTGAAGTCGAGAAATTTGCCCTCTTTTTCGTAGTAGACCTTACCCTCGCCAGAGGCGTCTCGCTCCAATCTTGGTTCGCCGTTCACCGATAGACGTTCAAGGAGAACAGCCTTCTGCTTGGTTGCCAGTTCGTAGACGTACTTGATGCCATTGATTAAGAACTCTGCATAGTAGTGGCCTGCCCCAGAATTCTCTGCGGTGCGCCTCCCGGTGAGGATCATCATCAGGCTGGTGGTCACATTGATGAGTCGAGACTTGCCTGTGGCGTTCTTGCCGACCACAAGATTCGACGTCCCGAAGTCGAGTGGCTTCAGCGTCCACTGGCGGGCCTCACCCTCGTACTCGATATAAGACAGCTTCTTCAGAGCCATGTGATGCAATCTCCAGACGAATTTTCGTAACATTGATGAGCACGTCGCTTATCCAGTATCGGCCCGGCCCCTCTTGGGCGTCGCTAGTGACAACATGCACCGGCTGGACTTAGTTGGACTCACCTTTGAGACCAAGCTCATTTTCCTCAATCCTTTTAGTTTAGTGGAAGGGCTTTTTGGACGGTCTGGGACGAAGTCACGAACCGAATGCCAAGACCGCGCGGTGACTCGCTGGCCAAGTGCGCCCGTTGGCGCCTCGGCAATCTGGTCGGCACTGTAGCTTGCGCTGAATGTCAGCTCGAAAGCCTTGGATCCGAATTTTTGAACGGCGGCTTCGGGGCCATTCTGTAATTTGTATTGACTTGCACTAGCTCCGACACTCAGCAATATCTCCTTCTAGAAAGAGCTGCGGTTCTATGAGCGGTTAGAGCGATGGGACACTGGACATTTGCTGGGATTCGGCCAAATCACGATCCAACAAACAATCGATAAAAGCGCTCAAAAGCGGTGAGGGGTGGCGGCGGTTTGAGTAGTACAGGAATAGCCCTGGCCGTGTGATGGACCAATCGGCAAGCACCTGCACCAGCTGTCCTTGGGCCAGATGGTCATCCACTCTTAGGCGTTCGAAGGCATAGGCAATGCCCATCCCTTGCAGCGCTGCGGCAACACCGATATCCGAGTTGTTGGTGACCAGTGGCCCTTCTGCGGCGATGTCGAGCCGCACTCCTTTTTTCTCGAACTCCCAGCGAGAGGCTTGGCCATCCATCTGAAGGCGCCAGTTGATGCAGGCATGGTTATGCAGGTCGGCGGGGGACTGCGGCGTGCCACGGCGCGCCAGGTAGTCCGGTGACGCCACGGCGATCATCTTCACGTCGGGGGTCAGGCGCACGGCGATCATGTCCTTCTCAAGCCGTTGGCCCACACGGATGCCCGCGTCGAAGCGGCCAGCAACGATATCGCTGAGCCCGTCGTCCACCACGATGTCCAGCAGCAACTCAGGGTGTGCCTGGTGAAAGCGACCCAGGCGCGGCGCAATGACCTGGCGGGCGGCCATGCCCAGCGTGTTGATGCGCAGTGTGCCGCTCATGCTGCCCGCCGCCGCGCTGGCCTCGGCCACCGCATCGGCCATGTCCTGAAACAGCGGGGCGATGCGTTGGTAGAGCTGCTGACCGGTTGCCGTGGGTGCCACGCTGCGTGTGGTGCGGTTCAACAGCCGCGCGCCGAGGCGCTCCTCAAGCTGGCGGATCGTCTGGCTCAGCGCTGAGGGCGACAGGCCCAGGTGCTCTGCTGCGCGGGCAAAGCTCGCGCGCTCGACCACGGCGGCAAAAGCCCTCAGTTCCGCAAAGTCCGATCCACGCATTGTGTATTTCTTTCTACATAACTCATTCAAATTCTAGGCTATTCACTAATTTGTAGGGCAGGTGCATCCTCACCACTTCACCAACCCAGGAGTTCGTCACCATGAGCACTTTGCACCTTCCCGATCCCATTGCTGCCTACTTTGCGGCAGACCAACAAAACCCTGAAGCGCTGGCCCGATGCTTCACAACCCACGCTGTGGTGAAGGACGAGGGCCACACCTACAGCGGTCTCGACGCCATCCAGGCGTGGAAGGCCGCGGCATCGGCCAAGTACACCTACACCAATGAACCCACCGCGCTGGAGCAGCGAGAGGGCTGCCACACCGTCACCAGCCGGGTTGTGGGCAACTTTCCCGGCAGCCCGGTTGATCTGCGTTACCACTTTCGCCTGGAGCGCGGCCTGATCTCTGCGCTGGAGATCAACGTATGAGCTTTGATCTTCAATTACAGGGCAAGCGGGCGCTGGTCACCGGTGGCACCAAAGGCGTGGGCGCCGCGGTGGTGCACGCTTTGTGGGATGCCGGTGTGCGGGTGATGGCCACGGCGCGCTCTGCGCCTGTGCACCCGGTTGACGGCGTGTTGTATGTGGCGGCTGACGTGTCGACCGCAGAGGGTGCAGCCGAGGTCGCGCAGGCGGTGCTCAGCCAATGGGGCGGGGTGGACATCCTGGTCAATGTGGTGGGTGGCTCCAGCGCGCCGGGCGGCGGTTTTGCGGCCCTGGACGATGCGCAGTGGTTCAAAGAGCTGAACCAGAACCTGATGCCTGCCGTGCGCCTGGACCGGGCGTTGCTGCCCGCCATGCTGGCCCAGGGCTCGGGTGTGATCGTGCACGTCAGTTCTATCCAGCGTCTGCTGCCGCTGCCGGAGTCCACCACCGCCTACGCGGCGGCCAAGGCGGCCTTGTCCACCTACAGCAAGGCCTTGTCGAAAGAGGTGACGCCAAAGGGCGTTCGTGTGCTGAGCGTTGCACCCGGCTGGATCGAGACCGACGCCGCCATCGCACTGGTCGAGCGCGTGGCAGCCCAAGCCGGCACGGATGCCGAGGTTGGCAAGCGGATCATCATGCAGTCGCTGGGGGGGATTCCACTTGGCCGACCTGCCAAACCCCAGGAGGTGGCGGACCTGATCAGCTTTTTGGTGTCACCCCGCGCGGGTTCGATCTCTGGTGCGGAGTATCTGATCGACGGGGGTACGGTGCCGACGATCTAGCGGCACCCGCTGTTCGCCTGGTGTTTACCCAGTTCACAAACCTTTTGGCCTTCTAGCCCTTATTCAATAAGGGCTGGTAGCTATTGTTTTTAAAACAAACGGCTTGTCGACAACTATCGCCCGTGGGCGGCTTTGAACTTGTCCCAACGCTCGACCTCACTGGGGCGCAGCGTCAGGATCTCGAATCCCGTGTTGGTGACCAGCACCGTGTGTTCCCACTGGGCCGACAGGCTGTGGTCTTTGGTGACCACCGTCCAGTCGTCCGACAGCACATGCACATCGGGCCGACCGGCGTTGAGCATGGGTTCAATCGTGAAGGTCATGCCCGGCAACATCAGGTCACCGCTGCCACGTTTGCCAAAGTGCCGCACTTCGGGTTCCTCATGCATGGCCGCGCCAATGCCGTGGCCACAAAAGTCGCGCACCACGCTGTAGCCGTGTTTGCCCGCGTGGGCCTGGATCGTCGCGCCGATGTTGCCCAAGGGCGCGCCGGGTTTGACTTCCAGAATGCCAAGGTAGAGGCTTTCCTGGGTGATGGTGGCCAGCCGTTTGGCGGCGATGCTGGGTTGGCCTGCGAAGTACATGGCGCTGCTGTCGGCGTGCCAGCCGTCACGCGCGGCCACCACGTCAATGTTGAGCATGTCGCCGTCTTTCAAGGTTTTGTCGCCCGGAATGCCGTGGCACACCACATGGTTCACCGAGATGCAGGTGGCATGTTGATACCCTTCGTAACCCACACAGGACGGCACGCAGCCATGGTCAACGATGTAGTCGTGGCAGAGTTTGTCGAGAAAAGCGGTGCTCACGCCGGGCTTCACATGGGCGCCAACCATCTCCAGCGCACCGACCAGAACTTGGGCCGCGTCGCGCATCTTTGCCAGATTCTCCAGACTCTTTGTGTGGCTCATCATCAACATCTCAACCGTCCTATCCATCCAAAACTCAAAGGGTAATAGCTTACCGTGCGAGCTGCCCGCAGGTGCCTGACGCTTTTTTGGCCATCTTTTTGGCCGGGCTATGTGTTTGTTCGCTCTCTGGCGGTGGTACGTGCCAGCGCTGCTGGCTGAGGTGCTGGGGGCGGCTTTGTCTGCCTACGCGCCGGGCGCCCATTCGATGGGGGACCTGCCCATGCCCACGCGTGGCTGCGGTGGTTTGGAAAGATGTTTATGATGGCACGCGGCATCTGACTTGCCCCTCTCAGGTCAATCCGGAGCTGTGAAGCTGGTGTTGGGCTGCTAGCGTCAGCGCCAGAGCCGAGGGCAGGAGACACCCTGGGGCCATCAGGCCCGAACAATCGTTTGGCAAACAAGCCAGCAAGGGAGCACCAGAACATGGCGTCAGCCTCAGTTTTTTCCTTGGCAAGATGAAGGCGCATCTTTGGGCGGAAGCCATTTTGCGTTCCCATCCGGACGGCATTGCCCTCATGGATGCGTGTTACGAGCTGCTGTTTGCCAATGATCAGTACCTGCGCATCTGGGGGTTTTCAGAGCAAAGTGCGTTTTGCATGACCAGCAGCGAGCGTTTTGAGTACCAGGTCAATCTGCTCGCCAACCCTGAAAAAGATGCTTTTGCGCTGCGCCTG
Organism: Rhodoferax fermentans; assembly: GCF_002017865.1. NCBI lineage: Bacteria > Pseudomonadati > Pseudomonadota > Betaproteobacteria > Burkholderiales > Comamonadaceae > Rhodoferax > Rhodoferax fermentans. The sequence continues at coordinate 1,184,532 of NZ_MTJN01000002.1, read as the reverse complement.
ATCGAGCAGGATGCGGTCTCGCAAAAACCCAACTACTTCCACCTGAAAGATGGCCGCTGGCTCGAGCGCATCGCCTACCGGCACATCGTGGGGGTAGAAGATCTGGGCTTTGTGTCGCAATGGCGCGATGTGACCGGCAGCCACCTGGAGAACCTGTCGGCTCAGCATGAGCGCGACCTGATGCACTCGATGATGGACAGTGTGCCCGACCAGATTTTTTTCAAGGACCGCCACAGCCGCTTTATCCGCATCAACACCAGCCTGGCCAAACGTTATGGCCTGGACGACCCGGCCCAGGCGGTGGGCAAATCGGATGCCGACTTCTACTCGGCCGAACATGCGGCCCAGACGCTGCGTGAGGAGCTGGAGATCATGCGCACCGGCGCTCCGGTGTTCAACCAGCTGCACCACGAGGTTTGGCAGGATGGTCGTGAATCCTGGAACGTCTCGATGAAGATGCCCTTGCGTGACGCCAACGGGGGCATCATTGGCACCTATGGCATCGCCCACGACATCACCGAGCACAAAAAAGCCGAGGCGCTGATCTGGCAACAAGCCAATTTTGACGCGCTCACCGGTTTGCCCAACCGCCGCATGTTGCGCGACCGCTGGGAGCAGGTGCTCAACACCCACAAACGCCATGGTCACGGGCTGGGGCTGCTGATCATTGACCTGGACCAGTTCAAGGAGGTCAACGACAGCCTGGGCCATGCCTTTGGTGACCAGCTGCTGGTGCAGGTGTCACGGCGTGTGGAAACCTGTCTGCGCAGCACCGACACCCTGGCACGCATGGGGGGGGACGAGTTCGCGGTGATTCTGACGGACTTGCTGCCTTGCGCCGACGTGGGGGACATTGCGCAAAAAATTGTCACCAGTTTTGGCGATGCCTTTGATCTGGGCGGCCACCGGGTGTTTGTGTCTGCCAGCATCGGCGTGGCGCTGTACCCGCAAAACGGGGAGAGCTTCGACGAGCTGCTGAAACTGGCCGACCAGGCCATGTACGAAGCCAAGTCCCACGGCAGAAACGGCTTCTGTTTCTTCACCAGCGCGTTGCAGGAGCGTGCCCACAAACGGCTGCGTATGGCCAGTGACTTGCATGTGGCGCTGGAGCAGCAGCAGTTTTACCTGGTGTACCAACCGGTGGTGAACCTCAGAGATGGCAGCATCCACAAGGCCGAGGCGCTGATCCGCTGGCAACACCCGCAGCGTGGCCTGATTCCGCCGTGTGAGTTCATCCCGCTGGCGGAGTCGATGGGCCTGATCAACGAGATCGGAGACTGGGTCTTTCACACGGCCGCGCAGCAGGTGCGCCTGTGGCGCAGCGAGTTGCATCCCGACATGCAGATTGCCGTCAACAAGTCGCCGCTGCAGTTCCAGAGCAAAACCGGGCCGACCCCCAGCTGGGCCGAGCACCTGAAGGCCGACAACATCGCGCCTGAAGCCATCGTGGTCGAGATCACCGAAGGTTTGCTGCTGGATGCGTCAGAGTCCGTCCAACGCCAGCTGCTGAGCTTGCGCCAGGAGGGCATGCGGGTTTCGCTGGACGACTTTGGCACCGGCTACTCGTCACTGGCCTACCTGCACCGCTTTGACATTGATTTCCTCAAGATCGACCAGTCCTTCATGCGGGATCTGGCGCCAGGCAGCAAAAACCTGACGCTGTGCAAAGCCATCATCCAGATGGCGCATGAGCTGGGCATACAGGTGGTGGCCGAGGGCATCGAAACCCGGTTGCAAAAAGACCTGCTGCAAGAAGCAGGCTGTGACTTTGGCCAGGGCTACTTCTTTGCCAAACCGCTGTTACCCGAGGATTTTTTGGTGTTTGCCCGCAGCGGGCAGACACCTGCGCCCTGAGCCGCCAGTCGGCTTTGTCCGGGGTTTAGATGCATTTTTGGCCTCTAGCCCTTTTGCAATAAGGGCTGATAGCTATTGTTTTTGAGTCAACCAGCCAGCCATCAGGCCAGCTGGTTAAGCCCCACCCATCAGCCCGTGTTGCGCAGGCCCGCCGCGATCCCGTTGATCGAGATGTGGATGCCGCGTTTGACACGTTCATCACTCAGGCCAGCACGGTGGCGGCGCACCAGCTCCACCTGCAAGTGGTGCAGTGGGTCGATGTACGGGAAGCGGTGGCGGATCGAGCGTTGTAACGCTGCGTTGTGCGCCAGACGCTGTTTGTCCCCGGTGATCAGCTCCAGCGCATGGGTGGTGCGCTGCCATTCCTGCTCGATCGCGGTGAAGATCTTCTTGCGCAGTTTTTTGTCGGTCACCAGCTCGGCGTAACGGCTGGCCAGCGCCAAATCACTCTTGGCCAACACCATGTCCATGTTGGACAGCAGGGTTTTGAAGAAGGGCCACTGGTGTTCCATGGTTTGCAGCAGCGCCAGCTGTTTCTTTTGCTGCTTGGCCGGTGTTTTGTCGCCCAGAGGTTTGAGGAACTGTTCCACCGCCGAACCAAAGCCGTACCAGCCCGGCAAGGTCAAACGGCACTGGCCCCAGCTGAAGCCCCAGGGAATGGCGCGCAGGTCTTCAATCTTTTGCGTGGCTTTGCGCGAGGCCGGGCGTGAGCCGATGTTGAGTTCGGCAATTTCGCGGATCGGTGTGGCGCCAAAAAAGTAGTCGGTGAAGCCCGGGGTCTCGTACACCAGCGCCCGGTAGGCCGCCATGCTGGCCAGCGACAACTCGGCCGCAGCTTCCAGAAACGCCGGCTCAGCCGCCTGGGTCGGGTGCAACAGGGTGGCTTCCAGCGTGGCAGCGACCAGGGTTTCCAGGTTGCGACGGCCAATTTCGGGGTTGGCGTATTTGGAGCCAATCACCTCACCTTGTTCGGTCAGGCGGATCTGGCCGCGCACGGTGCCCGGGGGCTGCGCCAGGATGGCTTCGAAGCTGGGGCCGCCGCCGCGCCCGACCGTGCCGCCCCTGCCGTGGAACATGCGCAGCTGGATGAATTCCTTGTCATCAGGCGTCGGGTGGTCGCGGTTGATCTCGTCAAACACCTCCACCAACGCCAGTTCACCACGGTACAGCTCCCAGTTGCTGGTGAAGATGCCGCCGTCCTTGTTGCTGTCGGAGTAGCCCAGCATGATGTCCTGCTCGCCATACTGGTCGGCATGGCCGCGCTGCACCATGGCCAGGATGCCGGGCAGGGCGTAGAAGGTTTTCATGATCGGCGCGGCGTGGCGCAGGTCGTCGATGGTCTCAAACAGCGGCACCACAATCAGGTCACAGGTGGCGTTGTCACAGTCCAGCGTGCCGCGCATCAGGCCCACTTCTTTTTGCAGCAGCATCACCTCCAGCAAGTCACTCACGGTTTCGGTGTGGCTGATGATGTAGTGGCGAATGGCCTGGGCGCCGTAGCGCTCGCGCATGGTTTTGGCGGCCTCAAAAATGGCAATTTCGCTGAGCGTATGTTCGCTGTAGGGCGCACCGACCACACGCAAAGGCCGGGTTTCGTTGAGCAGCTTGAGCAGCAGCTGGCATTTGGCTTCTTCGTCCAGACCGGCGTAGTTGGGGGTGACGCGGGCCTGGGCCAGCAGCTCGGTCAGCACCGCTTCGTGCTGGTCGGAGCTTTGGCGCAGGTCGACCGTGGCCAGGTGGAAACCAAACACCTGGATGGCGCGCATCAGCGGCTGCAGGTGCTGGGTCACCAGTGCCTGGGCATGTTGCGCCAGCAGCGAGGCCTCAATCACCTTCAGGTCGGCCAGCAGCTCTTGTGCGCTGGCGTAGGGGTTTTGGGGTGGCACCGCGTAGTGCGGCGCCTCGGTGCCGGTCAGCGCCTTGAGGGTGGCCGCCAGGCGGGCGTACACACCAATCAGCGCGCGGCGGTAGGGTTCATCCTTGCGGTGTTCGCTGGTGTCGGCTGAGCACTCGGCCAGGGCCTGCATCTCGGGCGAAAACGCCATCAGCATGGCCGACTGCGACAGATCACCGCCCAGCAGGTGGATCTCGGCCAGGTAGTGGCGGATCGCCACATCGGCCTGGCGGCTCAGGGCGTGCTCCAGGGTGTGGGCGTTGACATTCGGGTTGCCGTCGCGGTCACCCCCAATCCACTGGCCCATGCGCAGGAAGTTGGCAATCGGCTGCTGGCCCAACGCCTGTTCCAGGTGGGCGTAGATGCGCGGGATCTCGCGCAGGAAGGTTGATTCGTAATAACTCAGCGCGTTGTCCACCTCGTTGGCCACGGTGAGTTTGGAAAAACGCAGCAGCCGGGTTTGCCACAGCTGCAGCACCCGGGCGTGCAACTGGGCCTCGTTGTCGGCCAGTTGTTGGGGGGTGAGTGCGTCGTTGGGCACCTGGTAGGCCAGGGCCTGGGCCAGGATGTCATCACGCTGCGCCAGCAGTTTGGCGATGTCGCGCTCGGCATCCAGAATACTTTTGCGCTGCACCTCGGTCGGGTGGGCGGTCAACACCGGCGAGACATAACTGTGCGCCAGCATCGCGCTGATGGCCTGCGGTGTGATGCCGCCTTCGGCCAGGCGCTGCAGTGTTTTGCCGATGCTGCCTTCGCGCACTGCGCCCATGCGCTGGTGGATGGCGCGGCGGCGGATGTGGTGGCGGTCCTCGGCCAGGTTGGCCAGGTGGCTGAAATAGGTGAAGGCACGCACCACACTCACGGTTTTGTCCCCGCTGAGCGACTTGAGCAGCTTGCTCAGGGCCTTGTCGGCCTCGTGGTCGGCATCACGGCGAAACGCGACGGACAACTGGCGGATTTTCTCGACCAGTTCAAAGGCGGCCTCGCCCTCTTGCTCGCGAATCACGTCACCCAGAATGCGACCCAGCAGGCGGATGTCGTCGATCAGGGGTTGCTCGGTGCTGATGGGGCTGGTTTTGGGGCGTGGGGAGCTGGTTTTTGTCATGGCAGTTCTGTGGTTGAGCATGCTATTTTCAAGCAAGACTCATGCTAGCATTCTCGACTGCATCGCTATTACAAAAAGGTTACGGCTACGCGCCACACACTTATGAGCACATTCACGATTGCCACCAGAGAAAGTCGCTTGGCCATGTGGCAGGCTGAGCATGTACAGGCCATTTTGACGGGTATGGGTCATACGGTCAGCATTCTGGGTATGACCACCCTGGGTGACCAGATTCTGGACCGCGCCTTGAGCCAAGTCGGTGGCAAGGGTCTGTTTGTGAAAGAGCTGGAGGTGGCGCTGGAGGCCGGCAGTGCCGACCTGGCGGTGCATTCACTCAAGGATGTGCCCATGGAGCTGCCCCCTGGTTTTGCCCTGGCCTGTGTGATGGAGCGCGAAGACCCGCGCGACGCTTTTGTCTCGCCCCGTTACGCCAACCTGGCCGCGCTGCCGCAAGGCGCGGTGGTGGGTACCTCCAGCCTGCGTCGCGTCGCATTGCTGCGTGCGCTGCGCCCGGACCTCAAGATCGAGCCCTTGCGTGGCAACCTCGATACCCGCCTGCGCAAGCTCGACGAAGGCCAATATGACGCGATTGTGCTGGCCGCTGCCGGCCTCAAGCGCTTGAAGCTCGAAGACCGCATCCGTGACATTTTCGAGCCCGAAGTGATGCTGCCCGCCGCTGGCCAAGGCGCACTAGGCATCGAGGTACGCACCGACGGCACCGAGATCACCGCCGCACTCACCCCGCTGATCCACCAGCCGACCTGGCTCGCGGTGGCGGCCGAACGTGCGGTGAGCCGCGCCATGGGCGGCAGCTGCTCGATGCCGCTGGCTGCCTTTGCCACGCTGCAAGGTGATGTGCTGACCATCAACGCCGCCTGGGGTGACACCGAGAACAAGCTGCCGCTGGTGCGCGCGAATGCCACCGGACCGGTCACGGACCAGGCCAGCGCTGCGGCCTTGGGCCAGCGTGTGGCTGACGCGTTGAAGGCCGGTGTGCTGGCCCAAGGTGGCCGCCTCGACCATTTGGACAAGGCCCTGATCGGGCAATAAGCCATGCGTGTGATCGTGACCCGGGTGCAGCCACAGGCTGCGCGTTGGGTCAAGTTGCTCTCTCCGCACTGTGAGGCGCTGGCCCTGCCGCTGCTGGAAACCAGCGCCCTTGCCGACACATCGGCGCTGCAGGCCGTCGGCCAGCATTGGCGCGACTACACCGCCGTGATGTTTGTCAGCAACCACGCGGTCAATCATTTTTTTGCATCCAATCAGGCTGCAGCCCTTTTATACAAAGGGAGGATAGCTCCTGAAACAAGAGCGTGGTGCACAGGCCCCGGCACCCACGCAGCCTTGCTGGCGCAGGGCCTGCCCGCGCAGAGGGTGGATGCGCCACCCGCCGATGGCGGCCAGTTTGACTCCGAAGCGCTGTGGCAACAGGTGCAGGGCCAGGTGGGTCCTGGCGCCCGGGTCTTGATTGTGCGTGGTGATACCCGAGACGACGACGGCGACAAGCCTGACAGTGTCGACCAGCCCGCCACACCCGGGGTGGGCCGCGACTGGCTGGCGCAAACCCTGCGCCAGGCCGGGGTCGAGGTGGATTTTGTCGTGGCTTACCAGCGCGGCGCGCCAGTGTGGGGCCCGACTGAACGTGCCCTGGCAACACAAGCCGCCAGCGATGGCTCCGTCTGGTTGTTCAGCAGCGCCGAGGCGGTGGGCCATTTGTCCAGCCTGCTGCCTGGCCAGAGCTGGGCGCAGGCGCGTGCCCTGGCCACCCATGCCCGGATTGCTCAGGCCGCGCGTGATCTGGGCTTTGCCATGGTGTGTGAGTCACGCCCGACCTTGGCCCATGTTCTTGCCTCGATAGAATCATTGGCATGACCCATGTCAATCCAACAGATGCCAACGGCGTGAATGTGCCTCCGGACCCGGCAGCGGCCGAGGCTGCTCCGCAGCCCGCCAGCCCCACCCAAGCCGCTGTGGCGCCAGGCCGCAACCCCCTGCTCTGGCTGGGTGCCTTGCTGGTGATTTGTGTGCTGGCGACGGTGCTGCTGTGGCAGAAGGTCAGCAACATCCAGGAACAACTGGCGATGCAAAGCGCCGACGCCCAGGGCAAGTCACAAGAAGCTCAGGCCCTGTCCAAGCAGGCCTTGGCGATGGCACAGGAGACTGTGACCCGGGTTGCGGTGCTCGATGCGCGCCTGAGTGAGGTGGCCCTGCAGCGCAGTCAGCTTGATGAACTGATGCAAAGCCTGTCGCGCTCGCGTGACGAAAACCTGGTGGTGGATATCGAGGCGGCCCTGCGTCTGGCGCAGCAGCAGGCGGAGTTGACCGGCACGGTCGAGCCGCTGCTGGCGGCGCTCAAAAGTGCCGATCAGCGGGTGGCACGTGCCGCCCAGCCGCGCCTGGCATTGCTGCAGCGTGCGCTGGCGCGTGACATCGAACGTGTCAAGTCAGCGGCGGTGAGTGACACCCCGAGCATGCTGGTCAAGCTTGACGAGCTGGTGCGCCTGGCCGATGAGCTGCCGCTGGCCAATGCGGTGATGCCTTTGCACAAGATGGCCGACAAGCCACAAACGGCGGCCTCCAAACCACTGGACCAGTGGCAACAGGCCTTGCAACAGGTGCTGGGGGAGGCACGCAACCTGGTGCGGGTGAGCCGCATCGAGTCCCCAGACGCCGCCCTGTTGTCGCCCGAACAGTCGTTTTTTGTGCGTGAGAACCTCAAGCTCAAGTTACTCAACGCCCGCCTGGGCCTGTTGTCGCGCCAGGTCGATGCCGCCCGCGCTGATTTGGGTGTGGCGCAGGACAGTCTGAGCAAGTATTTTGATGAGCGCGCGCGCAGCACCCGTGTGGCAACGACGCTGCTTCAGCAGGTGCAGCTGCAGATGCGCCAGCTCAAAATTCCTCGCGTGGACGACACCCTGGCGGTGCTGGCCACAGCGGCAGCGGGGCGCTAAGCCATGCGGCTCACCTTGTGGTTCCTGGGGCTGTTTGGGGTGGCGGTAGCGTTGGCGCTGTTTGCCAGCACCAACCCCGGCACCATCACCGTGTTCTGGCCACCGCACCGGGTGGATGTGTCGCTTAATCTGGCGATTCTGACCCTGCTGCTGGTGTTTGCACTGCTGCATGTGGCACTCAAGGCGCTGTCCGCGCTGTTTGCCATGCCGGGGCAGGCCCGTTCCTGGCGGCTGCGTTACCAGGAGCGCATCATGCACTCGGCCTTGCTCGATGCCTTGTCGCATCTGGTGGCCGGGCGTTTTATCCGCGCCCGCAAGGCTGCCGAGCTGGTGCTGGCGCGCGAAGCGGTCATGACACGCAGTGGTGAACTCTGGCCCGATGCACCCCGGCTGCGGGTCATGGCACATCTGCTGGCGGCCGAAAGCTCACAAGCTTTGCAAGACAAGGCAGCGCGCGAGATGCACTTCCAGCAGGCGCTGCTCCAGTCGGCCAGCGCCGAAGCCAGTGGCACCCGCGATGGCCTGCAGCTGCGCGCGCTGCGTTGGTCGCTGGAAGAGCGCGACCCCGCTGCCGCGCTGGACTGGCTGGCGCAGTTGCCCGCCGGTGTGGCACGCCGAACCGTGGCGCTGCGTTTGCGGCTGAAAGTGGCGCGCCTGGCCGGGCAGAACGATCTGGCCTTGGAAACCGCGCGTCTGCTGGTCAAACACAAGGCGTTTTCAGGTAGCGCGGCGCTGAGCCTGCAGCGGGCGCTGGCGCTGGAGTACATCCAGACCACCCAGGAGCCCGAACAACTTGCGGCGGTCTGGGCGCAGCTGGACCCGCTGGAGCAGAACGTGCCAGAGGTGGCGCTGTCGGCCGCTGGCCGCCTGCTGCGGATGGGTGGTGCCGTGGATCAGGCATTTGCCTGGTTGCTACCGGTTTGGGAGCGCATGACCCAATCTAAACAAGGGCTGGATCCTGATCAGAAGGTTTTCCTGATCCGGGTGATGGAAAACGGCTTTTCTGCCGCCGGGGAAGACATCGACAAGCAGTGGCTGTCTCGTATCGAACAGGCCCAGCTGGCCGCACCCGGGGACGCCGACCTGCAGTACCTGGCCGGTGTGGCCTGCCTGCACCTGCAGCTCTGGGGCAAGGCGCAACAGCTGATCCGCCAGGCCCTGCCTCGGCTCAGTGATGCCGGTTTGTTGACCCGTGCCTGGCAGGTCCAGGCCGAACTGGCGCAACGCCAGGGTGACGAGGCCCAGGCGTTGCTGGCCTGGAGAAACGCGGCCCAGGTCACCTTGCGCCGCAAAAATCTGAGCCCCTGAGGGCCTGCCAGGCCCGCTCCATGTGTGCGGCAAAGCAATTGCGTGACTTGAACAGCGTTCGAGTCTATGATTTGCGCATGAGCACATTCATCGAACACATTGTCAAGCTGACCAGTCACCGTGACCGTGATCTCCTGGAGCTCACGCTGTCCAAAGCGCTGATTGATCTGTTGCCCCTGGAGCGCATCGTCATCGCCCGTGTGGTGCGCGAGGAGGGCGTCAGCCGCTGGCTCGATGTGGCCCGGCTCGACGCCAAAGGGGGTGGCCGTGTGATTGACCCGCAGCGGGTTGATTTCCAGACCTTGATGAAGCTCGAAGACGCCTCTGACCGGCTGCGTTGCCTCGAAACCCGTGAGCGGGTCGAGGTGGCCTGGGCCGGACCGGAAGGTCCGCGTATCACCCTGTTGCCCTTGTTCTCGGACTCACGGCAAGAAGATGCCGGTGTGCTGGAGTTACATTCGGACGCGGCCCTGGACGCAGACAGTCTGGCCCTGGTGGATGCCCTGCGCCAGATTTACCGCAACATGTACAGCCTGCTGGAATACAGTGACCGCGACCCACTGACCGGGCTGCTCAATCGCAAATCGCTGGACGATGCGTTTTACAGTGCGGTTCTCGAAGACCTGGACGGCATCCTGCCGCCCATGGACAGCGTGGGTGAGCAGGAGCGCCGCCACCGCGTGCCTGCCAACTACTGGCTCGGTTCGGTGTCGATCGACAACTATGGCTTGATCAGCGATAAACACGGTTATGCAGCGATGCAGGACGTGCTGCAGCAGGTCGCGCGTGTGATGAGCAGCACCTTCAGGACTTATGACCGTCTCTACCACTTTGGCGGTGACAGTTATGGGGTGTTGTTGCATTGCCCCGATGAGGCCTTGGTGCTGGCGGCGTTTGAGCGGCTGCGTGCCAATGTGGAGAAAACCCGTTTTCCGCTGGTGGGCCGTGTCACCGTGAGCAGTGGCTTCACCACCGTGCGGGCCGATGACTCCCCCGCGAGTGCGCTTGAGAACACCGCGCGGGCAGTGGACTTTGCGCGCCGTGGTGGTGGCAACAAAGCCTGCAGCCATCTCGGGCTGGTGCGGCGTGGTTTTTTTGGGCCTGTGCCTGTCCTGACAGAGGAAGCTGCGGCAGCTTGAGAACCAACACCCAACAAAAAAAGGGCACCTCAGGTGCCCTTTTTTGATAGCAAACATCCCTTTCGGGATGCGGGCTTAGCGCACTTCTGATTGCTCGAATGGCAGGGTCGTGTTGCGCAGGTCACGCCGGGTTTCCACCAGCACCAGCGGGCGCTCGTCCATCACCACAGGGGCTGGACGTTCACGCACCACCCGCACCGGTTCAGGCTGGGCCGCAATGGCGGCCTGGGCGGCAGCCACTTTCTCGGCGTCGGAAGAGACCCAGTTCAAACCACTGTTTTGCGCCAACTGTGCCAGTTCTTCCAATGGCAGGCTGTAAGGCACCACCTTGGGCATGCCCGTACTCGCAGCAGCGCTGGGCGCTGGCACGGGTGCTGCAGCAACCGGCGTCGGCAACACCGGCGCTGGCGCGGCCACGGGAGCCGGAGCCACGGCGGCCACGGGTGGTTGCACCTCGGCGACAGCGGCTACGGCGACTGGCTCAGCAGCCACCGGGGCTGCTGTAGCCACAGCGGGCGCACTGGTCACGGCAGGTGTGCTGAAGTACGACTTGCGGGGTGTGTCTTGCAGCTCGGTTTCGGACTCTGCGTTCACGGGCCGGGCGTTGGGCGCCTCGCTGCCCTCGACGTTGTCTGCTGCCGGGCGTTCGGTACGTTCACCACGTGGTTTGCGTTCACGGCCATAGCGGTCACGTGAGCGTTTTTCCCGGGGTGCAGACTCGCCTCGGTCGGCCTGGTCCACCGCAGGCTGGTTGTCATCAGCGTTGGTTTCGTTGTCAGCCGTCACCGGGCTGCTGCTGGCTTCTGCCAGGTCGGTCGTTGGCCGACCGTCGGCTTCGGTGCGTGGGCCACGCGGTGGACGGCGGTCACCGCGCTGGTTGCGGCCGTTGCGCTCCTGGCGGGGCTCGTTGCGGCTGGCCTCACCGCCTTCGGTGCTCACCTGGGCATTGGTGTCCAAACGGCCAGCCTCGGGGGCTAGGGCGTTGACCTGGCTGTCCGGGCGCTCATTGCGTGGGCCGCGCTCGTTGCGCTCACCCCGTTCTGGGCGTTCACCGCGCTCGGTCCGGTTGCCGCGCTCATTGCGGTTACCACGGTTGTCTTGGCGGCCATCGGCACGGCCTTCCGGGCGAGCTTCGGAACGACCTTCTGCGCCGGCGCGGCCGTTACGACCCTCACCGCGCGGACCGCGTCCACCTTCGGGGCGATCACCCCGGGCTTCGTTGCGGCGGTTGCCGTCGCGGCCCGAGCGGCCACCGGCTTGTGGACCGCGTCCGTCTGTTTTGTCGTTGGCAGGGGCTGGCGCTGCCTTGGGTGCAGGGCTGGCGACCGGTGCCGGGGCAAACAGGTTCTTGAGCCAGCCAAAAAAGCCTTTTTCGGCCACGACCGGTGCGGCGACCGGCGCTTTGGGGGGCTGTTGCGCCGCAGCAGGTGCTGGGCTGACCGGTGCCGGTTTGGGCGGTGCCACCGGTGCCGGAGCATCGGGCAACACACCTTTGATGACCGGGGTTTGCCGGTTGGTGGGTTCCTGGGCGCGGCGTGTCACCGCAGTGGCATCTTCAACCTCTTCGGCCATCGAGTAGCTGGCGGTGATGTTGTCCAGGCGCGGGTCGTCGTGTTTCAGGCGTTCCAACTTGTAGTTGGGCGTTTCCATCGACTTGTTGGGCACCATCAGCACGTTGATGCGCTGTTTGAGTTCGATCTTGGCGATTTCGCCGCGTTTTTCGTTCAGCAGGAACGAGGCCACTTCGACCGGCACTTGGCACAGCACCGATGCGGTGTTGTCCTTCAAAGACTCTTCCTGGATGATGCGCAAAATCTGCAGTGCCGAGCTTTCGGTGTCGCGGATGTGGCCGGAGCCACCGCAGCGCGGGCAGGGAATCGATGCACCTTCGCTGAGGGCCGGGCGCAGGCGCTGGCGGCTCATTTCCATCAGGCCAAATTTGCTGATGGAGGCAAACTGCACCCGTGCGCGGTCTTGGCGCAGCGCGTCGCGCAGGCGGTTTTCGACCTCGCGGCGGTTGCGGCTTTCTTCCATGTCGATGAAGTCGATCACGATCAGGCCGCCCAAGTCACGCAGACGGGCCTGGCGCGCCACTTCGTCGGCGGCTTCCAGGTTGGTGCGGGTCGCGGTTTCTTCGATGTCGCCACCCTTGATGGCGCGTGCCGAGTTGACGTCCACCGACACCAATGCTTCGGTGTGGTCGATCACGATGGCGCCGCCGGACGGCAGGGTCACGGTGCGGGCGTAGGCGGTTTCGATCTGGTGTTCGATCTGGAAACGGCTGAACAGCGGGGCGTCGTCACGGTAACGTTTGACGCGGGCTGCGTGTTCCGGCATCACATGCGCCATGAACTGCTGGGCCTGTTCGTACACGTCATCGGTGTCGATCAGGATGTCGCCGATGTCGTTGTTGAAGTAGTCGCGGATCGCGCGGATCACCAGAGACGATTCCTGGTAGATCAGGAAGGCGCCCTTGCCACCCTTGGCAGCGCCGTCAATCGCGCTCCAGAGCTTGAGCAGGTAGTTCAAGTCCCATTGCAACTCAGGCGCACTGCGGCCGATGCCGGCGGTGCGGGCAATGATGCTCATGCCGTTGGGGTATTCGAGCTGGTCCAGCGCTTCTTTGAGTTCAGCGCGGTCTTCACCCTCGATGCGGCGGCTCACACCACCCCCACGAGGGTTGTTGGGCATCAGCACCACATAACGACCAGCGAGTGACACAAAAGTGGTGAGTGCCGCCCCCTTGTTGCCACGTTCTTCTTTTTCGACCTGGATCAGCAGTTCCTGGCCTTCGCGGATCACGTCCTGGATGCGCGCCTGGCTGACCGAGACGTTGGCCTGGAAATACTGTTTGGAGATTTCCTTGAACGGCAAGAAGCCGTGGCGTTCTTCGCCGTAGTCAACAAAACAAGCTTCGAGGGAGGGCTCGACGCGGGTCACCACGGCTTTGTAGATGTTGCCCTTGCGTTGTTCGCGTCCTTCAATCTCGATCTCGTAGTCGAGCAGTTTTTGCCCGTCCACCACCGCCAGGCGGCGTTCCTCCGCCTGGGTGGCGTTGATCAGCATCCGTTTCATGGGTCGCTTTCCTTCAATTCAAATATCAATACACAAGCTCATGCCGAGCCATTGATACACAAACTGACGCTTTGAAATGCGGAGGAAACTGCCGTAGACCCTTCGCTCACTGGGTGAGCGGGGGCGGTGGCGCGTGGAGAGGAGTCATCGGGTCTGTGGGGATTATTGCTACCTGTTTGATAGCTACATGCGCCTTTTTAAAGGGCGCTGGTGCCAGACGTGCGCCAACAAACAGCACGCTCACGCGCTGCAGGCAAAAACACATCAAGGACATCAACACAAACATATCACTTCATTCCGCTCACAGTCCAAGACTATGAGTTTTTGGTTATTCCGTATCAGGATTTCAAGGCGTCGTTTTAACCCTTCAGCGCGGCTGCCACACGGGACATGGGGTCACCTGTTTGCAGCCTGGATGTCAGGCGGTACCGACTTTTCTGGCGAGGCAGGAGGTGTGTGAACTAAACTTCACCATCCAACGAATTAACTTTCTGTTAAATCAACCACTTACAGCACATCGCCAGTGAAAGTCATTATAGGGGGCAAACCTGCTCCGCCTGCCCCCAAAGTGGAAACCCTTTGTATCGACGAAGACGCGTCGGGCCAACGGGTCGACAACTTCCTGATCCGCCACCTCAAAGGCGTGCCCAAGACCCACATCTACCGACTCATTCGCAGTGGCGAGGTGCGTGTCAACAAGGGCCGCGTCAGTGCCGATACCCGACTCACAACCGGCGACCTGCTGCGGGTGCCGCCGGTGCGCATCTCCGAACGGGTGGCTGAAAAAGAGCAGGCGATGGCTGAGCAGGTGGCGCATGGCGCACCGGCGCGCGATTTCCCGGTCTTGTTGGAAGACGATCACCTGATCGCCATCAATAAACCCGCCGGTGTGGCGGTGCATGGTGGCTCCGGCGTGAGTTTCGGGGTGATCGAGCAATTGCGTATGGCGCGTCCGCAGGCCAAATTCCTGGAGCTGGTGCACCGGCTGGACCGTGAGACCAGTGGCATTTTGCTGGTGGCCAAAAAACGCAGCGCCCTCAAACAGCTGCAAGACCAGTTCCGCACGCGCCAGACCGGCAAGACCTACCTGGCGATGGTGCGTGGACAGTGGCCTGCCAAATTGAAGGTGCTGGACAAACCCTTGCACAAGTACCTGCTCGACGGCAACGAGGCACAGGCGGGTGAACGTCGTGTCAAGGTGGTGTCACGCGATGACCCGGACGGTATGCCCTCGGTCACCTTGGTGAAAGTGCGTGCCTCCAGCGCCGATTACTCGCTGCTCGAAGTGACGATCAAGACCGGACGCACCCACCAGATCCGGGTGCATCTGGCCAGCGAAGGATTCCCGATCTTGGGGGACGACAAATACGGTGACTTTGAGCACAACAAACAACTGGCCCGCGCCAGCGCACAACACCAGCTCAAGCGCATGTTTTTACACGCCTGGCGTTTGCAGTTGCATCACCCCGCCAGCGGTGAACCGATTGAATTGCTGGCAGACTTGCCACCAGAACTCGCCCATTTTTCTGCCGCAGTGCTGGCGCCGCGCCCTGATTGACCCCTTATGACCCCACGCAACTTTGACCTGATCGCCTTCGACTGGGATGGCACCCTGTTTGACTCCACCGCCATCATCGCCCGCTGTATCCAGGCGGCGGTGCGTGATGTGGGTGGCAAGGAGCCGACGTATGAAGAAGCTTCGTACGTGATTGGCATGGGCCTGATGCAGGCGCTGGCGCACGCGGCACCTGACGTGCCCGAGGCGCTTTACCCCCAGTTGGGGGACCGCTACCGCCACCATTACTTTGCTATCCAGCATGAGATCAGCCTGTTTGAGGGGGTGTTGCCACTGTTGGCCGAGCTCAAAGCGCGCGGTCACCTGCTGGTGGTGGCCACTGGCAAAAGCCGTCGCGGCCTGGACGAGGTCCTGGGCAGCGCTGACCTGGCGGGGGTGTTCGATGCCTCACGCACCGCCGACCAGACGGCAGGCAAGCCCGACCCCCTGATGCTCAACGAGTTGATGGCGGAGTTTGATGTGCCCCCCGAGCGCACCCTCATGGTGGGGGACACCACACACGACCTGCAAATGGCGCTCAACGCCGGTTGTCCGAGTCTGGCAGTGAGTTATGGTGCGCATGACCACGCGGTGTTTGGCGCCTTGCAGCCTTTGTTTGTGGCGCACAGCGTGCCCCAGATGCGTGACTGGTTGTTGGCCCATGGCTGAGCTGGCGCGCGGTTTGGAGACCTGAAGCCGATGTCTGAGTCGGTGTTTTTGTGCGCTTCGTCCGACCTGGTCGACAGCGGTGAGGCGGTGCCGTTTGAGGTGCGGTATTACTCGGAAAGTGTCGCGGCATTTGCGGTGCGTTACGCTGACACGGTTTACGCTTATCTGAACCGTTGCACCCATGTGCCGATGGAGATGGATTACCAGCCCAACCAGTTTTTTGACAGCACCGGCCACTGGCTGATGTGTGCCACGCATGGGGCCATGTATTCACCCCAGACCGGCCAGTGTGTGATGGGCCGTTGCCGTGGTGGCCTGGTCAAAATAGTGGTCAGCGAAGAAGCGGGCATGGTGCACTGGCATACTTCCGACAAACTACAACCCAACCAAGCCTTATGACAGATCCAGCTGATTCGGACAAACCAGGCGCCTCATCCGTGCCGGAATACACGCCAAATGCGGCGCAAGCCCAGGTAGATAAAGGGCCTGATGCTACACAAAAAAAAGCGTCTGGTGAGCCAGCTGCCCTTGGCTGGGAGCGCGCCACGCTGGAGAAGCTGGCGTTTGCGTCGCTGCACGAGCAGCGCCTGGCGCGGCGCTGGCGCAATTTTGTGCGTCTGGCCTGGCTGGTGTTTCTGATCGGGGTGGCCTGGTTCGGTTTTGACCAGAGCAACACCACCAAAAATGTGACCACACCCCATACCGCCGTGGTGGACATCAAGGGTGAAATTGCCTCAGGCAATGAGGCCAGCGCTGAGCTGATCCTGTCCTCGGTGCGCGCCGCTTTTGAGGATGCCGGGGCGCAAGCGGTGGTGCTGTTGATCAACTCCCCGGGTGGCAGCCCGGTGCAGGCAGGCATCGTGAATGATGAAATCCGCCGTCTCAAAGTCTTGCACAACAAGCCGGTGTACGCGGTGGTCGAGGAGTCTTGTGCCTCGGCGGCGTATTACATCGCGGTGGCAGCGGACAAGATCTACGTGGACAAGGCCAGCATCGTTGGCAGCATTGGTGTGCTGATGGACGGTTTTGGTTTCACCGGCCTGATGGAGAAGCTCGGTGTGGAGCGGCGCCTGATGACGGCGGGGGAGAACAAGGGTTTTCTGGACCCGTTCAGCCCGCAGACCGAGCGCCAGCGTGAGTACGCCCAGGCCATGCTCAACCAGATCCACCAGCAGTTCATCACCGCCGTCAAAACCGGGCGCGGTACACGGCTCAAGGAAGACGCCGACACCTTCAGCGGCCTGTTCTGGAGCGGCCAGCAAGCCATCGAGCTGGGTCTGGCTGACCAGCTGGGCAGCATCGACTATGTGGCGCGTGAGGTGGTGAAAGCTGAAGAGATCATCGACTACACCCGCCGTGACAACGTCGCTGAGCGCCTGGTCAAGCGTTTTGGTGCGGCGCTGGGCGCTGCGGTGGTGCAGGCCACCCAGTCCTCGGCTGTGCTGCGTTAATCCTCGTTGCCGCCGAACTGGCGGCAGAGTGACTGGCCCGCTGGCTCTGGCCAGCGCTGGTTAACGGCCAATCACAAACACTGCCGGTGTGCTGTTGTTGAGTGGGCTGGTTTTTTTCTTCCAGCCCTTGATGCTGTCGCTCACCAGTTGGGCACGTGGCAAAGTCAGCCCGGACCCAATCGCCAGGCGGGTGTTGTGCTGCAAAGTTTGCAGCAAGGACTGCAGCATGGCCTGGTTGCGGTAGGGTGTCTCGATGAACAGCTGGGTCTGCCCGCTGCGCAAAGCCAGGGCCTCGAGTTCACGGATGCGTGTGGCGCGCTCCGACGGATCCTGCGGCAAATACCCCACAAATGCAAAGCTCTGGCCGTTGAGCCCGCTGGCAGCCAGGGCCAGCAGCAGCGACACCGGCCCGACCAGGGGCGCCACGCGGATACCCAGGTCATGTGCCGCACGCACTACCGACGAGCCCGGATCGGCCACGGCGGGCATACCGGCTTCGCTAATGAGGCCCATGGCATAACCATCCAGCGCGGGCTGTAACAGGCCGCGTGCGTCGAAATTGCCGTGGTGGTCACCTTTTTTGTGCACCTCACGCGGCAGCTCCACCAGTTGCATGTCCTGGATGCTGCAGCACAGCGGCGTGATCTCGTGGATGCGTTTGAGATAGGCGCGCGCCGACTTGGCGTTTTCACAGACCCAGTGGCGCAGGCTAGCGGCCGTTTGCAGGGTGCCCAGCGGCAGGCTGGCTTGTAAATCGGTGCTGTCGTCACAGCCAAAGTCGAGCGGCGCGGGCACCAGATACAAGGTGCCTGGGGTGGTTGTCGCCTCCATGATCACAGCACTTGGATACCAGCAGCCTGGATCAGCTGGCAGGTGCGAATCAGTGGTAGGCCAATCAGTGCGGTCGGGTCGTCGTTGTCGATGCGTTCCAGCAAGGCAATGCCCAGGCCCTCGCTTTTGGCGCTGCCAGCACAGTCGTAGGGGGTTTCCGCCAGCAGGTAGGCCTCAATCTGTGCGTCCGTCAGCGCGCGAAAGCGCACCTTGACCTGTGCCAGTTCGGTTTGGGCAAAGCCTGTTTCCAGGCAGACCACCGCCACGGCGGTCTGAAACACCACGGTGTTGCCGCGCATGGTCTGCAGTTGGGCGATGGCGCGCACGTGGTTGCCGGGTTTGCCCAGCGCTTGACCCGCCAGGTCGGCCACCTGGTCGGAGCCAATCACCACCGCCGTTGGGTGGGCTTGGGCGACCGATCGCGCCTTGGCCAGCGCCAGGCGGCAGGCGATGTCGGGTGGGGTCTCGCCGGGCAGCGGGGTTTCATCGACCTGAGAGGCAACCACGCTGAACGGCAGACGCAAACGTTCGAGCAACTGGCGGCGGTAGACCGAGGTGGAGGCAAGGATCAGGGGGCGTGGGGGTAAAGAACTCATGCGGCGATTCTCTTACACTGCCTCCCATGATGGAACACAAGCACCCCCCCAAATTTGACGTCCGGCACGCCGCAGCCTCACAAACGCTCATGGAAGGCCATGACGTGTTATCAAGTTATGAGCGCCTGATGCAGGAAACACAAGGGCTAGCGGCCGAAAATCCACTGGATTGGACGGCGCGGGTCGAGGTGCGCCCCGATCCTGCGGGGCAGCCCACCAACTGGCTGCACTTGACGGTGGTCACCACCATGCCCCAGATTTGCCAGCGTTGCCTGGGTCCGGTGGATGTGGCCTTGCAGGTGAATCGTGAGTTCCGTTTTGTTGAGAGTGAGGCCGTGGCCGAGCAGCAAGACGACGAGTGTGAAGAAGACCTGCTCGTGATCAGCCGTGAGTTTGACCTGGCAACGCTGGTGGAAGACGAGGTGTTGATGGCTTTGCCCTTGGTACCGCGCCACGAGACCTGTCCGGTCAATGTCAAGATGCTCGCGGTAGACGACGACTTTGAGGCGCCCGTTGAGAAACCCAACCCGTTTGCGGTGCTGGCACAGCTCAAAGGCAAGGCTTAAAAACCTGGCTAGCCGAATGGCTCGTGATCGGTTATACTCTACAGCTTTTGCGCAGATGAACTGCGTGTATCTCAATAACCCAAAGTTGCCTTCTCAAAGGCGGCTTACAGTCTGAAGGAGCGGAACATGGCCGTCCAACAAAACAAGAAGTCACCTTCCAAGCGCGGTATGCACCGTTCACACAACGCCCTCGTGGTGCCCGGCATTGCTGTCGAGTCCACCACCGGTGAAATTCACCTGCGTCACCACATCAGCCCCACCGGTTTTTACCGTGGTCGCAAGGTGCTCAAGACCAAGTCTGAGGCTTAAACCCGATTTAAACGCATCCAGGCCCGAGGCTACCTTTGTGTGTAGCCTCGGGCCTTTGCATTTGTGATTTGGTTTTGTTGTTTGTTTTTCGCTGTTTTTTTTGAAGCTTGCTGGCTTTAGCTATCCATGATCACTATTGCTGTTGACTGCATGGGAGGTGACCACGGCCCCCGTGTCACTTTGCCCGCCTGTAGCCGCTTTCTGGAAACACATCCTGATGCGGCCTTGATCATGGTCGGTTTGCCTGAGAGTTTGCGTGGCTACAACCATCCGCGGGCCACTGTGGTGCTGGCCAGCGAGGTGGTCACCATGGATGACCCGCTGGAGGTGGCGCTGCGTCGCAAGAAGGATTCGTCCATGCGGGTGGCCATCACCCAGGTGAAAGACGGTGCGGCCCAGGCTGTGGTGTCGGCGGGCAACACCGGCGCCTTGATGGCGATCTCGCGTTATGTCCTGAAAACCCTGGATGGTATTGATCGCCCGGCCATCGCCGGTCAAATTCCCAATGCCAAGGGCTTGGGCACCACGGTGCTGGACATGGGGGCCAATGTGGATTGCACCGCTGAGCACTTGGTGCAGTTTGCGGTGATGGGTTCGGCCCTGGTATCGGTGCTCAGTGGCAACGAAAACCCCTCGGTGGGTTTGCTCAACATTGGTGAGGAAGCCATCAAGGGCAACGAAGTCATCAAAAAAACCGGTGAGTTGCTGCGCATCGCCTCTCAGACCGGTGATCTCAATTTCTATGGCAATGTCGAAGGCAATGATATTTTCAAGGGCACGGCCGACATTGTGGTGTGTGATGGTTTTGTGGGCAATGTGGCTCTCAAGGCCAGCGAAGGCCTGGCCGGGATGATTGTGGACTTTTTGCGCAAAGAGTTTTCTCGCAATATCTTCACAAAAGCAGCAGCATTGGTTGCGTATCCGGTGATATCAGCGCTTAAAAAGCGCATGGACCATCGCCGTTATAACGGCGGCGCCTTGTTGGGTTTGCGTGGCCTGGTGTTTAAGAGCCATGGTTCAGCCGACGATCTGGCGTTTGGTTATGCCCTGACGCGGGCGTATGATGCGGCCCGCAACGATTTGTTGGAGCGGGTTCGGGTGCGTATTGCGCACGCTGCGCCCCTGTTGGCGCCAGTTGAAGCACGTTTGCCGACTGAAGCCGCTGTATTGGTTTGATTTATGAACACTTACGCACGTATTACCGGCACCGGCAGTTATCTGCCACCGAATCGCCTGACCAATGCCGAGCTGGTCGCACAGTTGGCCATACAGGGCATCGAGTCCAGTGATGAATGGATTGTCGAGCGCACCGGCATCCGTGCCCGGCACTTCATTGACCCTGAGATGAGTTGCAGCGACATGGCCTTGTTGGCCTGTCAGCGGGCGCTGGAGGCAGCAGGCCGTCAGGCCCAGGACATCGACCTGATCATCGTGGCGACCTCAACGCCGGACATGGTGTTTCCGTCGACCGCCACCATCCTGCAGGGCAAATTGGGAGCCCATGGTGGTGCCGCATTTGATGTGCAGGCGGTGTGCAGTGGTTTTATTTATGCGCTGACGGTGGCGGACGCTTTGCTCAAGTCTGGCGCGGCGACCAAGGCGTTGGTGGTGGGCTCCGAAGTGTTTTCCCGGATCCTGGATTTCAAGGACCGCACCACCTGTGTCTTGTTTGGTGACGGCGCCGGTGCTGTGGTGCTGGAAGCCTCCGCCGAGGCGGGCATTCTGGCCACTGACATCCATGCGGACGGCAAATACACCGATATTCTGTGTGTGCCAGGGCATGTCTCGGGCGGGCAAATACAGGGTTTGCCGCTGTTACGCATGGATGGCCAGGCAGTTTTTAAACTCGCCGTGAATGTGTTGGACCAGACTGCCCGCGCGGTGCTGGCCAAGGCAGGCAAGACAGAGGCCGACATCGACTGGCTGGTGCCACATCAGGCCAATATCCGCATCATGCAAAGCACCGCACGAAAGCTCAAATTGTCGCTGGACAAGGTGGTGGTCACAGTGGACCAGCATGGCAACACCTCGGCCGCGTCGATCCCGCTGGCACTCGACACCGCCGTGCGCGCGGGTCAGATCAAGCCCGGTCAGACGGTACTGCTCGAAGGGGTGGGTGGTGGATTCACCTGGGGCTCGGTGCTTTTAAAGTTGTAGCTATCGGTCCTTATTCAATAAGGGCTTGAGGCAGATTTGTCATATATCTCTGAAACTTTTCCGTGACATTTATGAAACCATTTGCTTTTGTATTTCCGGGTCAGGGTTCGCAGTCGGTCGGCATGCTGGACGGCTGGGCCGATCATCCGCAGGTGCGGGCTGCCGTGGCCGAGGCTTCGGACGCCCTGCATGAAGATGTGGGTCTGTTGATCAAGGAAGGCCCCAAGGAGGCGCTGGCGCTCACCACCAACACCCAGCCGGTGATGCTGGTGGCGGGTGTGGCGGCCTACCGCGTCTGGATGGCCGAAGTGGGTGTGGCGCCTGCTGCGGTGGCCGGGCATTCACTGGGTGAATATTCCGCGTTGGTGGCCTCGGGGGTGCTGACGCTGTCGCAAGCCGCGCCTCTGGTGCGCTTTCGGGCCCAGGCGATGCAGGAAGCCGTGCCTGTTGGTGTGGGAGCCATGGCGGCCATCCTAGGCACGGAAGCTGCCAAAGTGATTGCTGTCTGTGCAGAGGTGACGGGGTCTTTTGGCCAAAACACCGCCGAGGTGGTGGAGGCGGTCAACTTCAACGACCCTGGCCAGACCGTGATTGCCGGTTCCAAGGCTGCGGTGGACCAGGCCTGTGTGGCGCTCAAGGCCCAGGGCGCCAAGCGTGCCTTGCCCTTGCCAGTGTCGGCGCCTTTCCACTCCAGCCTGATGCAACCAGCGGCCCTGAAACTCAAGGACCAACTCGACACCGTCGCATTTGCGGTGCCGCAGATCCCGGTGGTCAACAACATCGACGTGGCGGTGGAGTCCGATCCACAACGTATCCGCGACGCGCTGGTGCGCCAGGCGTTTGGCCCGGTGCGCTGGGTCGAAGTGGTGCAGGCCCTGCAAGCCCGTGGTTTGTCCACCTTGGTCGAATGTGGTCCCGGCAAGGTCTTGGCTGGTATGGCCAAACGTATTGCGCCCGACCTGGCGGGTCTGGCGTTGTTCGATGCCGCCTCTCTGGCGGACGTCAAAACAAGTCTTTTGGAAGCCTGAATTCATGAGTGAACCTACATTTCAAGGCCAGGTGGCCCTGGTTACCGGCGCCTCGCGCGGCATTGGCGCGGCGATTGCACTGCAATTGGCCCAGCAAGGCCTCAAGGTGATTGGCACCGCCACCACCGACGACGGCGCCGCCAAAATCAGCCAGGCCCTGGCAGCGTTTGATGGCTGCAGTGGCAAAACCCTCAATGTCAACGATGCGCCCGGCGTGGATGCCCTGATCGACGACATCGTCAAAACCCACGGTGGCTTGCAGATTCTGGTCAACAACGCGGGGATCACCCGCGACAACCTGACCATGCGCATGAAAGACGAGGAATGGGATGCGGTGCTCGACACCAATCTCAAGGCCGTGTTCAGAATGAGCCGCGCTGTCATGCGGACCATGATGAAGCAGCGTTATGGCCGCATCATCAGCATCACCTCGGTGGTGGGGGCCTCCGGCAATCCGGGTCAGGCCAATTACGCCGCTGCCAAGGCCGGTGTGGCGGGCATGACCCGTGCGCTGGCGCGTGAGTTGGGTTCGCGCAACATCACCGTCAACTGCATTGCCCCGGGGTTCATCGAAACCGACATGACCGCCGGTCTGCCCGAGGAACAGCACAAAGCCCTGATGGGGCAGATCCCCTTGGGCCACCTGGGCAAACCAGCCGACATCGCCCATGCGGTGGCTTATCTGGCGTCTCCCCAGGCAGCGTATGTCACCGGCCAGGAATTGCATGTCAATGGTGGCATGTTCATGGCGTGATCGGTGTATAAACAGAAGCCATCCAGCCGACATATCCGTCCGGTTAAAATGACGGATCTTTTTACAACCCTTTGAGGGAACTCATGAGCGATATTGAAGCACGCGTTAAAAAAATCATTGCCGAACAACTCGGTGTGGAAGAGTCACAAGTGACCAATGAAAAAGCCTTTGTGGCTGATCTGGGTGCCGACTCGCTCGACACCGTGGAGTTGGTGATGGCGCTCGAAGACGAGTTCGGCATTGAAATCCCTGACGAAGATGCTGAAAAGATCACCACGGTGCAAAACGCTGTGGATTACGCCACAACGCACAAAAAAGCGTAATGAACCCAAGCGCGGCGCCCCAGGGTGCCGCTTCGCTGCAGGGGTGTTTGACACCACCGGGCAGCGTCACCATTTCACAGCCTGATGCCTGCGCAAGGCATCAGGCTTTTTACAGACGAACCACTGACTGCTTATTCTTATGTCCCGTCGTCGCGTAGTTGTCACCGGTCTCGGTTGTGTCAGTCCCGTTGGAAACACGGTCGACACCACTTGGGCGAATCTGCTGGCTGGTCAATCGGGTGTGGGCCTGATCACCAAGTTTGATGCTTCCACTTTCAGCTGCAAGATCGCAGCCGAGGTCAAAGGGTTTGACATTGAAGCCTACATGAGCGCCAAGGAAGCGCGCACCATGGACACCTTCATCCACTTTGGTATTGCTGCTGCTGAGCAGGCCGTCGCTGATGCGGGTCTGCCCCGGGGTGATGCCTTGAGTGAAGAACTCGCCACGCGCATTGGCTGCGTCATTGGTTCGGGCATTGGTGGTCTGCCGATGATCGAGAGCATGCACGCCGAGTACATGCAGCGCGGTGCGCGTCGTATTTCGCCGTTTTTTGTGCCTTCCACCATTGTCAACATGATCGCCGGTCATGTGTCGATCCGCTGCGGCTTCAAAGGCCCGAATCTGGCCATCGTGACAGCTTGCACCACCGGTTTGCACTGCATTGGTCAGGCCGGGCGCATGATCGAGTACGGTGACGCCGATGTGGTGGTTGCCGGTGGCGCTGAGGCCACCATTTCCCCGCTGGGTGTGGGTGGTTTTGCCGCGATGCGTGCCCTGAGCACCCGCAACGATGATCCAGCCACCGCCTCGCGCCCCTGGGACCGTGACCGCGACGGTTTTGTGCTGGGTGAGGGTGCCGGTGTGATGGTGCTCGAAGAGTACGAACACGCCAAGGCCCGTGGTGCCAAGATTTACGCCGAACTCGCCGGTTTTGGCATGAGTGGGGATGCCGGTCACATGACCGCTCCCAACATGGACGGCCCGCGCCGTGCCATGCTGATGGCCATGCAGAACGCCGGTGTCAACGCCGACCAGGTCAACTACGTCAACGCCCACGGCACCTCGACCCCGTTGGGTGACACCAATGAGTCCAACGCCATCAAGGCGGCGCTCGGTGATCACGCCAAGAAGGTGGTGGTCAATTCCACCAAGTCGATGACTGGCCACTTGTTGGGTGGCGCGGGTGGTCTGGAATCGGTGGTGACCGTGCTGGCGCTGCACCACCAGAAGAGCCCGCCGACCATGAACATCTTCAACCAGGACCCGGACTGCGACCTGGACTACTGCGCCAACACGGCGCGTGACATGAAGATCGACGTGGCCATCAAGAACAACTTTGGTTTTGGTGGCACCAACGGCTCGTTGGTGTTCAAGCGCGCTGCTTGATCCCACTGACTGCGGGATTCGCCTCTTCCAGCCATTTTTTCTGATGCACAGCGCCCCAGCGGTCAGCTACCCGGTGGGGCGTTCGTCTTTCTACGGCGCTGTGCTGGCTGGGCTTCATGGTTTGGGTGCCTGCGTGCTGATGGCCTGGGCGGTGAATACCGACACACCCAGGCTGGGGCATCTGCTGGGCGGCTTGCTTTGGTTGAGCAGCCTGGTGCTGGCCCTGTGGTCCTGGCGGCACACGCCAAGCGGCACCCTCACCTGGGACGGCCAGCAATGGATCTGGACGCTGGGGGATCTGTCGCACCCCGTGACCCTGCGGGTGACGCTGGACCTGCAACACCTGATACTGATGCAATTGCGCGCCCAGGACGCGCCCACGCAGTGGGTCTGGCTAGAACGCTCGGCCGCACCTGTCCGCTGGCGAGCCTGTCGGCGTGCGGTGTTTGCGCGCCAGCCTGCACAGCCGGCCGCTGATGCCGATTGGGTGGCGCCATGACCCTCCACACACCGACGCCGGGCGCGGCCACGCCACGCGAGCCTGACAGTGATCTGGTGCTGGTTGAGCGCGCGCAGGCCGGTGACCAGCGGGCGTTTGAGTTGCTGGTCATCAAATACCAACGCCGGGTGGAGCGGCTGATTGGCCGCATGGTGCGCGATGTGGACCTGGTCGAAGACATTGCCCAGGAAACCTTCATCCGGGCCTACCGGGCCTTGCACCAGTTTCGTGGTGATGCCCAGTTCTACACCTGGCTCTATCGCATTGCGGTCAACACGGCCAAGAAATTTCTGCTCGAATTGAAGAGAGACCCCACCGTCTCGGACAGCGCGCTGGCGCCCAAGGACGATGAGGATGAAACTTTCCGGCCCAAAAACGAACCAAGCACAGACGAGACACCGGAGTCGGTGTTGGCGGCCAAGGAAATTGGCCAGGCGGTGAGCCAGGCGCTGGCCGAGTTGCCGGACGATTTGCGTCAGGCCATCAGTTTGCGGGAGATGGATGGTTTGACTTACGAAGACATTGCCCAACTGATGGCGTGTCCGATTGGCACCGTGCGTTCGCGGATTTTCCGGGCACGTGAGGCCATTTCTGTCAAGGTGCGTCCGCTGCTTGAACGGCAGACCGGTAAACGTTGGTAAGGGGTGTGAACATGAAGCAGTTGGAACGGTTTGAACAAAACAGGGGCGAGGTACCTCATGTCTGATCACACGCAACACAACAGCGAAAGGCTGTCCGCCCTGATGGATGGGGCGCTGGAGGGCGATGATCTGGCGCGCGCGCTGGACGCGTTCACCACCGATGTCTCGGTGGATGACACCTGGGATACCTACCATCTCGTGGGCCAAGCGATGCGTGCCTCTTCTGAACCTTTGCAAGCGCACGACCCGGCTTTTCTGGCGCACTTGCGCTTGCGGCTGGCCGAAGAAACTCCTGAATCAGTAGCTGTCAGCCCTTTACCAATAAGGGCTGAAGGCCAAAAAGTCTTTAAAGAAGCGGCCAACGATCCCTGGTGGCGGCGTGTTGCCGGTTTGGCCTCGGTGGCCGTCGTGGGGCTGCTGGCCTGGCAGGGGCTGGTTTGGATAGGGCCGGGTCAACCAAACGAGGCGACGCTGGCGCAGCAATCTGCGTCACCCGAGACCAGGGGGACACCGCAGGCGCTGGTCAGTGCCGATGGTGGCTCGCCGCTCATGATCCGCGACCCGCAGCTCGACGCCTTGTTGGCTGCACATCGCCAGGTAGGCGGTGCCACCGCCTTGCAGATGCCAGCGGGTTTTCTGCGCAATGCCACCTTCAGCGAGGACAAACGTTGAGACCTTGGCGCGAGGCTGTTGTTGGCTTGCTGGTGGCGCTGACCCAGTTCGGGCTGGCGGCACAACCCGCAACGCCTGCACCACCGGCCGAGGCCCCTGGCGCGAACATCGAGCGCTGGCTGGTACGCCTGCATGAGGCGCCACGCAACCGTGCCTATGTCGGCACCTTTGTGGTCACCGCTGGCAGCGACATGTCAAGCGCACGCATCTGGCATGTGGGGGAGGGTGAACGCCAGATGGAGCGGGTCGAATCCCTGACCGGCACGGCACGCACCACTTTTCGACGCAACGATGAGGTCGTCACCTTTTTGCCCGCGAGCCGCACCGTGGTGCATGAAACGCGCGAGGCGTTGGGCCTGTTTCCCAACCTGCTGAAAAAAGCCGATGCCTCGGTGCCCCGCTATTACCGGCTGCGCAGCGTCGGCCAGGGCCGTGTGGCCGGGTTGGAGGCGGACATTGTGCAGCTGCTGCCGGTGGATGTGCTGCGTTTTGGTTACCAGATCTGGACCGAGCAAAAAACCGGTCTGATGCTCAAGTTACAAACCCTGGACCCCAGTGGCAAGGTGCTGGAACAGGCGGCTTTTTCAGAGCTGCAGCTCGAGGCGCCGGTGAGCATGGCCAAGCTCAAGGCCTTGATGGACAACACCCAGGGTTACCAGGTGGTCAGCCCGCATCTGTTCAAGACCACAGCGCAAGAGGAGGGCTGGGAGCTTGGCTCTGCCGTCCCCGGCTTTGCGCCGATGCGTTGTTACCGGCGTGGTGAGGGGGCTGCTGCGCCTGGGCGCAGTGCCTTGCAGTGTGTTTATTCCGACGGTCTGGCCTCGGTGTCCCTGTTTGTGGAGCCGTTTGAGCCCAACCGCCATGCGCGCATGTTGTCGGCCCATCCGCTGTCGCTGGGGGCCACCAGCCTGCGCGTACGCCAGGTCGGGCCGTGGTGTATGACGGCGGTGGGTGAGGTGCCGTCGCAGACCTTGGACCGCTTGATGCAAGCCTTTGAAAAAAAACGCTGAACCCCCAGATATGTTGTTGTTTTGTTCTCAGAAAAGGTCAGACATGATGCACTTGAATTGGAAACGCTTGTATGCCTGTGTCTTCAGCGGCGCGTTGATGGCCACGGCCCTCACCACCCTGGTGCCCACCACGTCAGCCTGGGCGCAGGCTGCCAGCTTGCCGGATTTTGCCGATCTGGTGGAGCGCACCAGTCCCTCGGTGGTGAACATCCGCACGCTGGAGAAAGTCAGCGCGGCCACGGATCAGGCGCCGCAAATGGACGAAGACATGCTGGAGTTTTTCCGTCGTTTTGGCATCCCCATCCCTAACATGCCACGCCAGGCGCCGCGCAACCAGCCACAGCAACCGCGTGATGAAGAGCAGCCGCGTGGTGTGGGTTCGGGCTTCATCCTGACGGCCGACGGCATGATCATGACCAATGCCCATGTGGTTGAAGGTGCTGACGAGGTGGTGGTGACCCTGACCGACAAGCGCGAGTTCAAGGCCAAGATCATTGGTTCCGACAAACGCAGCGATGTGGCGGTGGTCAAGATCGAGGCCGCCGGCCTGCCGGCCGTCAAGGTCGGTGACGTGGGGCGCTTGCGCGTGGGGGAATGGGTGGTGGCGATTGGCTCCCCCTTTGGCCTGGAAAACACCGTGACCGCAGGCATTGTGAGCGCCAAACAGCGTGACACCGGTGACTACCTGCCCTTCATCCAGACCGATGTGGCCATCAACCCGGGCAACTCGGGCGGGCCGTTGATCAACATGCGTGGTGAGGTGGTGGGCATCAACAGCCAGATTTATTCGCGTTCGGGCGGCTCCATGGGCATCTCTTTCTCGATCCCGATCGACGAGGCGGTGCGTGTCAGTGAGCAGTTGCGTGCCACCGGCAAGGTGACACGGGGCCGTATCGGGGTGCAGATTGACCAGGTGTCCAAAGAGGTGGCCGAGTCGATTGGCCTGGGCAAACCGCAAGGCGCTTTTGTTCGAGCGGTGGAAGCTGGTGCACCTGCCGACAAGGCCGGTATTGAGGCGGGTGACATCATCATCAAATTTGATGGCAAGGCGGTGGAGAAGTCTTCGGACTTGCCGCGCATGGTGGGTAACACCAAACCCGGCACCAAGAGCACCCTCACGGTGTTTCGTCGTGGTGCCACCAAGGAGATTGCGGTGACGATTGCCGAGATCGAGCCGGACAAACCCGCTGTTAAGGCCAATTCCAAATCGGCCAAGCCGCCCAAAACCTCTGCGGCGCAAAGCTTGGGGCTGGTGGTGTCTGATCTGAACGAGGCAGCCCGCAAGGAGCTGGGTGGCAAAGGAGGGGTGCGTGTTGAGAGTGCCACCGATGCTGCGGCCCGTGCCGGTTTGCGTGAGGGCGACATCATTGTGGCGCTGGCCAATGTGACGGTGAGCAATATGCAGGAGTTTGACTCGGTGTTGGCCAAGCTCGACAAAAACAAGCCGCTCAGTGTGTTGTTCCGCCGTGGTGAATGGTCGCAGTACACCGTGATCCGGCCTCTGAAATGATGTGTACAACCGGTGCACAAGCTTGGGACAAGCTGTGACCAGGCCCTCGCACCGGTTGCCGATCTGGCGCCCCCGGGCCATGCGCTCGGGACGTTGCGCTTTTTCCTTACAATACAGCCCCGGCTCTCTTTGAGGCCGTCAGAAACTTGGACCAGGGCGCGTCGTTGAAGACCGCGCCCTTTTTTCTGTTCCCACGTTTTTCACTCACTTTGTCGGTTTGCCCGAATGAATCACATCAGAAACTTTTCGATCATTGCCCATATTGACCACGGCAAGTCAACGCTGGCTGATCGCCTGATCCAGCGCTGCGGTGGCCTGCAGGAGCGCGAGATGGAAGCCCAGGTGCTGGACTCGATGGACATCGAGAAAGAGCGCGGCATCACCATCAAAGCCCAGACGGCAGCCTTGCAGTACAAGGCCAAGGACGGCAAGACCTACAACCTGAACTTGATCGACACCCCCGGCCACGTGGACTTTTCCTACGAGGTGAGCCGTTCGCTGTCGGCCTGTGAAGGCGCCCTGCTGGTGGTGGACGCCAGCCAGGGGGTGGAGGCGCAAACCGTGGCCAACTGCTACACCGCGCTCGACCTCGGTGTGGAAGTGGTGCCGGTGCTCAACAAGATCGACTTACCCAATGCCGACCCGGACAACGCCCGCTCGGAAATTGAAGATGTGATTGGCATTGACGCTGCAGATGCAATCGTCTGCTCGGCCAAAACCGGTCTGGGCATCGACGACATCCTGGAGGCGGTGGTGGCGCGTGTGCCCGCACCCAAAGGTAATCCTGACGCCGCTTTGCGTGCCATGATCATCGACAGCTGGTTTGACAGTTATGTCGGTGTGGTGATGCTGGTGCGAGTGGTTGATGGCCGTCTGGCCAAGGGCGAGCGCATCAAGATGATGGCCACCGGCACCACCTACAACGCCGATAGCCTGGGTGTGTTCACCCCAGCCAACCAGCCCCGTGAGGCGCTCGAAGCCGGTGAGGTGGGTTACATCATTGCTGGTATTCGCGAGTTGCAAGCGGCTAAGGTGGGTGACACCATCACCCTGATCCGCCCCGGCACCGGTGGTGCAGCGGCGACTGCGACCGAGCCCTTGCCCGGTTTCAAGGAAATCCAGCCCCAGGTGTTTGCTGGTCTGTACCCGACCGAAGCGAACCAGTACGAAGGCCTGCGCGATAGCCTGGAGAAACTCAAACTCAACGACGCGTCACTGCATTACGAACCCGAGGTGTCACAAGCACTCGGTTTTGGCTTCCGCTGCGGCTTTTTGGGTCTGTTGCACATGGAAATTGTGCAGGAACGCCTGGAGCGTGAGTTTGACCAGGACCTGATCACCACCGCGCCCAGCGTGGTCTACCAGGTGGTGCAGGCCGATGGCACCGTCAAGATGGTGGAGAACCCGTCCAAGATGCCCGATCAGGGCCGTCTGGAAGAAATCCGCGAACCCATCGTTACCGTGCACCTGTACATGCCACAGGAGTATGTGGGCCCAGTGATGACCCTGGCCAACCAGAAGCGTGGTGTGCAGATGAACATGGCCTACAAAGGCCGCCAGGTGGTCTTGACCTACGAGATGCCGCTCGGTGAGATCGTGATGGACTTCTTTGACAAGCTCAAGAGTGTCTCGCGCGGTTACGCGTCGATGGACTATGAGTTCAAGGAGTACCGCACTGCCGACGTGGTCAAGGTCGACATCCTGCTCAACGGCGAGAAGGTCGATGCCTTGTCGATCATCGTGCACCGTTCACAGTCGGTCTACCGGGGCCGTGCGGTGGTGGGCAAGATGCGTGAGGTGATCTCGCGCCAGATGTACGACGTGGCGATCCAGGCCGCCATCGGGGCCAACGTGATAGCCCGTGAGACAATCAAAGCGCTGCGCAAGAACGTGATCGCCAAGTGTTATGGCGGTGACATTTCGCGCAAACGCAAGCTGCTTGAGAAACAAAAAGAAGGCAAAAAACGCATGAAGCAAATTGGCTCGGTCGAGGTGCCCCAAGAGGCATTCCTGGCCATTTTGAAGGTGGATGCGTGATGCAAGCTCTGACTTCCCTGGTTCTGGCTACTTTTGTCGCCTACATCGGCGCCTGGTATGTGGGTTTGGTCGAAGGCAACTTTGCCCTGCTGCTGTTTTTGGCCACGCTGGTCACCGGCATCTACTGGCTGGCCGAGCGTTTTTACTTTCTGCCACAGCGCCAACACGCCGCTGCTGAGTTGGAGGTACAAACCCTCAAGCGCAACGAAGAGCTGAGCAAACTGGGCATCAGCCAGGTCGATGGCAATGTGACCGAAGCCAAGGCCAAGTTGTTGGCCCAGCCCTGGTGGCTGGATTGGACCGCGGGCCTGTTCCCGGTGATCATTGCGGTGTTTGTGCTGCGCTCGTTCCTGTTTGAGCCGTTCAAGATCCCCTCGGGTTCAATGATCCCAACCCTCCTGGTGGGCGACCTGATCCTGGTCAACAAGTTTGAATACGGCCTGCGCCTGCCGGTGCTCAACACCAAGATCACCGAAGGCACTGCCCCCAAACGCGGTGATGTGATGGTGTTCCGTTACCCGCCCAAACCGAGCCTGGACTACATCAAGCGTGTGGTGGGTGTGCCGGGTGATGAAGTGGCTTACCTGAACAAACGCCTCACCATCAATGGCAAAGTTCTTGAGACCAACGCGGTGCCCGAGTTTTTTGACGAAGACAGCATGCGTTACTTCAAGCAGTTTGAGGAAAACCTGGGCAGCGTCAAACACCGTGTGCTCAACGACGACAGTCGCCCGGCCTTTGTGCCCGGCGCCGATGAGTTCCAGTTCAAGCAGAACTGCCAGTACAGCGTCGAAGGTGTGGTGTGCAAGGTGCCTGAGGGCCACTACTTCATGATGGGTGACAACCGCGACAACTCGCTGGATTCGCGTTACTGGGGGTTCGTTCCTGACAAGAACATCGTTGGCAAGGCATTTTTTGTCTGGATGAACTTTGGTAACCTCAAACGTATTGGTTCCTTCAATTGATCAGGAGACATCCATGACGCGCTTCGTCACATCAGGTCAACGGGGTTTCTCGTTCATCGGCTTTCTGTTTGTGGCTGCGGTGCTGGCTGTGACCGGTGTGGTGGTGGCGCAGATCATTCCCACGGCGATTGAATACCAGGCGGTGCTCAAGGCTGCACAAAAGGCGGCTGAAGGTAACACGGTGGTCGAAGTGCGCAGCATTTTTGACAAGGCCGCAGCCATTGACAACATCAGTTCGGTCAGCGGCAAGGACATCGATGTCACCAAAGAAAACGACAAGGTGGTGGTGAGTTTTGCCTACCAGCGTGAAATCCACCTGGCTGGCCCGGCCTATCTGACGATGAAATATGCGGGTCGATCCAAATAAAACCAACACCGGGGTGCGGGTTTGAGCGCCGACTTGGCAGCGTTGCAACAACGCCTGCAGTACACCTTCTCAGACCTGAGCCTGCTCAAACTGGCCACGACACACCGCAGTTATTCTGCAGACCACAACGAGCGTTTGGAGTTTCTGGGGGACTCTGTGCTGGGCATGTGTGTGGCGGACCTCTTGTACCAGCGCCTGAGTGCGCTGCCCGAAGGCGATTTGTCACGGGTGCGGGCCGGTCTGGTGCGCCAGGAAGCCCTGCACCCGCTGGCGGTGAAACTGGGTTTGCCCGAGGTGTTGTTGCTGGGTGAGGGCGAATTGCGCTCCGGCGGGCAAAAGCGCCCATCCATTCTGGCGGATGCGCTGGAGGCGGTGATTGGTGCGGTGTATCTGGATGGGGGTTTTGCGGCAGCACAAGCCTTGGTCAAGCGGCTCTATGCATCGCATGAGATCAGCCCGGCCATGGCCGCTATGGGCAAAGACCCCAAAACCGAGTTGCAGGAATGGCTGCAAGCCCGGCGTATGAAAGTGCCCAGTTACAAGGTGCTGAGCACCCTGGGTGCGGCCCACAAGCAGACCTTTGAGGTCGAATGCGAAATTGCTGAAATGCATCTGAGCGCGCGGGGTTCTGGCGGTACCCGTCGCGCGGGTGAACAAGCCGCCGCCACCGCCATGTTGCACACACTCAAAACCAAAGGCGCCCAATGAGCACTACAAAAAACAAAGCTACTGAGCCAGACGACACGGGGGCTACAACCCCAAATGACTTGGAAGCGATGCTGGCTGGCCTGCACCGCGACATGCGCCCGGCCGGACCGCAGCAAGCGCCGGTTGAGGGCCAGCGCTGTGGCCTGATCGCCATCGTGGGCAAGCCCAATGTGGGCAAGTCGACCCTGCTCAATGCGCTGGTGGGGCAAAAGATCAGCATCACCTCGCGCAAGGCACAAACCACACGCCACCGCATCACCGGCATGCACACCGTGGGGCCAACGCAGTATGTGTTTGTCGACACCCCCGGTTTTCAGACCATCCACGGCAATGCACTCAACAAATCACTCAATAAGACGGTGGTGGGTGCGGTGGCCGATGTGGACCTGATTCTGTTTGTGGTGGAGGCGGGTAGCTTCACCCCGGCCGATGCACGGGTGCTGGCGCTGCTGGGCAAGAACATCCCAACTTTGCTGATCGCCAACAAACTCGACAACGTACACCGCCGTGGCGACATCGCGCCCTGGCTGCAGGAGATGCAGGCCAAACACGCCTTCACCGAGTTTGTGCCGATGTCGGCCAAAAACAGCAAGGACATCGAGCGCCTGCTCGACATCTGCGCCAAGTATCTGCCCGAACAAGCCTGGTGGTACGCCGCTGACGAGCTGACCGATCGCAGCGAACGTTTCATGGCCAGCGAGATGGTGCGCGAAAAGTTGTTCCGCCTGACCGGTGACGAGTTGCCCTACACCTCCACCGTGGTGATCGACAAATTTGACGAAGAGCCACCGGCCAAGAAAGGCCAGAAACGCCTGTTACGTATCGCCGCGACCATTGTGGTGGAGCGTGATGGCCACAAGGCGATGGTGATTGGTGACAAGGGCGAGCGTATCAAACGCATTGGCATGGAAACCCGTGTCGAACTCGAGAAACTGCTGGACTGCAAGGTGTTCATCGAGATGTGGGTCAAGGTGCGCTCTGGCTGGGCCGACGACGAGGCGCGTGTGCGCTCGTTCGGTTACGAATAGGCCTGCGGCGGGCTAGTGTATGGGGGCCCAAAGTAACAAGGCGGCTTGCGCCGCCTTGTATCGCCGTTCGCCGTTGGTCGGGTCATCCGATCAGACCGTTGATGGCGTAAGGCATCAGAGGGACCAGGCTGATGGCCGCAACGGCCCACATAACAGCACGATCCAGATTTCGCAGCTTGGCTTCATTCATGATGTACTCTCCTGGTTAAAAATTGAACTAACGAGTCACAAATATACCTTGTGTTTATTTTTGGTAATTTCCAGGACGGATTTTTACCCATGATTCTTTTGGGGCTTTTTCCCGGTGGCCAGCAAACGCATCTCTGACGAACCCGCCTTTGTGCTGCACCGGTATGACTGGAGCGAAACCAGCCTGATCCTGGAGGTGTTCACGCGCCACCATGGGCGTCTGGCGCTGGTGGCCAAAGGCGTGAAACGGCCGAGTTCGAGCTTTCGCCCGATCCTGCTGCCGCTGCAACCCTTGCATCTGGCCTTTGGTGGCGATGCCGAGATCAAAACCCTCAAAGCCGCCGAGTGGCAAGGTGGCCACGTTATGCCCACGGGTGACGCGCTGATGTCGGGTTATTACCTCAACGAGTTGCTGCTGAACCTGTTGGCGCGTGAAGACCCACACCCCGCGTTGTTTGACCTGTATGCCAACGTGGTGGCGGTGATTGCCAGCGAACACGGCGAGGTGCTGGAATCGGCCCTGCGTGCGTTCGAGTTGCTGCTGCTGCGCGAGGTGGGCTTGCTGCCGCTGCTCGACGCCCAAACCATGACGCTGCTGGCCTTGCACCCTGAAGAGTCTTACAGCCTGGTGCCCGAAGGTGGCCTGCGCCAGGCCGGTGAGGGTGACCGCGCCAGTTTGACCGGTGCGCAGTGGGCCACGCTGCAGCAAGTGTTGGGCGCACGCGTGGCCTTCACCACCGTGCTGCGCGCCTGTGCCGAGGTGGCCTCAGCGCTCAAGCCGCAGCTGCGCAAGCTGCTCAATTACCATTGCGGGGTGAGTGCCCTGCGCACCCGCCAAGTGATGATTGATTTGCAAAACCTATGAAAACCACCGCACTGTCTGTCAACCTCAACAAAGTCGCCACCGTGCGCAACACCCGCCACCTGGGGATTCCCAGCCTGACCCGCGCTGCCACCCTGTGTTTACAAGCCGGTGCCCATGGCATCACCGTGCACCCGCGCCCAGATGAGCGCCACATCCGCGGCACCGACGTGACCGAGCTGGGTACCTTGTTGCAAGCCTGGCCCGATCGTGAATACAACATCGAAGGCAACCCTTTGCACAACCTGATGGACGTGGTGGGGAATCTGGTGGCGCTCAAACTGCCGGTGCACCAGGTGACCTTTGTGCCCGATGGCGAGGGCCAGTTCACCAGTGACCACGGCTGGACGTTTCCGCAAGATGCGGCGCGGCTCAAGCCGCTGATCGACCAGGCCCATGCCTGGGGTGTGCGCGTGAGCCTGTTCATGGATGCCGAGCCCGAGGCCATGGCGGCCGCCAAGGCGGTGGGGGCGGATCGGGTAGAGCTCTACACAGAGCCTTATGCCGCCGCCTGGGGCACAGCGCAGCAAGCCACACAGCTGGCGCGTTTTGCCCGCGCTGCCCAAGCCGCGCTGGACGCTGGCCTGGGTGTCAACGCCGGCCATGACCTCAGCCGCGACAACCTCAGCGCCTTTGTGAGCCAGGTGCCTGGCATCAGCGAGGTGTCGATCGGCCACGCGCTGATTGCCGACGCGCTGGAGCTCGGTTACGAGGCCACGATCAAGGACTACCTGCGCTGCATTGCCCAGGCGGCCCCGCAGTATCGCGCGGGCTGAGCCTCACCCCACCCAAGACGCGCCCCATGATCTACGGCATTGGTACAGACATCTGCGACGTGCGGCGCATCCAGGCCAGTCTGGCGCGCCACGGTGAGCGTTTTGCCAAGCGGGTGCTCTCCGAGGCTGAATACGCCACCTGGCAGGCGCGCAGCCAGCGCTGGCCCGAGCGCGGTGTGCGTTACCTGGCCACCCGCTTCAGCGCCAAGGAATCGTTCTCCAAAGCCATTGGTCTGGGCATGGTGATGCCGATGACCTGGCGCCACTGTGAAATAACCAACCTGCCCAGTGGCCAGCCGATGATTGTGTTGCACGGTGCGTTGAGAGACTGGTTTGACAGCCGGGGTTTAAGTGCGCACATTACCGTGACCGACGAGACCGATTACGCCGCCAGCTTCTGCGTTGTGGAAGTGAAGGGTTAAATTGGCCTCTAGCCCATATTACATAAGGGCTGGTAGCTATCAAAAATAAGGAATATTCCATGAACTTTCATGCCCCCCTGATCATCGACATCGCCGGAACTGAACTCTCCAAAGTCGACAAAAAGCGTCTGAAGCACCCGCTGGTGGGGGGCCTGATTCTGTTTGCCCGCAACTGGGAGAGCCGCGAGCAGCTCACCGAGTTGTGCCGCAGCATCAAAAAGGTCCGCAAAGACCTGCTGATCTGTGTTGACCACGAAGGCGGCCGGGTGCAGCGCTTCAAGACCGACGGCTTCACCCATCTGCCCCCGATGTCGGCGCTGGGCGCCTTGTGGCGCCACCCCAGCAAGGCGCAAGAGGG
Source organism: Rhodoferax fermentans (assembly GCF_002017865.1). NCBI lineage: Bacteria > Pseudomonadati > Pseudomonadota > Betaproteobacteria > Burkholderiales > Comamonadaceae > Rhodoferax > Rhodoferax fermentans. The sequence continues at coordinate 1,147,536 of NZ_MTJN01000002.1, read as the reverse complement.
CGCAGCGGCGATGTACGCCACGGCAGCCGCCACCGCCTGTGGGTATGTGCTGGGCGCCGAATTGCGCGCCTGTGGCATCGACTTGAGCTTCACCCCGGTGCTGGATCTGGACCACGGCGTCAGCGGTGTCATTGGTGACCGCGCCTTCGATGCTGACGCGCGGGTGGTCAGCCTGCTGGCCAAGAGTTTGATGTATGGCCTGCTACAAGCGGGCATGGCCAACTGCGGCAAACACTTTCCTGGTCACGGTTATGTGCAGGCCGACTCCCACACCGACATCCCGGTCGACACCCGCAGCCTGCAGGCCATCCTCAAGGACGACGCCGCGCCTTACCAGTGGCTGGGCAACAGCCTGTCCAGCGTCATGCCCGCGCATGTGGTTTACCCCAGGGTGGACACCCGCGCCGCCGGGTTCTCCAGCAAATGGCTCAACGACATCCTGCGTGGCCAGCTGGGTTTCACCGGCGTGATCTTCAGCGACGATTTGTCCATGGCGGGCGCCCGGGTGATTGACGGCCAAGCCGTCAGCACCACCCAGGCCGCGCTGGCCGCGCTGAATGCGGGTTGTGACCAGGTGCTCTTATGCAACCAGTCGCTGGGAGACGGTGCCGAGATTGATGCCCTGATTGACGGACTGACCAAGGCCCATTACCGCGGCCACTGGCAGCCGCTGGACGCCAGCGAAGAGCGCCGCCTGGCGCTGTTGCCGCGTGGTCCGGCCACCGCCTGGGACGACCTGATGGTGCAGCCTGCCTACATGCAGGCGCTGGATCTGCTGCCCTGACGCTCAGGGCGAGCGGTGCAGCCGTGGCGCCGACAGCAGGGCGATCATGTCGGTGGTGGCGGCGTCCACATTCGGGTGGGCTTTGAGCAGCCCGCCGCTGGCCAGCAGCTTGCGCAAGTCCTGCAGGTCTTTCACGGTGGGGGCGACCTTGATCTGGGCAATCGCCGCAGTGCTGTTGCCGCCCTTGATCAGAGCCAGTACCTTGGGTGCCCAGATGCTTTGACGTGACATGCAGAATCTTCCTGTTGTTTTGAAAAAATAAACGTGATTTTGGCATCCAGCCCTTATTCTGATTGGGTCAGTCACTACACTAAACGAAGCATCTGACACGCCAGAGAGGTGCCGCGCTGGCACCGGTGTTGGACAATCACGGCTCCCCATTTTCACTCACCCGCTTTCATGATCTCCAAACCTTCCAGCGGCGGCCTGGTGTACAGCACCGACAGTGGCCGCATGTGCCCGGCCTGCCGTCATCCGGTGGCCTCTTGTGTGTGTACCAGCGCCAAAGCCCGGCCGGCGGGCGACGGCATTGTGCGTGTCTCGCGCGAGACCAAAGGCCGCGCTGGCAAAGGCGTCACCCTGGTCAAAGGGCTGGCGCTCGACGATGCGGCGCTGGTGGCCTTGGGCAAACAACTTAAAGCTGCCTGTGGCTCGGGTGGCACCGTGAAAGACGGCGTGATCGAGGTGCAGGGAGACCACTGCGAACGTGTGATGGCGTTGCTGCAGGCGCAGGGCCACAAGGTCAAACGCGCGGGTGGCTGAACCAACCCACCTCCACCCGATGAATCCCGAAGACCTGCAACTGCTGGTGACCCGCACCATGCCCTTTGGCAAACACAAGGGCCGCCTGATTGCCGACCTGCCGGGTGACTACCTGCGCTGGTTTGTCAACCAGGGCACACCCAAGGGCGAGATTGGCCGCCTGCTGACCCTCATGCACGAGATCGACCACAACGGTTTGTCTGATCTGCTCAAGCCGCTGCGCTGAGTGCCCATACCCTCCTGGCTGGGGCTGGGTACTGCTTGGCACACCTCAGGTGCCGCGGCTTTCCTTGGTCACCAGGAAAATGCCGGAGCACACCAGCACCAGGGCCAGCATGTTTTTCCACTCCAGAATGCTCTCACCCAGGAAGGCGGCGGACAGCAGGGCGCCAAACACCGGGATCAAGAAGTTGAAAATGGTCACCATCCCGACCCGGTTGTACTTGAGCAAAATGGTCCACAGGCCAAACGCCACCGAGGACATCAGCGCCAGGTAAAACAGCAGCGCCGAGGACTTCCAGGTGAAGCCGGTCAAGACCCCGCCAAACAGGTAACCCGCCAGCACCAGCACCACACCACCCAGCGCCAGTTGGTAGCCGGTCAGCACAATCGAATCCATGTCTTGCGAGACTTTTTTACCGTAAATCGAAGCCGCCGACAGGATGAAGGCCGCAATCACCACAAAACCTTCACCCAGCAGCGTGAACTGGAAGTCCAGCAGGCTCTTGTCGAAATTGACCACCATCACGCCCACAAAGCCCACCAGGCAGCCAATGGCCTTGTTCCAGCTCAGGCGGTCGTTTTTGTAGATGAAATGGGCCAGCAGCACACTGAAGAAGGTGCCGGTGGCGTTCATGATCGAGCCCTTGACGCCGGTGGTGTAGGCCAGGCCAATGTAGAAAAACACGTACTGCACCGCCGTCTGGGTCAGGCCCAGGGCGGTGATCTGGCGCAGCTTGTGCCAGCTCAGGTCAAAGATCGGGCGGCGTGTGGCCACTGCCATGAGCAGCAGCAACACACCGGCAATCACAAACCGGTAGCCGGCAAACACCATCTTGGTGGGAATGTCGTCGGCGGCAATGGCAAACAGCGCGTAGCCACTTTTGATGGCCGGGTAGGCACTGCCCCACAACATACAAGCAAAACACGCCAGCACAATCACCACGTTGCGCCGGGAAAAATACGGATGCGTTTCCAAAAGCTACCTAACTGGGTCGACTAGAACAGCCGAGGAGTGTAGTTGCTGACACGAAGCTTTCAGTTTGCCAGGGCGGTTATCGCGCCTGCTCTTGCGGCAGATCAAGCCTGCCCAGGTCTTTGCGCCGCCCGGTGGAGGCGGTGCTGGTCTGAAGAGTGGGTGTTGGCCACTAGCTTTTAAGTAGCTACCAGCCCTTTATCAATCAGGGCTGGAGGCCAATTTCTCTTCAACCTGCAGGTGGTGCGCTGGACGGCCGATGTCTGCCCTGACGCGGCTGAGGCACAGCCGCCCGAATCAGAAGCTCTCCCAATCCTGAGAACCACCCGCTTTGTTGTCGCTGTCATGGGTCAAGGCGGCTGCCTGGGGCGCTGCCTTGGTGGCGGCTTGGCGGCTGCTGGCGAGTTGCTTGGGGGTGTTGTGGCTGACCGGGGTGGCCAGACTGGGTGGTGGCGTGGGTGTTGCGGTTGCGTACCCGCTGTCCTGCCCCGCTGCCAGTTTGAACACCGCCACCGTGCCCACCAGGTCCTGCGCCTGGCTCTTGAGGCTGGATGCAGCCGCCGCCATCTCTTCGACCAAGGCTGCGTTTTGCTGGGTGGCCTGGTCCATCTGCTGGATGGCTTCACCCACCTGGCCTACACCCTGGCTTTGTTCGACGCTGGCGGCGCTGATCTCGCCCATGATGTCGTTGACCCGGCGAATGGAGGCCACGACCTCGGTCATGGTGGTACCGGCCTGATCGACCAAAGCTGTGCCTTGTTCAACGCGCTCCACACTGGCGCTGATCAGGGTCTTGATTTCTTTGGCGGCTTCGGCACTGCGCCCGGCCAGACTGCGCACCTCGCTGGCCACCACCGCAAAACCACGGCCCTGTTCACCCGCACGAGCGGCTTCGACAGCAGCATTCAACGCGAGGATGTTGGTCTGGAAAGCGATGCCATCGATCACGCTGATGATGTCGCTGATCTTGCGGCTCGATTCGTTGATGCCCTTCATGGTGTCGACCACCTGGGCGACGACTTCACCGCCCTTGATGGCCACCGAGCTGGCGTTTTGGGCGAGCTGGTTGGCTTGACGGGCGTTGTCGGCGTTTTGTTTGACGGTGGAGCCGAGTTCTTCCATGGAGGCGGCGGTTTGTTCCAGGGCGCTGGCCTGGGACTCGGTGCGTGAAGACAAGTCATGGTTGCCCTGGGCGATTTCGGCGCTGGCGGTGGAGACCGATTCGGAGCCCTGGCGCACGGTGCTGACAACCTTGACCAAAGCCGCTTGCATACGTGCCAGATTGGCCATGACGCTGCTGCTGTCGCCGCTGCGCAAGGGCAGACGCACGCTGAGGTCGCCATCAGCCACACGGGTCGCCACCTCGGACAGGGCGCGGGGCTCGGCACCCAGGGCGCGTGACAGGTCACGCGTGATCAGCCAGGCCACCGTGCCGCCAATCAGCAGCATCAGCGTGGCACAGACCACCATCAGGAGGGCATCTGCGGTTGCGGAGGCCATCGCCTCTTTGGCCAGACTGCTTGCCAGTTCGTCCTGCATTGCCCGTGAATCGTCCAGGGCCTTGAAAATCGGAATCTGCAAGGGAAGAACCTCCCCAATCAGCACGGCCCCCGCCCCGGTTTGTTGACCCTTTTCTGCCATGTCTATGACCCGGTCAATGGCGGCGTTGTAGGCGTCCCGTTTATCGCTGGTGATCTTCAGCAGTTCAACGGCTTTGGGAACGACGATTTCTTTTTCCAACTTGCTCTGGATATCTGCATTGACCGCACGCAGATCGGCAATTTTTTTCTTCTCACCTTCCTGGAAATCGGGGTCGTTGATGATGACGGCATTGCGCGCATAGAGAGCGGCGGCGTTGTAGTTGTCTTTTAGGGTGCTGAACTGTGACACCTTGACCATGCGCTCATTGGCCACCAGGTCCAACTGCGATGCCAGTGCGCGCATCTCCCACGCTGAAAAGGCGGCGATCACGATGCCGATCAGAATCACCAAACCAAAACCCAATGCCAGACGGGTGGCGATTTTTATGTTGCGTAAACTTGACAAGAAACTACTCCAAATAACGAAATATCAGACGTTGGCATCAGCCACCAGCCCCATGTCGGCACTGGACATGAGTTTTTCGATGTCCAGCAGCACCAGCATGCGTTGTTGTTCGGTCTGCTCCACGGTGGCAATACCGATGATGTGCTGGGTGTTGACCGCCCCATTGAAATCAGGCGCGGGTTTGACATCCGCTGCCTGGATCGCCACCACGTCTTGCACCGCGTCCACCACCATGCCCACCACCCGGTTGGCCACGTTGAGCACAATCGTCACGGTCTGGCTGTTGTAGGCCACCTCGGCCATCTCGAACTTCAGGCGCATGTCCAGAATTGGCACGATGACACCGCGCATGTTGAGCACCCCCAGGACGTAGGGCGGCGCGTTGAACATCCGGGTCGAGGTCTCGAAACCCCGGATCTCCTGCACCTTGAGGATGTCAATGCCGTACTCCACCGAGCCGAGCTGAAAGCTCAGGTACTCGCGCGGGGGCGTGGTTGAGGGGGTTGGGCTGGCAGAGCCCGTGTTGTTGATCGCGGTGTTTTCCATGATGACCCAGTCCTTGTGGTGGATGCCATCAACACATCAAGGCGCCTCTTAACAGGCCCCGACACTGTGACAGCGGTGGCAAACAAAAAAGGAAAAGCGCGGGTAAGGCAAACAGCCACGGACCGTGACCATGCGAAGAGGTGTGGTGCCAGCGTGGCTGGTGTTCGACCTGTTCGGCAACCCCGCTGTCTTTTCTGCCTGTGGCAGGTGTCAGACCGGAGGCTTTGCGACCTTGGCTTTCGCTCAAGTGTGCCAAAAAAGCCACATTTTACTAGGGTTTTCCCTTGTTTTCCGTGGTCGGGTGGCGTGCGTGGCCTGGTGCCGCTTGGGTGCTCCAGCTGTGCCGGTGACGCTACAACCAGCGGCCAATCTTGTTTTTTCTCAAAAGAAACAAGCTGAGCACAAAGGCCAGCCAGAGCAGTGCCACGTAGATCCAGATGGCCTGGTGGGCCCGGGCAAGGGCCTCTTCAACCGGTGACAGATACGAGAGCTCTCGACCATCCACCACGGCAGAGAGCACGAGGTGATCCTCCAGGAAGGAGGTTTTGATGAGTTTCAAATGGGACAGCGTGGGCTTGGTGCTGTCCACCAGCGCACACAGCTCGGTGTTGACCTTGCATTGGATCTTGATGGCGCCTTCGGGGCATTGAACCTGCAACTTGGTCTGCGCTGCGGTGAAGCGTGTGGACTCTGCGTTGGCGCTGCAGGTCTGGGTGTAGCCGGTATGGATGTCCGGGAACCGGGCGGCATCCACGGTCAGCAGACAGGCCAGCACAAACAGCAGGAGGGAGGCGGTGAGACGTTTCATTGGGACAGATTCAAAATACAGTGTTGTGTAGCGGGTTTAAACAGAGCGGCGACTGGATACCCTTGGCAAGGGTAGAGGGATTGATCCCACTTGCCTGTGTCCATCACCTCTCAACCGGGCGTGCTGGTGGCGGTGGCCCACAACCGCGCTCCCGACACTTCCAGGTGGGTCAGGTACACCCGCACCTCAAACTCGAGCTGGTGGTAACGCGGCTCCATGTAGGTACACAGCTGGTAAAACGCCTTGTCGTGCTGGCGTTCCTTGAGGTGGGCGAGTTCATGCACGCTGATCATTTTCAAAAACTCTTCGGGCGCCTGTTTGAACAGGCTGGCCACGCGGATCTCACGCTTGGCCTTGAGTTTGTTGCCTTGCACCCGGCTGATCGTGGTGTGGGTGCCCAGCGCGTGTTGCACCACCTGGAGTTTGTTGTCAAACGCCACTTTGGCCAGCGGTTCGGCGCCGCGCAGGTGCTCGGATTTCAGCGCCTGCACATAGTCAAACAGCGCCTTGTCGGTGCGCACCGTGTGGCCCTGTGGGTACTTTTGGCGCAGCCAGTCAGCCACGCGGTCTTGTTGCAGCATCTGCTCAACCTGCGCCAGGGTGTCCGCAGGGTAGCCCTGCAGGTAGCGCAGCGGCCGTGCGCTACCTGGGTTCACTATCGTATGCATAGCTATCAGCCCTTGATTTGTAAGGGCTAGAGGCCAATTTTCCTTAAACTTCGCGGCGCAAAGCCGGGAACAGAATCACGTCGCGGATGCTGCTGCTGTCGGTCAGCAACATCATCAGCCGATCCAGCCCGACGCCGCAGCCGCCGGTGGGGGGCATGCCGTATTCGAGGGCGCGGATGAAGTCGTGGTCGTAGTACATGGCTTCGTCGTCGCCGCTGTCTTTGGCGGCCACCTGGGCCTGGAAGCGGGCCGCTTGTTCCTCGGCGTCGTTCAACTCGCTGAAACCATTGCCGAATTCGCGCCCGGTGATGTAGAGCTCAAAACGCTCGGTCACTTCGGGGCGGCTGTCGTTGGCGCGGGCCAGCGGCGAGATTTCGGTCGGGTGCTCCATGATGAAGGTCGGCTGCCAGAGCTTTTCTTCCACGGTTTCCTCGAAATACAGCACCTGCAAGCTGGGCAGGCTGCGGGTCGAGATATGGTGTTTGGCTTCGGTGATGCCAAGCTTGGGCAGCACCGAGCGCAACCACTCGGCGCTGTCGACCTTCAGGCCCGAGCCGTCGTCGAGCATCTGGCCAGCCTCGGTGTATTTGCAGATGGCTTCATGGATGGTCAGGCGCTCAAACGGCGGGGCCAGATCGACCGGTTTACCTGCGTAGCTCAGTTGCAGCGTGCCCAGGGCGCGTTGGGCGGCGTCGCGGATCAGCGCTTCGGTGAAGGTCATCAGGTCTTGGTAGTCCCAGTACGCCGCGTAGAACTCCATCATGGTGAACTCGGGGTTGTGGCGCACGCTGATGCCTTCGTTGCGGAAACTGCGGTTGATCTCGAACACGCGCTCAAAACCACCGACGATCAGCCGCTTGAGGTAGAGCTCGGGCGCAATGCGCAGGAACATCTGCTGGTCCAGCGCGTTGTGGTGCGTGGTGAAGGGCTTGGCGTTGGCACCGCCGGGAATCGGGTGCAGCATCGGGGTTTCAACTTCCAGAAAGTCGTGCGCCACCATGAACTCGCGGATGCCACTGACCGCCTTGCTGCGCGCCACAAAACGCTTGCGCGTGTCTTCGTCGGTCATCAGGTCGACATAGCGTTGGCGGTATTTGACCTCCTGGTCGGCCATGCCGTGGAACTTGTCGGGCATCGGGCGCAGGCTTTTGGTCAACAGACGGATGCTGCTGGCATGGATCGATAACTCGCCAGTCTTGGTCTTGAACACCGTGCCTTCAGCGGCCACGATGTCGCCCAGGTCCCAGTGTTTGAACGCGGCGTACACCTCCTCACCCACATCGTCACGTTTGATGTAGACCTGGATGCGCCCCGTGCTGTCTTGCAAGGTGGCAAAACTGGCCTTGCCCATCACACGTTTGAGCATCATGCGCCCGGCGATCTTGGCCGTGGTGGCTTGCTCGATCAGGGCTTCAGGCGTTTGCTCGGCGTGTGTGGCAAACAGGTCGGCGGCGTGGTTGGCGGGTTTAAAGTCGTTCGGGAAAGCCACCCCTTTGCCCTCAGCCTGCGCCTGGCGCAGCGCCTTGAGTTTGTCGCGCCGCTCGGCCATGAGCTGGTTCTCGTCCTGGGGGGCTGGGCTGGGGGCGGCGGTGATGGGTTCAGACATGTGCGTCAATCAAGAGTGGGTGGCGGCCAGGTGGGCAAAAGCCCGCATGCGGGTTGGAGACAAGGCAAAGCCGCGTATTTTAAAGTGCCGCGCTGTCGCTATGATGCAGCGCACCTGACTTGCTTTGTTTTGACACCATGCTGTACCAAATTTTTACCCTGCTGCTTGAGGTTGTTGTTGGTTTGCTCAGCGGCGCTTGCCTGTTGCGCCTGTACATGCAGTACCTGCGGATTCCGATGTCGGCGCGCTCGGGCAATCCGCTCGGGCGTTTTGTGTTTGCGTTGACCGACTGGATTGTGCTGCCGCTGCGCAAAGTGGTCCCGTCGGTGGGTGCGCTCGATACCGCCAGTCTGGTGGCGGCTTTTCTGTTGCAACTGGCTGAGTTTGGCCTGTTGTGGCTGTTGGCGGGTGCGGCCGGTGGTTTGTTTGCGGTGCCGATCCTGGCGCTGTTTGGCTTGCTGCGTATGACGGTGTCGGCAATGACCGGCGCGGTGATTGTGTATGCGGTCTTGTCCTGGGTGCAGACCAACTCGGTGATCGCCGATGTGTTGGAGCGGCTGGTCAGCCCCTTGCTGGTGCCAATCCGGCGCGTGTTGCCCCTGATTGGTGGTGTGGATCTGTCGCCGCTGGCGCTGCTGGTGATTTTGCAGATTGTGGCCATTGTGCTGGGCAACCTGCAGGCGGCGGCTCTACTGGCGTTTTGACGGGCTGCTGCCCTTGGCCTTTTTGGCGGCTTTGGGTTTGGGGGCTGGCGTCTCCAACTCGGTCAGCCGGATCAGCTGGGTGATCCAGGGGCGGTCGTCCAGCGCATCCTCAACGAGAAACCAGGGTTTGGCCCCGGGAAAGGGTTGAGCCTCCACCGGGCTGCCAATCCATACGCGCCCGGCCTCGGTGGGTTTGACAAACAGCTGGTTGTCACACACCAGCGCCACCACCTTGCCACAGCAGTAGATGGCGTATTCACCAAACATCTTGCGTGAGGACACCGGCCCGGCGCCGCTGATCTGGTCACAGACGTAGTCCGCGAAGGATGCGTCTGAGGCCATGTTTGCCGGGGTGAAAGAACTCGGGTTTAACCGACCGCGTCGGCACTTTGGCGCGTGAGCATGGCCAGGGTGTTGGCAATGGTGGCACGCAGCTCGCGGCGGTCACAGATCAGGTCCACCGCGCCCTTGGTCTGCAGGAACTCGGCGCGTTGGAAACCTTCGGGCAGCTTCACGCGCACCGTCGATTCAATCACGCGCGGTCCGGCAAAACCGATCAGCGCCTTGGGTTCAGCCATCACCACGTCGCCTAAGAAGGCAAACCCGGCGCTCACGCCACCCATGGTCGGGTCGGTCAAGACACTGATGTAGGGCAGGCCTTTTTTGGCCAGATGGGTCAGCGACGCGTTGGTCTTGGCCATCTGCATCAGCGAGAGCAGGCCCTCTTGCATGCGTGCACCTCCGGTGGCGGTGAAGCACACAAAGGGCACCTTCTGGTCGATGGCGGCTTGCACACCACGCGCAAAACGCTCACCCACCACGCTGCCCATGCTGCCGCCCATGAATTCAAATTCAAAACACGCCGCCACCAGGCCAATGCCCAGCACACTGCCGCCCATGACCACCAGCGCATCGGTCTCGCCGGTGTTTTCCAGCGCTTCTTTCAGGCGTTCGGGGTATTTGCGGCTGTCCTTGAACTTGAGCGCGTCCACGGGCAAGACTTCCTGGCCGATTTCGTAACGGCCTTCGTTGTCCAGGAAGAAGTTGAGCCGGGCGCGTGCGCCAATGCGGTGGTGGTGGCTGCAGGTCGGGCAGACGTTCTGGTTCTGCTCCAGATCGGTTTTGTAGAGCACGCTTTCACAGGCCGGGCATTTGATCCACAGGCCCTCGGGCACGGCACGCCGGTCTTTGGGATCGGTTTGCTGGATTTTGGGGGGAAGCAGTTTTTCAAGCCAACTCATGCTTTTTTCCTTCTGGATCAGGGACCCGGCGCGCCGCAGGGCGCTCACCGGTCCGGTAAAAGTGTCAAGGGCGGATTATGAATCCAACGCGTTGCGAACACCACGCAGGAAGTTTTGCGCGGTGCAGGCCACCTGATCACGCGGCTGATTGTCGATCAGCTGGATGATCTTGCTGCCAATCACCACCGCGTCTGCCACCTTGCCGATGGCCTGTGCGGTGGCCGCGTCGCGGATGCCAAACCCCACACCGACGGGCACGTTCACAAACTGGCGGATGCGCGGCAACATGGCTTCCACCGCAGCGGTGTCGAGCGCGCCCGAGCCGGTCACGCCCTTGAGTGACACGTAATAGACATAACCGCTGGCGATGCGCGCCACCTGGGCCATGCGCTCATCGGTGCTGGTGGGGGCCAGCAAAAAGATCAGGTCCATGTTGTGCGCCTTGAGTTCGGCCGCGAACTCCTCACACTCTTCGGGCGGGTAGTCGACGATCAACACACCGTCTACCCCGGCGGCGCTGGCATCCTGCACAAAAGCGCTGTCATTGGCGCCACTGGCGTGTTTCTGGTTGTAACGCTCCACCGGGTTGGCGTAACCCATGAGCACCACCGGCGTGGTCTGATTTTGAGCGCGGAAGACCCGCACCATGTCGAGCACCTGGGCCAGGCCAATGCCAAAAGCCAGGGCTTTGTCACCGGCTTTCTGGATCACCGGGCCGTCGGCGCTGGGGTCGGAAAAAGGCACACCGAGTTCAATCACGTCAGCACCGCCTGCGACCATCGCGTGCATGAGTTCGGGGGTGACATCGGCATACGGAAAACCGGCGGTGACAAACGGAATCAGCGCCTTGCGGCCTTGTGCCTGGAGCTGGCTGAAGGTGGCGGCGATGCGGCTCATTGGGAAACTCCTGAATCTGTAGCTGTCTGCCCTTTATGGATAAGGGCTACCGGCACATTGGATGTATTTCCTTTGACCGACTGGCCCTGGCAGCTGGGTCGGCAGAAGAAGTCGGCCCCCGACAGATCGGCCACCGTGCCGATGTCCTTGTCACCACGGCCAGAGAGGTTGACCAAAATGGACTGGTCGGGCCGCATGGTTTTGGCGAGTTTCATCGCGTAGGCCACCGCGTGGCTGGATTCGAGCGCCGGGATGATGCCTTCGGTGCGACACAGGTAGTGGAAGGCGTCCAGCGCCTCGGTGTCGGTGATGCCGACGTATTCGGCGCGACCGATGTCGTTCAAAAACGCGTGTTCCGGGCCGACGCCGGGGTAATCCAGCCCGGCGCTGATGCTGTGGGTCTCGGTGACCTGGCCGTTGTCGTCCTGCAGCACATAGGTGCGGTTGCCGTGCAACACACCCGGGCTGCCGCGCTGGATGCTGGCCGAATGTTTGCCGCTGTCCATGCCCGCTCCAGCCGCTTCCACACCTATCAGCCGTGTGGCTTCAAACTCGATGTAGGGGTAGAAGATGCCCATGGCGTTGGAGCCGCCACCCACGCAGGCCACCACCACATCGGGTTGGGCGCTGCTGCAACCGGCGGCTTGCAACATCTCGGGCATCTGCACCAGGCATTCCTGGCCAATCACACTCTGGAAATCGCGCACCATCATTGGGTAGGGGTGTGGCCCGGCCACGGTGCCGATGATGTAGAAGGTGTTGTCGACATTGGCGACCCAGTCGCGCATGGCTTCGTTCAAGGCGTCTTTGAGCGTCTTGCTGCCTGACTCGACGGGCACCACGGTGGCGCCCAAAAGCTTCATGCGGTAAACGTTGGGGCTTTGGCGTTTGACGTCTTCGCTGCCCATGTAAACCACACATTCGAGTCCGTAACGGGCACAGATGGTGGCGGTGGCCACACCGTGTTGGCCGGCGCCAGTTTCGGCAATCACGCGGGGTTTGCCCATGCGTTTGGCCAGCATCGCCTGGCCGATGGTGTTGTTGATCTTGTGCGCGCCGGTGTGGTTGAGGTCTTCGCGTTTGAGGAAGATCTGCGCGCCTCCGACCTCACGGCTCATGCGCGCGGCGTGGTAGATGGGGGAGGGGCGGCCCACAAAATGCGCCAGCTCGGACTCGAATTCAGCGATGAAGGCCGGGTCGCGTTGGTATTTGGCGTAAGCCTCTTTGAGTTCGTTGACCGCGTGGGTCAGGGTCTCGGAGATGAAACTGCCGCCATAAATGCCAAAGTGGCCCCGGGCGTCGGGTTGTTGGTAGTCAGACATGATGATGGTATAAATTTGATAGCCATCAGCCCTTGATCTATCAGGGCTGGAGGCTTATTTGTTACACAGGAGCTGGTCGGCTTGGCGAACCGCCGTCACAAACTCGGACATGCGGTCAGCGTCCTTGATGCCTTTGTGCCCGGGCACTTCAATGCCCGAGCTGACATCCACCGCCAGCGATTTACAACGCGGGCGCAGTGCTCTGATGCCATCGATCACGTTGGCAGCGGTCAGCCCACCACTCAAGACGAGGTGAGCGTCGACGTTTGGAGGAAGCAGTGACCAAGTGAATGTTTGCCCGCCACCGCCGAACCCGTCAATGTGCGCGTCCAGCAAAATGGCTTGAGCCTGTGAATAATCTTGGGCGAATTTTAGAAGATCAAAGCCACGCCCGGCGTCACCCAGTGGAATTCGTGCAGCACGCAAGTAAGGACGCGCCTCAGAGCCACACGCGGCCCAACAATCCTGCGGTGATTCATCACCATGAAATTGGGCAATAGCCCCCGTTACGCCTGCACAAGCCGCTCTGATTTTTGCAGTGTCTTCGTTGACAAACAGCAGCACCGGCGTGACAAAAGGTGGCAGGCGACGCGCCAGCTCGGCGGCGCGCTCCAGCGGCACATAACGCGGGCTTTTGGCATACAGCACAAAACCGACCGCATCCGCACCGGCTGCCACGGCCGCGTCCACATCCCGCTCCCGCGTGAAACCACACATCTTGATGCGGGTGCGGCTGGCGGGGGAGACAAGCTGAGCTGAAGGTGACGTGGTGATCATCAAAGTGCTCCTGGCAGGCCGTCTAACAGGGTGGGGTGTTCTGGCAGGCCCCAGCGCGCCTCGTAGCGTGGGCCCACAAAATACAAGCCATAGGGGGAAAACGTGGGGGCGGCGGCGTCGCGGTCCCGCGCTGCCAGCACCTCCAAGATCCAATTGGGCTCTTTGCGACCATCGCCAATCAAAATCAAACAGCCCATCAGGTTGCGGATCATGTGGTGCAAAAAGGCATTGGCTTCAAATTCAAAACGCCAGTAGGCACCCCGGCGGCTGATGTCGATACGCATCAGGGTCTTGACCGGTGACAAGGCCTGGCAGGCGCTGGCGCGAAACGAGCTGAAGTCGTGTTCACCCAACAGGTGTTGGGCGGCTTGTTGCATACGCTCCAGGTTCAAGGGGCGGTAGACCCAGCCGACGCGGCCCTGGTCGATGCTGGGGCGCACTGGCGAGTCGAGCACCACATAGGCGTAACGCCTTGAGGTCGCGCTGGCGCGGCAATGGAATTCTGGCGGCACCTCCCTGGCCCATTGCACCGCGATGTCGTGCGGCAACAAGGCATTGGGGCCGCGCACCCAGTTGGCTTCGGGCCGCTGGGCCGGTGTGTCGAAATGGATCACCTGCATCAGGCCATGGACACCGGCATCGGTGCGGCCCGCGCACAGGGTCGACACCCGCTGGCCGGTGAATTCGCTCAAAGCCTTTTCGAGCTTGTCTTGCACCGTCTGGCCGGAAGACTGGCTTTGCCAGCCCTGGTAGGCCAGCCCGTTGTAGCTGATGCCCAGCGCCAGCCGCATCAGATCACCCCCTTGATATTCTGGGCCGGAGAACCGACCGAACTCACAGCTTGGCCAGGGCGCTTTGGGCTTTGGACCGCAAATCACCAGCGGCTTCGGCAATCACCTCTTCGATCAGGGCGCGGGCGCCGTCGTCGTCCCCAATGGCACGGAACTCATCAGCCAGGGCCAGTTTGGTTTCCAGCGGGTCCATGGTTTCGTCGACAAACTCGCCGGGCACGGTGACCTTGTCTTCACCCAGGTCCAGTGACAGCGAGCCCAGATCAAAGGACATCAGCTCGTTGTTGGCCTGGGTGGCTGCGTTGTTAGAGGCGGAGGATGCCGCGGCCTCATCGGCCGTGGGTGGCAAGTCCAGTTGCAGCTCGGGGGTGTCCAGCGAGAAGTCCAAGTCGTCAGCCAGCGGGTCACGCACCGTGGACGGGCCGCTTGGCTCTTCCTGCGGGGCTTCAAAAGCGGGCTCTTCAAAAGAGGGTTCCTCTGCTGCAGGTTCGTCCACAGCCGGTGGCTCTTCGGGCAGAGTGGGCAAGGGCGTTTCTTCAAACGCGCTCAAGCCGGAGAACGCCGTGGGAATGGCGTCGCTGTGGGGTGGCGGCTCGGTTGGCTCGGGGACCGCTGGGCCGGGCAGATCGGCTGGCTCGTCCAGGGAGAAGTCCAGATCCAGATCGAGGTCACTCGGCCCGGTGGCGATGGGTGCGGGCGGTGCTTCGTCTTGCACCTTGGCCGCCGCGATCGGGCTGCCCATCGTGACGGTGGCGGGTGCGGACGGTTGAAAGTCGGGCAGCTGCGAGGGCAGGGGCTGGCCGCCCGGCAGGTAGAGCGCGTTGTCCGGGTCGATGGCCAGACCCTTCTCGCAAATCTGTTCCCATTCGGGGCCGGTGCCGTCGGTCAGGTTGAAGGCGAGGGCCGCAATCGCTTCAAACGCCTTGAGGTCACGGCGTTTGGCGTAGATGTCCAGTAGCTTCTGGTGGATCGCCACACGCTGTGGCTGGGTTCGCAGGGCGTCCTTCAGGATCTCTTCGGCCTGCAGGTCGCGGCCATAAGCCAGGTACACATCGGCCTCGGCCACCGGGTCCACATCGTCCACAGCGTCGAGCTGGCTGGGTGAGTAAACCATCGACGAGCCGGTGGTCAGGCTGTCGCCAGTGTCCACACTCTGACCTCCACTGCCGCCTGAGAAGGCCAGGTCGCTGTTGGCAAAGGTGCTGTCGAGTTGTTCTGCTTGTTTGCGCTGGCGCCGCTTGTACAGCCCCAAGCCTGCCAACAAGGCCACCAGTGCACCCGCACCGGGCAGCAGCATCGGGTTCTCCAGCAGGTCGTCGAAGAAACTGGGTTCGGGCGCAGGTTCTGGCTGTACCGGAGGTGGCGCCGGTTGTTTGGGCGGGGTGACTGCCGGAGCCGATGCAGGCTCTGAGGCTTTGACCTCGGCTTGCGGGGCTGGCACGGCCTCTGGGGCACTGGCCACCGGTTCTGGCGTGGAGGCTGCCGCGCTGGCAGGTGCAGTGGAGGCTTTGGCCAACTGGTCCAGCTCCTGGATGTTTTTGGCCAACTCGGCCGAGCGTTGCGCCGCGGCTTCGGCATTGCGTTCTTTGGCCAGGGCCTCTTCGCTGGATTTGGCTTGCACACTGCCTTTGGACAAGGTCAGCTTGTCGGGGGTGGCAGCGGCTGGTTTTTTGTCGTCGACGGTGGCTTCAATCTTGCCACTGACGTCCCGGCTGGCGGGTGACAGTTTGGCGCCAGGCACATTGCTGGCCAGTTTTCGGCGGAAATCGTTGAAATCCTGGCTTTGGGCGTTGATGATTTGTGTCGCCTCGGCGCGGCCGGTGGCCGTGGCCTGTTCCTGGCTTGGCAGGGTCACAATCGCGCCCGCTTTGATGCGGTTGACGTTGTCCTGGATGAATGCATCCGGGTTGGCGCGCAACAGGGCCACCAGCATCTGGTCCAGCGAGACATTGGCGCTTTTGTGGGCGGCCGCAATGGCGCTGGCGGTGTCGCCTGGCTTGACCTTGACGCTGGCTTCGGCAGAGGTGGCCTTTTGCACTGCAGGCGCCGCAGGAGCTGGCTCCATGGCAACAGGTTTGGTGGCTTTCGCCGCCGCTTTGGGGGCGGTGGGTTGGCTCGGCGCTGCACTTGGTCGGGACACTGCGGGTGCGGCTACAGCCGCAGCTGCGGCGGCCCGGGTGGCGGGAGAAATACGTTCTGGTGCCGGTGCAGGCAGTTGTGCGCCCACCGGTGCACCAGCGGCCTGCTTGCGCAGGGCTGGTGGGTCAAACAGCATGGTGTAGTCGCGCACAATGCGACCCGAGTTCCAGCTGGTCTCCAGAATCATGTCAACAAACGGCTCACCAACCGGTCGCTCACTGCTCAGGCGCAGATAAGCCCGGCCATCCGGGCGGCGTTGCAGGGTGGCGCGCAGACTGTTCAGAGCCGGGTTGTATTCCAAACCCGCCGCCAGAAAAGCCTCGGTGGGTGCGACTTTGGTGACCAGGCTGGCGGCTTCTTCGGGGTTGATGTCCAGCACATCAATTTCAGCGCGCAGTGGCTCGCCCAGTGCAGATTGCACGGTGATGCGCCCCAGCGACAACGCCGCGGCCTGTGTGCTCCATAAACCCATCAGCACAGCGATTGCCAAAGCGGTAAGTTGACAGGGGTGAGACTTCGCAATCAATTTGTGCTCTCCGGTTTACAGCCAGCCGAAGGTGGTCTGTTCAGGGCTGCACGCCCAAGGACTTGAAACAAAAAAAGCACCATAACATCAATATGTTAGCCTGACAAGTTAAGTCAGCTTCTTAGCAGAAGGTCTGCGCATTAAGACCGCCGGGAGCGCAATTCTATGTTGTAGAGTGGCAACGGCCTGACACGCGCACTTGGGTGCGTGTCAGGCCGCTAAAAACCGGTGCAGTCTGAAATCAGGCTTGCAACAAAATCCGCAGCATACGACGCAGCGGTTCGGCCGCTCCCCACAACAATTGGTCGCCCACGGTGAAGGCGCCCACATACTCCGGCCCCATGGCCAGTTTGCGGATACGGCCCACGGGGATGGTCATGGTGCCGGTGACGGCCACAGGCGTCAAGTCTTTGATGGTGGCTTCGCGGGTGTTGGGCACCACTTTGACCCAGGGGTTGTCGGCGGCGATCATCGCTTCGATGTCAGCGCTAGGCACGTTCTTTTTGAGCTTGAAGGTCAAGGCCTGGCTGTGGCAACGCATGGCGCCCACACGCACGCAGAACCCGTCCACCGGAATTGCGGTGGAGCCAAAACCTTCGCCTTGGCCCAGAATCTTGTTGGTCTCGGCCATGCCTTTCCACTCTTCCTTGGATTGGCCCCAACCTGCTTCATCATGGCTCTTGCCAATGCCCAGATCCTTGTCGATCCAGGGGATCAGCGAGCCGCCCAGTGGCACGCCAAAGTTGGCGGTTTCAGACGCACTCAGGCTGCGTTGTTTGGCGATGACCTGGCGGTCAATTTCCAGAATGGCACTCTTGGGGTCGTCCAGCAGGGCTTTGACTTCGGCGTTGAGCGTGCCGTACTGGGTCAACAATTCGCGCATGTGTTGGGCGCCACCGCCGCTGGCCGCCTGGTAGGTCTGGGTGCTCATCCATTCCACCAGACCGGCCTTGTAGAGGGCGCCCACACCCATCAGCATACAACTCACGGTGCAGTTGCCACCGATCCAGTTCTTGCCACCCTGGTTCAGTGCATTTTGGATCACCGGCATGTTGACCGGGTCAAGGATGATCACCGCGTCTTTTTCCATGCGCAGGGTGGAGGCTGCGTCAATCCAGTGGCCGTTCCAGCCAGCGGCACGCAGCTTGGGGAATACGGCGGTGGTGTAGTCGCCACCCTGGGCACTGATGATGATGTCGCAGCGTTTCAGGGCGTCGATGTTGTACGCGTCCTGCAACGTGGTTTCATTCTTGGCCAGAGCCGGTGCTTGGCCACCTGCGTTGGAGGTGGAAAAAAACAAAGGTTCGATCAGGTCGAAGTCACCTTCAGCCTGCATACGGTCGATCAGGACCGAACCCACCATGCCACGCCAGCCCACCAGGCCGACCAGATTACCGATTTTCATGAGAATGCCCTTTCAGATTGTCGAAATACTCGGATTTCATCTGCCCGGCTCGTCTGGCCGGGAGGGGCGCGACGAACCAGGCTGAGTCAGCCAGTAATGGTTGTCGTTTTGGTCACAGCGGACCCTGCCAGTGCAACACCGGCAAAAGCAGCTTCTGTAGCGCCAGCGGCGCTATCAGAAGGCAGGATGCGAATGTGTTGCATGGCACGATTGTAATTGCAAGGTTTACAGCGCTTTGACCACGGCGTTGCCCATCTCGATGGTGGAGACGCGGGTGGTGCCTTCGCTGTAGATGTCGGGGGTGCGCAGGCCTTGGGCCAGCACGGACTTCACCGCATTTTCAATGCGCAGCGCGGCTTCTTCCTGGTTCAGGCTGAAGCGCAGCATCATGGCGGCACTGAGGATGGTGGCCAGCGGGTTGGCAATGCCTTGACCTGCGATATCCGGCGCACTGCCGTGGCTGGGTTCGTACAGGCCCTGGTTGCTGGCGTTCAGGCTGGCTGAGGGCAGCATGCCGATTGAGCCGGTCAACATGGAGGCTTCGTCCGAGAGGATGTCGCCAAACATGTTGCCGGTGACGATCACATCGAACTTCTTCGGGGCTTTGACCAGCTGCATCGCGGCGTTGTCCACGTACATGTGGTCCAGCGCCACATCGGGGTACTGCTGGCCAACTTCGGTGACCACCTCTTTCCAGAACTGGAAGGTTTCCAGCACATTGGCCTTGTCGATGCTGGTGACACGTTTGCTGCGTTTGCGTGCGGCCTGGAAGGCCACGTGGGCGATGCGCTCAATCTCCGGGCGGCTGTAACGCATGGTGTCGAAGGCTTCTTCGGCCTCGGGGAAGTTGCCGTCGGTGGCAATACGACGACCGCGTGGCTGGCCAAAGTAGATGTCGCCGGTGAGTTCGCGGATGATCAGGATGTCGAGCCCGGCCACCAGTTCGGGCTTGAGGCTGGAGGCGCCCACCAGCTCCGGGTAACAAATGGCTGGGCGGAAGTTGGCGAACAGGCCCAGGTTTTTGCGCAGGCCCAGAATGGCTTGCTCGGGGCGCAGGTGGCGCTCCAGGTTGTCGTACTTCCAGTCACCCACAGCGCCAAACAGGATGGCATCAGCGTCTTTGGCCAGCTTCAGGGTAGAGGCGGGTAGCGGATGGCCGAGCGCCGCATAAGCAGCGCCACCCACTGGGGCCGTTTCCAACTCAAAACTCAGGTCAAGGGCGTGCAGCACCTTGACGGCTTCCACCACAATTTCCGGACCAATGCCATCACCTGGCAAGACTGCAATCTTCATGATCTTCCTGACTTTCTAAAAGGTTGGGGCCACCAAGCGCTGGTAGGCTGCCAGCGTGGCGTTGGGCAAGGGGTTGAAGCAGCGAACTCGCTATTAAAAACAATAGCGTCTTAGCCAATCATTGTCTGGGCTAGCCAGGGTTTTTGTGCTAAGCGTGTGGCCTCGAAGGTCTTGATCTTGTCGGCATGGCGCAGTGTCAGGCCAATGTCGTCCAGGCCGTTGAGCAGACAGTATTTGCGAAACGCCTGGACGTCAAACGGCAGCTCGTCCCCATTGGGTTTGATCACCACCTGGCGCTCCAGGTCCACCGTCAGGGTGTAGCCGGGGAAGGCTGCCACCTCGTCAAACAATTGGCTGACTTGGGCCTCGCTCAAGACGATGGGCAACAAACCATTTTTGAAGCTGTTGTTGAAGAAGATGTCGGCGTAACTGGGTGCAATGATGGCGCGAAAGCCAAACTGGTCAAGCGCCCAGGGGGCGTGTTCACGCGAGGAGCCACAACCAAAGTTTTTGCGTGCCAGCAGGATCGACGCGCCTTGGAAGCGCGGCTGATTCAGCACAAAGTCCGGGTTCGGTCGGCGGCTGGCCGGGTCTTGTCCCGGGAAACCGGCATCCAGGTAACGCCATTCGTCAAACAGGTTCTGGCCGAAGCCGGTCTTGCGGATGGATTTGAGGAATTGTTTGGGGATGATCGCGTCGGTGTCCACGTTTTCGCGGTCCATCGGTGCCACCAGGCCTTGGTGAAGGGTGAAGTGTTTCATTTTTTGGCGGCGCTTTCAATTTTTTCGCCTGCTTTTTGCAGGTCCTGACCCACGCCTTTGACGGTGTTGCAGGCAGACAACAATAGCAGGGCAGCGGCAGACACAACGCAGAGGGTAGTTTTCATGATGCTTTCCTTTTGAGAAGGGTCAGGAGAATTGGCGGATGTCAACAAAGTGGCCGTGGATCGCTGCCGCTGCTGCCATGGCGGGGCTGACCAGGTGGGTGCGCCCACCGGCACCTTGGCGGCCTTCAAAGTTGCGGTTGCTGGTGGAGGCGCAGCGCTCACCCGGTTCCAGGCGGTCGGCGTTCATGGCCAGGCACATCGAGCAGCCGGGTTCACGCCACTCAAAACCAGCTGCCTTGAAAATTTCATGCAGGCCTTCGCGCTCGGCTTGTTCTTTGACCAGGCCGGAGCCGGGCACCACCATGGCCAGCTTGATGTTCTTGGCCACCTTCTGGCCCAGCTTCTTCACCACCTGGGCGGCTTCGCGCATGTCTTCAATGCGGCTGTTGGTGCAGGAGCCGATGAACACCTTGTCGACGAACAAGTCGTTCAGGGGTTTGCCAGGCTCCAGCCCCATGTAGGTGAGTGCCCGCTCAATGGCGCCACGCTTGTTGCTGTCTTTTTCCTGATCGGGGTCCGGCACACGCGCGTCGATACCCAAGACCATTTCGGGCGAGGTACCCCAGGTCACTTGCGGCACGATTTGGGTGGCGTCGAGTTCAACCACGGTGTCGAATTTGGCCTCTGCATCCGAGTGCAAGGTTTTCCAGAAGGCCACAGCTTGGTCCCACTCCAGCGCGGCTGCCTCGGGTGACGCGGCATTGGCGCCAGGGGCCAGGGGGCGGCCTTTGACGTAGTCGATGGTTTTCTCGTCGACCGCCACCAAACCGGCGCGGGCACCCGCTTCAATGGCCATGTTGCACACCGTCATGCGGCCTTCCATGCTCAGCGCTCGGATGGCTGAGCCGCCGAACTCGATGGTGTAGCCGGTGCCGCCTGCGGTGCCGATTTTGCCGATGATGGCCAGCACAATGTCTTTGCCGGTGATGCCGGGGGTGACCTTGCCCTCGACCTTGATCAGCATGTTCTTGGCCTTCTTGGCCAGCAGCGTTTGGGTGGCCATGACGTGCTCGACCTCGCTGGTGCCGATGCCATGGGCCAATGCGCCCATCGCACCCATGGTGGAGGTGTGGGAGTCGCCGCACACCAGCGTCATGCCGGGCAGGGCGGCGCCATTTTCAGGCGCAATCACGTGGCAAATGCCTTGGCGCCTAGAGAGAAACGGGAAATACGCCGCTGCACCAAACTCCTTGATGTTCTGGTCGAGCGTGAGCACCTGTTCCTTGCTGGTGGGGTCGGCTATGCCATCGTAGCCATGCTCCCAGCCGGTGGTGGGCGTGTTGTGGTCGGCGGTCGCCACAATGGAGCTCACCCGCCAGACCTTGCGCCCTGCCTCACGCAGGCCTTCAAAAGCCTGTGGACTGGTGACTTCGTGGACGATGTGGCGATCAATGTAGAGGATGGCGGTGCCATCGTCTTCGGTATGGACGACATGGTCGTCCCACAGTTTGTCGTAGAGCGTGCGTGCAACAGTGGCCATGGAGAGGTCTTCCTTAAGGGGTCAATTTTAGGTGGTCAACCAGCAAACGCGCCGTGCGCGGCAGGGTCGAGAAGTCACGGGCCACCAGCTCAATGCGGCGCTGGGCCCAGCTGTCTGTCAGGGCAACGGCGGCCAGATTGTCGGCGCCGTGCATCAAGGTGAACGCACGCAGGGGCATGACGCCGACGCCCAGCCCGTTATGGATCATCCGGCACATGGCATCCAGGCCCGCAACCTGAATCCGCAGCTTGATACTGAGCCCCAGCGCGGCAGCAGCTTGGCGCATGGCCACATAAATGGAGCTGTTGGAATGCAGGCCCACGTGGTCCAGCGCCAGGGTGTCCGCAAACGCAACCGAAGCCTGGCGTGCGATCGCGTGTGTGCGCGGCACGATGAGCACCAGCTGGTCTTGTCGGTAAGGCAGGGTTTGCAACTCGCCCACACCGTCGGCGGTGTTGCAGACCCCGAAGTCGGCCGCGCCCTCTTGCACCGCACGAATGACTTCGGCGCTGAGATGTTCCTCCAGGTCGATCTTGATGCCCTTGTGGGCGCGAATGAAGGCGCCCAAGTCTTCGGGCAGAAACTGCACAGTGGCCGAAATGCTCGCATGCACGCGCACTTGGCCGCGCGCGCCATCCGCATATTCGGAGAGCTCGGTCTGCATGCGGTCCAGGCTGAAAAACACGCTGCGCGCATGGTGCAACAGGCTTTGTCCAGCCGGGGTGGGGTGCGCACCCCGTGCATGCCGTTGCAGCAACTGGCTGCCCAAACTGGCCTCCAAGTCACTCAGGCGCTTGCTCAGCGCCGATGGTGCAATGAACTCCCGCTCGGCCGCTTTGCCAATGCTGCCGGTTTCACAGACGGCCACAAACATCTGCAGCGAGGTCAGATCCATGCGGCGGGTGAGGGTGCGGTCGGTGGTGGGCATATATTCAGGCATCGTACTGAGCGACGTCTTTTTGTATTTTCCCATGTGTTGTGAAAGAAGGCATCGTATTTGGCGATGGAATATGTCGGCGCCGGGAATGCCTCAGTCCTGCATCACATCACACCTTGCGATGACGAGGCGCTTGGCATCCAGCGTCACACTGCCTTTGACGTCAGATGGGCAAAACGGGGCGGTGGCCGTGCCCGGTAGCGACGGCATGGAGCCGTGCATAAACCTGCAAATGTTTTTCTGGACGCAAAAATACTATGCTTCTGATAGCTGATTCCTCAATCACAACCTGGGCTAGAGTGCGATTGCCTTGTGCATAAAAAAACCCCGCGGCCTTGGCAGGCGGCGGGGTTCTTGGATAGCATGTTTCAGCGTTCTGAGACTGGCTTGACGTCGCGAGTGACGTAACCTGTGAACAGTTGGCGTGGACGGCCAATCTTGTACTCAGGATCACCAATCATTTCGTTGAGCTGAGCGATCCAGCCCACGGTGCGTGCCAGGGCAAAAATACCGGTGAACAGGTTCACAGGAATGCCGATGGCGCGTTGCACGATGCCGGAGTAGAAGTCCACATTCGGGTACAGCTTGCGTTGAACGAAGTAGTCGTCTTCCAGCGCGATTTTTTCGAGCTCTTTGGCCAGCTTGAACAGGGGATCGTTTTCCAGACCCAGTTCGGCCAGCACCTCGTTGCAGGTTTCCTGCATGAGTTTGGCGCGTGGGTCGTAGTTCTTGTAGACGCGGTGGCCAAAACCCATCAGCTTGACACCGGAGTTCTTGTCTTTGACCTGCTCCATGAACTGGCCGACTTTGGCCACGCCGCCTTGGCGCTGGATGTCTTCGAGCATGTTCAGGCAGGCTTCGTTGGCGCCACCATGCGCTGGACCCCACAGGCAAGCGACACCGGCGGCAATCGCCGCAAACGGGTTGGTGCCCGAAGATCCGCACAAGCGCACGGTCGAGGTGGAGGCGTTTTGCTCGTGGTCAGCGTGCAGGATAAAGATCCGGTCCATGGCCCGTTCGATCACCGGGTTGACCTTGTAGTCTTCACACGGTGTGCCGAACATCATGCGCAGGAAGTTACCCGCGTAGCTGAGTTCGTTGCGCGGGTACATATAGGGCTCGCCCCTGCCGTATTTGTAAGCCATTGCCACCAGGGTGGGCATTTTGGAGATCAGACGGATCGCGGCCACATCGCGGTGTTCGGGGTTGTTGATGTCCGTGCTGTCATGGTAGAACGCGGACAGGGCACCAATCAGCCCGGTCAACACCGCCATCGGGTGGGCATCACGGCGAAAGCCACGCAGGAAAAACTGCATCTGCTCATTGACCATGGTGTGGCTGAGGACCAGCTTGTGGAAACCATTGCGTTCAGCTTGTTTGGGCAGCTCACCCTTGAGCAGCAGGTAACAGGTATCCAGGTAGTCGCACTGGGTGGCGAGCTGTTCAATCGGGTAACCGCGGTACAGCAACTCACCTTTGTCGCCATCGATATAGGTGATGGCCGACTGGCAGGATGCTGTGGACAGGAAGCCCGGGTCATAGGTGAACATGCCGGTCTGGCCGTAGAGTTTGCGAATGTCGATGACGTCCGGGCCTACGCTGCCTTGGTACACAGGCAGATCAACGCTGGGGCTGCCGTTGGAAAACGACAGGGTGGCTTTGTTTTCAGCTAGCTTCATTTTGACCTTTCGGGTTATCTCTCAACATATTCAACACTTCAGAAACATCGTCACGTTCCAGATCAGCCTGGACTTGCCCCAGGGTTTTGCGTCCCAGGTGCAGATCCAGCAGATCGTTGTCGCTGATCTCCATTAAAGCCATCAGACCTTGCGCGTGCTTGACAGTCAGCACAGACTCAAACCGCTTGAAAAACCGATCCACAAAAATATCGTTTTCCAGCAAGCCACGGCGGCTGCGCCACTTGAGCTTGCTCAGCATTCTTTCATCGATGAGGTCGTCCGGCAAGGACGTCAGGGCTTGCTCCATGGGGTCCGCCAAGTCAGATGATGCGGCGCACCATCAGCTCTTTGATCTTGCCAATGGCCGCAGTGGGGTTCAAGCCCTTGGGACAGACGTCGACGCAGTTCATGATGGTGGTACAGCGGAACAGGCGGTAAGGATCTTCCAGGTTGTCCAGCCGCTCACTGGTGGCTTCATCCCGGCTGTCGGCAATAAAGCGGTAGGCCTGCAACAGACCGGCCGGGCCGACAAACTTGTCCGGATTCCACCAGTACACCGGGCAGCTGGTGGAGCAGCTGGCACACAAAATACATTCGTACAGGCCGTTGAGCACTTCGCGCTCTTCCGGGCTTTGCAGGCGTTCTTTCTCTGGCGGACGGGTGTCATTGATCAAGTAGGGCTTGATCGAGTGGTACTGCTGGAAAAACAGGGTCATGTCCACGATCAGGTCACGGATCACCGGCAGGCCTGGCAGCGGCTTGAGGGTGATGGTGTCTGGCAGGGTGCGCAGGTTGATCAGACAGGCCAGGCCGTTTTTGCCGTTGATGTTCATCGCGTCGGAGCCGCAAATGCCTTCACGACAGGAGCGACGGTAAGACAGCGTGGGGTCAATCTCTTTGAGTTTCACCAGCGCGTCAAGCAGCATACGCTCGGAGCCGTCAAGCTCCACTTCGATGGTCTGCATGTAGGGCTTGGCGTCGGTATCCGGGTTGTAGCGGTAGATGTTGAAAGTGCGTTTTGCCATGATGTGCTTTCTTGTTCGGAGAGGTGCAAGATCAGAACGTGCGGACCTTGGGTGGCACAGAGGCCACTGTCAACGGCTTGAGGTTCACTGGCTTGTAGCTCAGGCTGTTGGTGTCCCGGTCCCACAAGGTGTGTTTCATCCAATTGACGTCATCACGTCCCAGCGGGCAGGTGGCGTCATCGGCAGGGCGGTCGTAGTCGAGCACGGTGTGGGCGCCACGGCATTCGCGGCGGGCAGCGGCAGACACCATGGTGGCCTGGGCGGCTTCGATCATGTTGTCCACTTCCAGCGCCTCAATACGCGCGGTGTTGAAGATCTTGGACTTGTCGGCCAAGGTGATGTTCTTGACACGTTCGCGCATCGCTGCAATCTTGATCACCCCCTCGTCCATGCTGGCTTGGGTGCGGAACACACTGGCGTGGGTCTGCATGGTGTTGCGGATGTCATCCGCCACGACTTGGGCATATTCACCAGAGGTGGAGTTGTCCAGGCGATTCAGGCGGTCCAGGGAAATGTCTGCGCCATTCTCTGGCACGGGTTTGTGCGTGTCGCTCTCGTTGTTGAACTGGACGATGTGCTTGCCAGCGGCCCGGCCAAACACCACGATGTCGAGCAAGGAGTTGGTGCCCAGGCGGTTGGCGCCGTGCACGCTGACGCAGGCGCATTCACCCACGGCATAGAGACCCTTGACCACCTTCTGTGAACCACTGCCATCGGGAGTGACAACCTGGCCGTAGATGTTGGTCGGGATACCACCCATCTGGTAATGGATGGTCGGCACCACGGGAATGGACTCCTTGGTGATGTCCACGTTGGCGAAGTTGTGGCCAATTTCAAACACGCTGGGCAGACGCTTGGCAATGGTTTCTGCGCCCAGGTGGGTCATGTCCAGGTTGATGTAGTTTTTGTTCGGGCCACAGCCGCGGCCTTCCTTGATCTCCTGGTCCATACAACGCGACACAAAGTCACGCGGCGCCAGGTCCTTCAAGGTAGGTGCGTAACGCTCCATAAAACGTTCGCCCGCACTGTTGCGCAAAATGGCGCCTTCACCGCGGCAGCCTTCGGTCAACAACACACCGGCGCCAGCCACGCCGGTCGGGTGGAATTGCCAGAACTCCATGTCTTGCAACGGGATGCCGGCACGCGCGGCGATGCCCAAACCGTCGCCGGTGTTGATGAAGGCATTGGTGGATGCGGCAAAAATACGGCCCGCACCACCGGTTGCCAGCAACACGGACTTGGCGCGCAGCACGTGGATTTCACCGGTTTCCATCTCCAGTGCGGTCACCCCCACCACGTCACCTTCGGCGTCACGGATCAGATCCAGCGCCATCCATTCAACAAAGAAGTTGGTGCGGGCCTTGACGTTTTGCTGGTACAGGGTATGCAGCATGGCATGGCCGGTACGGTCAGCTGCGGCGCAAGCACGTTGCACCGGCTTTTCGCCGTAGTTGGCTGTGTGGCCACCAAAAGGGCGCTGGTAAATGGTGCCGTCGGCATTGCGGTCGAAAGGCATGCCGAAGTGTTCCAGTTCGTAGACCACCTGAGTGGCTTCGCGACACATGAACTCGATGGCATCCTGGTCACCGAGCCAGTCGGAGCCCTTGATGGTGTCGTAAAAATGGTAGTGCCAGTTGTCTTCTGCCATGTTGCCCAGGCTGGCGCCGATGCCGCCCTGGGCAGCCACGGTGTGTGACCGGGTGGGGAAGACTTTGGTCAACACGGCCACGTTCAGGCCCGCATTGGACAGGCGCAAAGAGGCGCTCATGCCGGAGCCACCGGCTCCGACGATGACAACATCAAATTTGCGCGTGGTGAGTTTGGAGGTAGCAGTCATGATGATTTTTGTGTTTTGTTGATGGATAGCCCATTTCGGCGTGTCTGTCTGGCCGGTTGGGCTGATGCCTTCTGATCAATGAAGCCAGCTTACAGGCGCCAAAGAACCTGAATGGCCCATCCCACGCAGCCAGCCAGCCAGACGATGGCAAACACGTGCAGCACAAAACGCACCGCATAAGGTTTGACATAGTCCATGAAAATATTGCGCATGCCCACCCACACGTGGTAGAACAAGGACAGGAAAACGACAAAGGTCAAGGTTTTCATCCATTGCGCGGCGAAGATGCCAGCCCACAACTCATAGCTGATCGGGCCTTTGCTGAAGATGACCTGAGCCAGCAGCAAGACGGTGAAAAGGGCCAGGATGACCGCTGTCACACGTTGTGACAACCAGTCGCGTACGCCGTAATGTGCACCTACAACGGTGCGGTGAGAGCCGTAATTGACGGACATGGGTAACTCCTGAATTAATAAAGACCGAACAGCTTGGCGCCGAGCACAGCCGTCAGGCTGAGTGTCAAACCGAGCACCACTGCGGCGGTTTGGCGACCGAAGTCCTTGCTGACATGGTGATGATGGGTGTCCATCCACAAGTGCCGTATACCGGCGATGAAGTGGTGCAACATGGCCCAGATCAGGCCCAGTGCCACCAATTTCCAGAGGAACCCGGGAATGCCCAGCATGCCGATGTTGAAGGCGGCTTTGAAGCGGGCAAACGAGACTTCAGACGAAATGGAGGCGTCAAACATCCAGATCACAAAAGGCATCAGGAAGAACATGATGGCGCCACTGACCCGGTGCATGCCCGACGCCAGCGACGCCAATGGCCAGCGGTAGGTGATCAAACTGGGGAATTCGATGTTCCTGAATTCGGGGCGTTTTTTTGAATGGCTCGTCGCTGTTTCAGACATAACTGGCTTTCTGTGTTTGAAGTGGCTGCCTGGCCATCAGGGATGGCCAACCAATGAAAATTTTATCGAAACGCACCATCATACCCCCGGTATGACATGGTTCTTGACGCCTGTCGAAGGTCTATTGGATGACCCTCAAAAAGCAAGAAAGACCATCTGGCGTCGTCTGCTGCGCACGGACATGCATGGCTGTTTAATTCATGTCGTTTTGGTAGTGATGGGTGTCGGTGCGGTAATACCCCCGACGCAATTCCATGGGTTCGCTTTGGTAGGTGTAGGCAATGCGCTCCACACTCAGGAGCGGGGTGCCCAAAGTCACGCTCAGCAGTTCTGCGTGGATGTCCGTGGCCGAGATGGCGCGAATTTTTTCTTCTGCCCGAACCATTCGGACGTTGAATTCTGTCTCGAAGAGGGCGTAGGTTGGGCCTTTGTAACTGGCCATCCGCTCGGCGGTGAGGCCTTTGAACGGTGTGGCAGGCAGCCAGATGTCTTCGAGGATGACGGGCACGCCGCCAAACCCCAGCACCCGACGGATTTGCAACACCGTATCGCCTGCGCGCAATGCCAAGGCCTTGGCCACATCGGTGCTGGCTCGGGTCCGGCGACATTCGACGATATCGCGCTGTGCTGGCCCCTCGCTGCCGCGTGCGCCACTGTTGGGCACCAACCTGAGAAATCTGAATTGCACTTGCTGTTCGGCGTGTGTGGCAACAAAAGTACCTTTGCCCTGGCGACGCAGCAACAAGTTTTCGGCAGCCAGCTCGTCGATGGCTTTTCTGACGGTGCCTTGGCTGACCCGAAAGCGCGCGGCGAGTTCGATTTCGCTCGGAATGGCCTCTCCCGGCTTCCACTCGCCGGAGCGCAAACTGCCCAGAATCAGCCCCTTGATTTGCTGGTACAGCGGGCTGAACGCGGGCGTGGCATTGCTGCCGGTTGACGCGACGTCAACCACCGGAGTCGGTTCGTGCTCAAGGCTGGTTTCAGGCAGGGTTGGCATGGCAGGATGCGTTTGGATTCTCAAAAATAGCTTGGCGAATCATATCTTATATAAGACATAAGACAAGTTGACGTTTTTTGATTTTCAGAGGTACACTCGTTTGGCTTGGCGCAGATGGATGTGGATCATCCGCCCCGACAACCACTGAATTTACTACCTCAATCTCTGGAGTTTTACTATGAGCAAGAAGCCTGTTCGCGTTGCTGTTACTGGTGCAGCTGGTCAAATTGGGTACGCCATTCTGTTTCGCATAGCCTCCGGTGAGATGTTGGGCAAGGATCAGCCCGTGGTGTTGAGCCTGTTGGAAGTGCCGGTTGAAAAAGCGCAGCAGGCGCTGCAGGGTGTGATCATGGAGTTGCAGGACTGCGCTTTCCCGCTGCTGGTCGGTATCGAGGCACACAGCGACCCGCTGGCCGCGTTCAAGGATGTGGACTACGCCTTGTTGATTGGTTCTCGCCCGCGTGGCCCAGGCATGGAGCGTGCTGAATTGTTGGCTGTGAATGCTGAAATTTTCACCGCCCAAGGCAAGGCTCTCAATGCCGTGGCTTCGCGCAACGTCAAGGTGCTGGTGGTTGGCAACCCGGCCAATACCAATGCCTACATCGCCATGAAGAGTGCCCCGGATCTGCCGCGCAAAAATTTCACCGCCATGCTGCGTCTGGACCACAACCGCGCTTTGAGCCAACTGGCTGCCAAGACCGGCAAGGCTGTGGCAGACATCGAAAAAATGGCCGTGTGGGGCAACCATTCACCCACCATGTACGCCGACTACCGTTTCGCCACGGTCAACGGTGACAGCGTGAAAGACATGATCAACGACCACGAGTGGAACGCCAACACCTTCCTGCCGACCGTGGGCAAGCGTGGTGCAGCCATCATCGCCGCACGTGGCGTGTCTTCGGCAGCTTCTGCAGCCAACGCCGCGATCGACCACATGCATGACTGGGCATTGGGCACCAACGGCAAGTGGGTCACCATGGGTATCCCATCCAATGGCGAATACGGCATTCCCAAGGACACCATGTTTGGTTTCCCTGTCACCTGTGTTGACGGCGAGTACAAAATTGTGGAAGGCTTGGCCATTGATGCGTTCAGCCAGGAATGCATCAACAAGACGCTCAAAGAGTTGCAAGACGAACAGGCTGGCGTGGCCCATCTGCTCTGAACGCAGCTAGCTGAATCACACCAACGTGACCCATCCTCGCCATGTGCTGCTGGGCGCTGCGGTTGCAGCGCCCTTGCCGGTGTGTGACCACTACTGTGGTGTTGAGTCTCGGATGCGCAAGGCACTGGCCCTGCAGGCTGAGATGACCGAGGAGTTCGGTACCTGTGTGTTTGACGTCACGCTGGACTGTGAGGATGGCGCCCCGGTCGGGGGCGAAAAAGACCATGCATTCATGGTTTCAGCCCTTGTGAATCAAGGGCTAGTAGCTACAAAAAATAAAGCAATCAATGGTGCCCGACGTGTTGCGGTGCGGGTGCATCCGGTGGACCACCCAGCGTTTGAGCAGGATGTTCAGATAGTCGTGGGTGAAGCCGGTGCGGCCTGGAGCCATCTGATGCTGCCCAAAGTGGACGGTGTTGCGGATGTGGACCGGGCAGCTCGGGTCATTGATGCGGCGCTGGCAAGCTCAAACCGTGCTCAGGCGTTACCGCTGCATGTGCTGATCGAGTCGCCACTGGCGGTGCAGCAGGTCGCCGCCATCGCAGCGCATCCCCGGGTGCAATCCCTCAGTTTTGGATTGATGGACTTTGTCTCGGCGCACGGGGGTGCCATTCCTGCCTCTGCCATGGCGGTGGCTGAGCCCGGTGCCCAGACCACCTATGACCAGTTCAGCCATCCGTTGGTGGTGCGCGCCAAACTCGAGGTCAGCGCCGCTTGTCATGCCTTTGGCAAAGTGCCCTCGCACTGCGTGGTGACCGAATTCAAGCGGCCAGATGTGGTGCAAGCGGCGGCATTGCGGGCCAGCCGTGAGCTGGGGTACACCCGCATGTGGAGCATCCATCCCGACCAGATTCGCCCGATTCTGGCTGCTTTTACCCCTGCGCAGAGCGAGGTCGAGCAAGCCAGTCATATCATTTGTGCTGCGCATGCGGCCGACTGGGCACCTATTTCGGTGGCAGGCAAATTACATGACCGAGCCAGCTACCGCTATTACTGGCAAGTGCTTGAAAAAGCGTATCAAACGGCCCAACTGGATCACCAGGACCCGGCCTTCCCCTATTTTGTGTTGTGAGTTCGGTCCATGTGGACGACAGGAGATGAGATGAAGAATGTAATTCCGACGCCTACAACGCGTGGATGGTTCAAGCCCTTGGTGACGCTGATGGTCTTGGGCATGGCTGCCGTTTTGACCACGGTGCATGCCCAGCCGCCTGGCCCAGCCCCGGTCAAAAAGAAACTGGTCACGGCAAAGTCGAAAAGCCGGGTTGAACTCAAGACACAGGCCACGCAAATGGCCTCGGGCATGCGTGCTGCGGATGCCGCTCTGAGCCCAGAAGAGTTGGCCATTGCTGAACGCGTCGAAGTAGGCCGGATGCCCTGTGAGTTGGGTGTGGTTGTCAATGTGGCGTCCGAGGCGGCTGCGCCTGGTTACTTTGATGTCTGGGGCAAGAATTTCAAATTCAAGATGGCGCCCGTGGTGAGCAGCACCGGTGCGATTCGACTGGAGGACCCGGTTGCTGGCGCCGTCTGGCTGCAGTTGTCCAACAAGTCGATGCTGATGAACCACAAAACCGGTTCTCGCCTGGCCGATGCCTGCATGACCCCCATGCAAGTGGCAGTGGCAGATGCCATGACGAAAAATCCGCAGCCCAATTTGCTAGAACCTTTGCCGGTGGTGACTGAACAGACAGCGCCAACACCGGCCGCCACTGTTGCCCCAGTAAGCACGGTTCACTAAGCCGATCCGCTGCTTCCCCTCACCGTCTGTATTGCCGATTCAAAAAGGAGATTGAACTATGTTGCCAGCCTACCGCGCCCACGTTGCCGAACGTGCCTCTCTGGGTATCCCTGCCTTGCCATTGACGGCGCAACAAACGGCTGACTTGATTGAGCTGCTGAAAAACCCGCCAGCGGGTGAGGAAGCCTTCTTGCTGGACCTGATCACACATCGTGTGCCAGCCGGTGTCGATGATGCGGCCAAGGTCAAGGCCAGCTACCTGGCTGCTGTGGCACATGGCACGGAAGTGTGTTCACTCATCAGCCGTGCCAAGGCCACCGAACTGC
Organism: Rhodoferax fermentans; assembly: GCF_002017865.1. Lineage (NCBI taxonomy): Bacteria > Pseudomonadati > Pseudomonadota > Betaproteobacteria > Burkholderiales > Comamonadaceae > Rhodoferax > Rhodoferax fermentans. The sequence continues at coordinate 1,115,043 of NZ_MTJN01000002.1, read as the reverse complement.
TGGGCACCATGCTGGGTGGTTACAACCTGACACCGCTGATTGACCTGCTGGACGATGCCGCAGTAGCGGCTGTGGCAGCCGAGGGTTTGAAAAAGACCCTGCTGATGTTTGACCAGTTCCACGATGTCAAGGACAAGGCTGACAAAGGCAATACCTTTGCCAAGGCCGTGTTGCAGAGCTGGGCCGATGCCGAATGGTTCACCAGCCGCCCGGAAGTACCACAAAGCATCACGCTGACCGTGCTCAAGGTCACTGGTGAGACCAACACCGACGACCTGAGCCCCGCTCCCGATGCCTGGAGCCGCCCAGACATCCCTTTGCATGCGCTGGCCATGCTGAAAAACAAACGTGATGGCATCACGCCTGAAGAAGACGGCAAACGTGGCCCGGTGAAGTTCATCGAAGACCTGCGCGCCCGTGGCAACCTGGTGGCCTACGTCGGTGACGTGGTCGGCACCGGTTCGAGCCGCAAGTCGGCGACCAACAGTGTGTTGTGGTTCACCGGTGAAGACATCCCTTTTGTGCCCAACAAACGTTTTGGTGGTGTTTGCCTGGGCTCCAAGATCGCCCCGATTTTCTACAACACCATGGAAGATGCGGGTGCCCTGCCGATTGAGCTGGACGTCAGCCAGATGGCCATGGGCGACACCATCGAGCTGCGCCCTTATGAGGGAAAAGCGCTCAAGGGCGGCGTGGTGATTGCAGAGTTCACTCTCAAAAGTGAAGTGTTGTTTGATGAGGTGCGCGCCGGTGGCCGTATTCCCTTGATCATCGGCCGTGGCCTGACGGCCAAAGCGCGTGAGGCGCTGGGCCTGCCGGTGTCGACCCTGTTCCGCCTGCCACAAAACCCCAAAGCCACTGGCAAGGGATTTACCCTGGCGCAAAAAATGGTCGGCCGTGCTTGTGGTCTGCCTGAAGGTCAGGGCGTTTTGCCCGGTACCTACTGCGAACCCAAGATGACCAGCGTGGGCTCCCAGGACACCACCGGTCCGATGACCCGCGATGAACTCAAAGACTTGGCTTGCCTGGGCTTCAGCGCCGATCTGGTGATGCAGTCCTTCTGCCACACGGCGGCTTACCCCAAGCCCATCGACGTCAAGATGCACCACGAGTTGCCGGAGTTCATCAGCAACCGCGGTGGCATCCCCTTGCGCCCGGGCGACGGCATCATCCACAGCTGGCTCAACCGCATGCTGCTGCCAGACACCGTGGGTACCGGTGGTGACAGCCACACCCGTTTCCCGATTGGCATCAGCTTCCCGGCCGGTTCTGGCCTGGTGGCCTTTGGTGCTGCCACTGGCGTCATGCCGCTGGACATGCCGGAGAGTGTGCTCGTGCGTTTCAAAGGCAAGATGCAGCCCGGTGTCACGCTGCGTGATCTGGTCAACGCCATTCCGCTGTACGCCATCAAGTCCGGTGAACTGACCGTGGCCAAACAAGGCAAGAAAAACGTGTTCTCGGGTCGTATTCTGGAGATTGAAGGCCTGCCTGACCTCAAGGTCGAGCAAGCGTTTGAGCTCAGCGATGCCTCGGCCGAACGCAGCGCCGCAGGCTGCACCGTGCACCTGAACAAGGAGCCGATCATTGAGTACATCAACAGCAACATCGTGATGCTCAAGTGGATGATTGCCAATGGTTACTCGGACGTGCGTACGATCAATCGCCGCATCAAAGCCATGGAAGCTTGGTTGGCCAACCCGCAATTGCTCAAAGCTGACGCCGATGCCGAATACGCCAGTGTGATCGAGATCGACTTGGCAGACATCCATGAGCCCATCGTGGCCTGCCCGAACGATCCGGACGATGTCAAAACCCTGTCAGATGTGGCTGGTGCCAAGATTGACGAGGTGTTCATTGGCTCCTGCATGACCAACATCGGCCACTTCCGCGCAGCGTCGAAGCTGCTGGAGAACAAACGTGACATCCCGGTCAAGCTGTGGATGGCACCACCGACCAAGATGGATGCCAAACAACTGACCGAAGAGGGGCATTACGGTGTGTTGGGCAGCGCCGGCGCACGCATGGAAATGCCGGGCTGCAGCCTGTGTATGGGCAATCAGGCGCAAGTGAAAGAGGGCGCCACAGTGTTCTCCACCTCGACCCGCAATTTCCCGAACCGCTTGGGTAAAAACAGCAATGTGTACCTGGGTAGTGCCGAGTTGGCCGCGATCTGTTCCAAGCTGGGCCGTATCCCGACCAAGGAGGAGTACATGGCCGACATGGGTGTCCTCACAGCGGCCAGTGGCAAGATCTACCAGTACCTGAACTTTGACCAGGTGAAGGACTACACCGACGTCGCCAACGGTGTCAAAGACGCTGCTTGCGCCTGAGCGTTATGTAGCCCTTAACCTGTCCCACCTCTGACAGGTGCAGTGCCCCGCAATCCAGGTTGCGGGGCATTTTTGTTGCTGCAGTGCAACAAGTTGCCACGGTTAAACTCCTGCTGTTAACAGTTTGTTCATCAAACTGACTTATTCCCCAAGGAGATACTGTGTTTTTTGGCAAGCTGCTTCCGCGAGATACCAATTTTTTCACCATGTTCAACCAGCATGCCGACCACATTGTGGTGGCAGCCAAGGCTTTTTCGAACCTGGTGGCCAACTACAGCGACGTTGAGCTGCGCGAGAAGTACCACCGCGAAGTCAACCATGCCGAAGGTGCGGCAGACCGTGTTACCCACGAAGTCAACAAAGCCATTCACAAAACCTTCATCACACCGATTGACCGTGAGCAGATCCACGGGCTGATCAACACCATGGACGACGTGGCTGACTTGATTCAGGACTCGGCCGAAACCATGGCCTTGTACGACATTCACCACATGACGGACGAGATCAAGCGGCTGACGGATCTCAGTGTCAAATGTTGTGAGCGTTTGCGTGATGCGGTGTATTTGCTGAGCAAGATCGCCGAAGCGACCACTGCTGACGCCGCTTTGAAGACTTGTGATGAGATCGACAAGCTGGAGAGTGACGCAGACCGTGTCTTGCGCACCGCCATGAGCAAGTTGTTCCGCGAAGAACCGGATGTGCGTGAGCTGATCAAGCTCAAGGCCATTTATGAGTTGTTGGAAACCATCACCGACCGCTGTGAGGACGTGGCCAATCTGATCGAGGGCATCATCCTCGAGAATTCCTGATCAACGGTGGCGCTTTAGTTATGGAAACTGTGCAAACCGCTGCGTGGGTGGTCGTTGTCCTGGTCTTGATGGCGGTGGTGTTCGACTTCATGAACGGGTTTCATGATGCCGCCAACTCCATCGCCACGGTGGTCTCCACCGGTGTGCTCAAGCCTGGTCAGGCCGTTGTTTTTGCGGCATTTTTTAATGTCGTTGCCATCTTCATTTTCCACTTGAGTGTGGCTGCCACCGTTGGCAAGGGCACGGTCCTGCCCGGCATTGTGGACACCCATGTGGTGTTTGGGGCGCTTGTGGGGGCCATCACCTGGAATTTCATCACCTGGTATTACGGCATTCCGAGCAGTTCATCCCATGCCCTGATTGGCGGCATTGCCGGGGCCGCGATTGCCAAGGCCGGTGTGGCGTCCCTGATCATCTCGGGCATCATGAAGACCGTGATCTTCATCTTTGTGTCGCCCTTGCTAGGTTTTCTGCTGGGCTCCATCATGATGGTGGTGGTGTCCTGGTTATGCCGAGACTATCGTCCCCTGAAGGTCGACAAGTGGTTTCGGCGATTGCAGCTGGTGTCCGCCGGTGCCTACAGCCTCGGGCATGGTGGCAATGACGCACAGAAGACCATTGGCATCATCTGGATGCTGCTGATCGCCACGGGTTACGCTCAGGCCGGTGACAGTGCGCCCCCCAACTGGGTCGTGATCATTTGTTATTCGGCGATTGGCTTGGGCACCATGCTGGGTGGCTGGCGCATTGTGAAGACCATGGGTCAGAAAATCACCAAACTCAAGCCGGTGGGCGGATTTTGTGCGGAGACCGGGGGAGCCATCACGCTGTTTCTGGCAACGGCCATGGGTGTGCCGGTGTCCACCACCCACACGATTACAGGCGCCATTGTGGGCGTAGGCTCCACTCGCCGCGCCAGCGCGGTGCGCTGGGGCGTTGCTGGCAACATCATCTGGGCCTGGATTCTGACCATTCCGGCCAGCGCCTTTGTGGCGGCAGTGGCCTATTGGATCAGCTTGCAGGTGTTCTGAGGTTTCTGACTCTGGTGTTACTCGGGTGTGGTGGTGTTGCCCAAGCCCAGGGCTCTGTCCATCAGCACCACATCCAGCCAGCGGTCAAACTTCCAGCCGCAGGCCTCCAGAATGCCCACATGGCGAAAACCCGCGCTGCGGTGCACACCGATGGAGCCCGCATTGGCTGAATCACCGATCACCGCAATCATTTTGCGCACACCAGCCAGCTCCGCTTGGCGCAAAAGCTCTGCCATCAGGGCTCGGCCCAAACCGCTGCCAGCAGCTTCGGGCGCGATGTAAATCGAGTCCTCGGCTGAGAACCGGTAGGCTGGCCGTGGTTTGAACCAGTTGCAATAGGCATAACCCAGCACCCGCTCGCCCTCGGCGGCAACCAGATAGGGCAGGCCTTTGTTGACCACGTCGGCACGGCGCTGAGTCATGTCGTTTTCGCTCGGTGGTTCGACCTCAAAGGTGCCGGTGCCGTGCAACACGTGGTGGGCATAAATGGCGGTGATGTGGGGGATGTCGTCGAGGGTGCTGGGGCGAATAGTTGGCATGGTGTTGGAACAGATATAATATTGGGTTGTCTGACGTGTCGCTGGCCGGGTGGTCAAGTCGCGTGTCTCAAACGTCGGGCTCGGTGCCAATTTTCGTGGAATTCAAAAGCCACTTCCCAAAGGATCAATTATGGTCGTCATTCGACTCGCCCGTGGCGGTGCTAAGGCTCGCCCGTTCTTCAATATCGTGGTTGCTGACAAGCGCACCCGTCGTGATGGTCGCTTCATTGAACGCATCGGTTTTTACAACCCGATCGCCACTGCCAATGAAGAAAGCATCCGTATCGCCCAGGATCGCCTGACCTACTGGCGCAGTGTGGGTGCTCAAGCGTCTCCCACCGTGGAGCGTTTGGTGAACCAGGCTGCCAAAAAAGCTGCTTGAGAGTGAGTATGCTGCCCGGCCTTGAGGCTGCCGAACTGCCGGCAGACGCCATCGAAGTCGGGCGCATCGCAGACGCCTGGGGCGTTAAGGGCTGGTTCAAGGTCCTGCCTTATAGCGCCGATCCCGAGGCGCTTTTTTCTTCCAAGCGCTGGTTCCTGCTGCCCACCGAGAAAGGTGTCAAAACCTTTGACGGTGTTGGACAGCTCAAAATCAAAGAAGCCAAACCCCATTCCGACACCGTGGTGGCCTCTGCGCACGAGGTGGATGACCGCACTGCGGCCGATGCACTGCGTGGCGCGCGTATTTTTATCGCCAAGTCGAGTTTTCCGACACCCCGGAAAGATGAGTATTACTGGGTCGACCTGATCGGACTGGCTGTGGTCAACCGTGAGGGGCTGAGCCTGGGGCAAGTCTCTGAACTGCTGTCCACCGGCCCACAAACCGTGCTCGTGATGCAGGATCAGGTTGACGGGCAGACTCTGCAGCGCATGATCCCTTTTGTCGCGGCCTATGTCGATGATGTGGATCTGGCTGCCCGGCGCATCCTGGTGGACTGGCAACCCGACTACTGAGGCACACATCATGCAATTTGATGTGGTCACGCTTTTTCCTGAACTGTTTGCCCCGTTTTTGACGACCGGGATCACGCGGCGTGCGTTTGAGTCAGGTCAGGTCAAGGTCAAGCTGAGCAACCCGCGTGATTACGCCGAGGGCAACTACCGTCGGGTCGATGACCGGCCGTTTGGCGGGGGGCCGGGCATGGTCATGATGGCCGAGCCGTTGTCGCATTGTGTGGCACGCCTGCGTGAGGAGCGGGCGGATGACGCCCCGGTGGTGTTGTTTTCCCCCATCGGCCAGCCTCTGACCCACACCGCGGTCACCCGCTGGGCCAGCAGCCAGGGGGCGATCTTGTTGTGTGGTCGTTACGAAGGCCTGGACCAACGCTTCATCGATACCCATGTCACCGAACAGATCAGCCTGGGAGATTTTGTGCTCTCGGGTGGCGAGATTGCAGCCATGGCGCTGCTCGATGCGGTGGCGCGTTTGCAGCCAGGTGTGCTCAGTGATGCGGACAGCCACGCCCAGGACAGCTTCAATCCGGCGCTGGACGGTTTGCTGGACTGCCCGCATTACACCCGTCCCGAAGTCTGGCAAGGCAAGGCTGTTCCCGAGGTGTTGTTATCGGGCCACCATCTGCGTATTGAGCGCTGGCGGCGTGACCAACGTTTGATGTTGACCGCCAGACTGCGTCCGGATGTGCTGGCCCAAGCCCGACAAGCCGGTTTGCTGAGCCCCGAAGACGAGGCTGTGCTGCTCAGGCTATAATAGTCGGCTAACCGATCCTCTGCGGGGCCGCTCAAGCGCTTAGTGCCTTGGGCCTGTGTCAATTCTGATACTGGCGCTTGCAAGATCATTTGAGGTCTTTTATGAATCTGATTCAAATCCTTGAGCAAGAAGAAATTGCTCGTCTGAACAAGACAGTGCCCGACTTTGGCCCTGGTGACACCGTGGTGGTCAGCCTGAACGTGGTTGAAGGCAGCCGCAAACGTATCCAGGCCTACGAAGGTGTGGTGATTGCCAAGCGCAACCGCGGTCTTAACAGCGGCTTCACCGTTCGCAAGATCTCCAGCGGCGAAGGTGTTGAACGTACGTTCCAAACCTACAGCCCGCTGATCGCCAGCATCGAAGTCAAGCGCCGTGGTGACGTGCGCCGTGCCAAGTTGTACTACTTGCGCGACCGCAGCGGCAAGTCGGCACGTATCAAGGAAAAACTGCCGGCCCGCAAGGTCGCAGTTGTGGCCGCATAAGGCAGCCCATGCTTCCCAAAAAACCGCCTGCTGGTGACAGTGGCGGTTTTTTTTACGTCTGTGTGTGAGCTTTCATGAGCTCCGCACCCGCGATGGACCCACGTCAGGTGCCGGTGATTCAGGTGGACACCCATTTGCCCCCTGTGCCTGCCGTCAGGCTGCAGCCCGACGCCTTGCGCCAGCGTTTTCTGGTGCCCCCTGTGTGGCAGCCAGAGCTGGTGGCTGAAAAACAATTCATGGACCGCGCGCCCATGCACGCGGCGGTGCTGATTCCCATCGTGATGCACACCGCGCCCACTGTGCTGCTGACCCAGCGCACCGCGCACATGTCGACGCATGCCGGGCAGATCGCCTTTCCGGGTGGGAAACTCGACGAGGAGGATGTTGATGCCGCGGCAGCCGCCCGGCGCGAGGCCTATGAAGAGGTCGGGTTGGCACCGGATGGGCTGGAAGTGCTGGGCCAGTTGCCGCTCTACACCACAGGTTCGGCGTTTCTGGTGACGCCGGTGGTGGCGCTGGTGCAACCCGGCTTCAAGGTGTTGCCCAATGCCCAGGAGGTGTCGGATGTGTTCGAGGTGCCGCTGTCCTTCCTGATGGACCCGGCCCACCATCAGCACCATCAGCTGTTGTGGCAGGGGGTAGAGCGCCACTGGTTGTCCATGCCGTACCACGATGGATTGAGGGAGCGTTATATCTGGGGTGCCACCGCAGGCATGCTGCGTAACTTTTACCGGTTTTTGAGCGCCTGAGGCCAGAGCCAGCCGGGCGCAGCCGCTATGATCATTGCATGAGCTTCATCTCGGTGCTTTTTGCCTTGCTGCTGGAACAGGCGCGGCCTTTGGGTCGTGGCAATCCGATCCACATGGCCATGCGGTCTTGGGTGCGCTGGTGCGCGCGCATGCTCGATGCTGGCAAGCCGGTGCATGGCTGGCTGGTCTGGTACCTGGCGGTGGGTGGGCCCGCACTGGCGGCGCTGCTGATCTACTGGCTGCTGGGTTTTTTTGTCAGCTGGGCGCTGGCGGTGCTCTGGAGTGCGCTGGTGTTGTACACCTCGCTCGGCTTTCGCCAGTTCAGTTTCCATTTCACCCAGATCCGGGACGCCCTGGCCGAGGGTGATGATGCCAAGGCGCGTCGCCTGCTGGCCGACTGGCAGCACATGGACGCCCGTGATCTGCCGCGCACCGAAATCATCGGGCAGGTGATTGAAATCTCGGTATTGGCAGCACACCGCCATGTGTTTGGGGTGCTGGCCTGGTTTTCGGTGCTGGCCGTGTTGGGACTGGGGCCCACCGGGGCGGTGTTGTACCGCCTGGCCGAGTTTGTCGCCCGTTACTGGCAGCACCAAAGTCAGGCGCACCTGCAACCTGTCAGCCGTGCCGCGCAAGACAATGCCCACCAGGCCTGGGCGCTGATGGATTGGGTACCTGCCCGCCTCACCGCCATCAGTTTTGCGGTGGTCGGCAATTTTGAGGAAGCCATCGACAGCTGGCGGCGCTTCGCCCAGCAAGGCCGCCCCAGCAACGACGGTCTGGTGCTGGCGGCCATGTCGGGTGCGGTGAACATCGCTTTGCGTGGCAGCAGTGCACGTGCCTACATGCCCAGCCCAAGCGCGGCCATGCCGCTGGACGAGGATGTGTCGGCCGGTCGCCCCGGTCCTGAGCTGCAGCATCTGGCGGTGGTGGTGGGGCTGGTGTGGCGCACCGTGGTCATGTGGGTGCTGATGCTGGCCTTGTTGACGCTGGCCCGGCTGCTGGGTTAGTTTGTAAGAGAAATTGGCCTCTGGCCCTTATGGATAAAGGGCCTGTAGCTCTTTGTTTTGAAGTGATTCCTGATGTCGTCGTCCTTCTACAGTCCGGTGTTGGCGCAGCTGGTGCCGTATCTGCCCGGTGAGCAGCCCAAGATCGAGCGTCTGGTCAAACTCAACACCAACGAGAACCCTTATCCGCCGTCACCCCGTGTGGTGGCGGCCATCACGCAGGCGGCACAACAGGGCCTGCAGCTCTACCCCGACCCCGAATCCAGCGCCTTGCGCCAGGCCATCGCCACACAGCTTGGTTTGGCCGAGCAGCATGTGTTTGTCGGCAACGGCTCGGACGAGGTGCTGGCACACGCCTTTTTTGCCTTTTTCCAACAGTCGCATCCGCTGCTGATGCCCGATATCAGCTACAGCTTCTACCAAGTCTACTGTCGACTCTACGGCATCAGCGCCCAGACCGTTCCCTTGCGTGAGGGCTTGCGCCTGGCCGTGGCCGACTACGGACTGGCGCCGGGCCAGTCGGTGGCCGGTGTGGTGGTCGCCAACCCGAATGCGCCGACCGGCATCGGTTTGCCGCTGGCCGACATCGAGCAATTGCTGCAGCTGCACCCCACCTCGGTGGTGCTGGTGGACGAGGCCTATGTGGATTTTGGCGGCCAGAGTGCGGTGCCTTTGATTGCACGTTATCCGAACCTGTTGGTGGTGCACACCTTGTCCAAATCGCGTTCGCTGGCGGGGTTGCGCATTGGTTACGCCTGCGGCCAGACGCATCTGATCGAGGCGCTGACGCGGGTCAAAAACAGCTTCAACTCCTACCCGCTGGACCGCTTGGCGATTGCCGGTGGGGTGGCGGCATTGGATGACACGGCTTATTTCGAGCGTACCCGCCAGCAGGTGATGAGCAGCCGTGAAGGCCTGGTGCTGGCCCTCGAAGACCTCGGCTTTGAGGTCTTGCCCTCGCAAGCCAACTTTGTGTTTGCCCGGCATCCGTTGTTTGACGCGGCGACTTTGGCCGCTGGCCTGCGCTCACATGGCGTGCTGGTGCGCCACTTCAAGCAGCCACGCATCGAGCAGTACCTGCGCATCAGTGTCGGCACACCGCAGCAGTGTGATGCGCTGCTACAGGCGCTGGCGCAGCTGCTGATGCCCGGCGGCGCGCCTCAGTAACGCCGGATCTGTTTTAACTCGGCGTATAACTCGCTGTAAATCTTGTAGCGGTTGGCGCTGATCTCACCAGGGCTAGAGGCCGATTCGACCGCAGCCATCACACCACAACCGGGTTCGTGCAAATGGCTGCAGTTGTAAAACTTGCAGTGCGCCACATGGGGTTTGAGGTCGGGCATGTAGGCGGCCAGCTGGGCCGGGTCGATGTGGTTCAGCCCAAACTCCTGAAAGCCCGGCGAGTCCAGCAGCGCGCTGGTTTTGTCACTATTGAGCCAATACCAGGTGGTGCTGGTGGTGGTGTGTTTGCCTGAGTTCAGCGCTTGTGACAGTTCGCCGGTCTGCGCCAGCGCACCCGGGATCAGGCGGTTGATCAAGGTGCTCTTGCCCGCACCCGAGGGGCCGAGCACCAGCGTGGTTTTGCCACTCAGGCGTTGCAACAGGGCATCCCGGTCGGCCTCGTTGTGGGTGGCCATGGCCAGCGGCAACACGTCGTAACCCATCTGCCGGTAGGGCGCCAGCCAAGCCCAGGCGCGGGCAAAGGGCTCGGTCAGGTCACGTTTGTTGAGCGCGATGATCGGGGTGATGTGCTGTTCCTCCGCGGCAATCAGTGCGCGCGAGAGCTGGCTGCTGGAGAACTCGGGCTCGGCCGCGATCAGGATCAGCACCTGGTCCAGGTTGGCGGCAAAGGATTTGGTGCGCACCTCGTCCTGACGGTAAAACAGGTTGCGCCGGGGCTCGATTTTCTCGATCGTGCCTTCGTCCTGCGAGGCCAGCCACCACACCCGGTCACCCACCACACCCTGGCTTTTTTTGCCGCGTGAGTGGCAGATGCGCCGCTCACCCGAGGCGCTTTCGACCAGGAAATGGCGGCCATAGTTGGCCACGATCAGGCCGGACTGTTGACTCGGTGGCGCCATCAACTGGCGACAGTCTCGGGCTGCAGATCATCGACCCGCTTGGCACAGGCAAAGTCGGCGGGCGAGATGCCGTGCACGTCGTCGCTGCGCCAGCGCACCAGGCACTGGCGCTGTTGCACCAGCAGCTCGGGGTGGTGGTCTTCGGAATGGGCGATGAAGGCCACCGCGTTCACAAAGGCCACGGTCTGGTAGTAATTGGCAAAACCATAGGGCTTCTCGATGGCCAGGCTGTCGCCGTCACCCGAGAGGGTCCAGCCTTCCAGTTTGGCCAGGTTTGCTACTATCTCTGTAGCTTTGAGCGCTCGTATTGTATGGGCTACACGCATATTTCCTCACTAGGTTGGCGAGAGTGGTGGCGGTCTGGACGCGGTGCCTAGACCGGTGTTGGCAGCATACGCGCCAGCCGCTCCGAGGCGCTGGGGTGCGAGTAATAAAACGCCACGTACACCGGATCGGGCGTCAGGGTAGAGGCATTGTCCTCGTAAAGCTTGAGCAGTGCGGTAGACAAATCCTGCCCGCTGGTCTGCTGCACGGCGTAGGCGTCGGCCTCAAACTCGTGTTTGCGCGACAACTGGGCCAACAGCGGCGAGACAAAAAAGCTGAACACCGGCATCACCAGCAGAAACAGCAGCAGCGCCAGCGCGTCATTGGGCGCGGCCAGGTTGGGCATCACCCCCAGACCGGTGTAGAACCAGGTTTGGGTGGCCAGCCAGCCCAGCAGGGCAAACCCGGCCAGACTCATCGCAAACATCGACACAATGCGTTTGATGATGTGTTTGTGTTTGAAATGGCCCAACTCATGCGCCAGCACCGCGTCCACCTCGGCCGGGCTCAGCTTGGAGAGCAGGGTGTCAAAAAACACCACCCGTTTGGCGGCGCCAAAACCGGTGAAGTAGGCGTTGGCGTGGGCGCTGCGTTTGCTGCCATCCATCACAAACAGGCCCTTGGCTGAAAAGCCGCAGCGCTGCATCAAGGCAGTGACCCGCGCTTTGACAGCGTCGTCCTGCAGCGGGGTGAACTTGTTGAAGAGTGGCGCAATCAGGGTCGGGTAGATCACCAGCAACAGCAGGTTAAACCCCATCCACACACACCAGGCCCACAGCCACCACAGGCCGCCGCTGGCGCCCATCATCCACAGGATCAGCGCAGCAATCGGCAGGCCAATCAGCGCGCCGATCAGGCTGCCCTTGACCATGTCCAGCAGCCAGAGTTTGAAGGTCGTCTTGTTGAAACCAAACTGCTCCTCCAGCACAAAGGTCTGGTAGAGCGACAGCGGCAGGTCGATCAGGCCGCTGATCAGCGCAAAACACACCAACACCGCCAGTTGCTGCAGCAAACCTGCGCCCAGCCAGGGCGCCAACGCTTGGTTCAGCGCCGAGAGGCCGCCCAGCAGTGTCCAGCCCAGCAACACTACCGCACCCAGCGCCATCTCCACCAAACCCACACGTGCTTTCGCCACGGTGTAGTCAGCCGCTTTCTGATGTGCGGCCAGGGTGATGGTCTGGGCGAAGGCGGCGGGCACCTGATCTCGGTGCTGTGCCACATGGCGGATCTGACGTGAACTCAGCCAGAACTTGAGTAACAAGCCCAGCGTCAGCACCACAGCAAAAGCCAGAGTTAAACGCAGGGAAGGGTCGGAAAACAGGTTTGTGTCGTACATGGCGCCGAAGTTTAGGTGATGGGCGACAATTTGCCCCATGCCTACCTCCCACGCCCCCACCTCTTCGCCGGTTGCCGAGTCAGCCACCCCCCTGCCCAAATCGGACCAGAACCTGGTCTGGCTCGACTGCGAGATGACCGGGCTTGACCCCGAAACTGATCGCATCATTGAGATTGCCGTCATCGTCACCGGCCCCAAGCTGGAAAACCGCACCGAAGGTCCGGTGCTGGTGGTGCATCAAAGCGACGCGCTGCTGGACGGCATGGACAAATGGAACAAAAGCACCCATGGCAAAAGCGGCCTGATCGACAAGGTGCGGGCCTCGACCCTGACCGAAGAAGAAGCCCAAGCGCAGATCATCGCCTTTTTGAGCCACTATGTGCCCAAAGCCACGTCACCCATGTGTGGCAACAGCATCGGGCAGGACCGGCGTTTCCTGGCCAAGTACATGCCCAAGCTCGAAGCGTTTTTCCACTACCGTAACCTCGATGTCAGCACCCTCAAGGAGCTGTCCAAACGCTGGGCGCCCGAGGTTTACAAAAGCTTCAAAAAGAAACAGCGGCACACCGCTCTGGCCGATGTGCATGAGTCAATTGACGAGCTGGAACACTACCGCGAGCACTTCCTCAAAGCCCCTGTTTGAGGTGTGGCTAGGTAAAAACCCGAACCTGTGCCATAATCTTTGGCTGCGCTGCAATCGGCAGTGCAAATTTGTACATCTCCCAACATTCACCGGGCCCAATGCCAACCTGCTAGCAGGTGGCGACCAATAGGGCCCCTGGCGCTGAAATAACTCAAGATATTGAGTCAGAGCTGGTTCCGTTTGATGGTTGATGTTTTTTAACCATAAACGGAGCTGCCGCACAACCTGCGGCGCTCGCGCATGAAAGAAATCCATGACTGACGCTACCTTAGCGACAGGCGACTTGTCGTCTGCCGAAAATTTGTCCACCGACCTGCACCTGATTGCCAACGACAGCCCTGAAGCCGTCGACGCGCAAGAAACGCTGGTTGAAGAACCTGAAGTGCCCAACGGCTTTGTCACGCTGGGCCTGGCGCCCGAGCTGATCCTGGCGGTGAAAGACCTGGGCTTCACCCAGCCCACCACCGTGCAGCAAAAAACCATTCCGCTGGCCATGCAAGGCCACAGCGAAGGTGCCAAAGACTCCCGTTTTATCGACCTGATGGTCTCCAGCCAGACCGGTAGCGGCAAGACCGCAGCCTTCTTGCTGCCGGTGTTGCACACCTTGCTGACCCAGATGGCCCAGGCCGAAGCCAAAGAGCGCGAAGACTACCAACGCGCTGTGGCGGAAGCTGCTGCCAAGGGTGAAGCTCCCCCGAAGCGCGCCAAGCGCAAAGACCCGACCAACCCGCGCCACTTCACCGCCCCGACCCCGGGTGCGCTGATTGTTTGCCCGACCCGTGAACTGGCCCAGCAAGTGGCCCATGACGCCATCGACCTGGTGCAACATTGCCGTGGTCTGCGTGTCGCCAACATCGTGGGTGGTATGCCTTACCAATTGCAGATTGCCAAGTTGCAGAACGCCAACCTGGTGGTGGCCACCCCGGGCCGTTTGCTGGATTTGCAACGCTCGATGCAGATCAAACTTGACCAGGTGCAATTCCTGGTGGTGGACGAGGCCGACCGCATGCTCGACCTGGGTTTCTCGGACGACCTGGCCGAGATCAACCAGCTGACCATTGGCCGCAAACAGACCATGATGTTCAGCGCCACCTTTGCGCCGCGCATCCAGCAACTGGCCGCCCGCGTCATGCGCGAACCCCAGCGCGTCACCATCGACAGCCCTCAAGAAAAACACGCCAACATCAAGCAGGTGCTGTTCTGGGCCGACAACGCCCAGCACAAACGCAAGCTGCTGGACCACTGGCTGCGCGACACCACCATCAACCAGGCCATTGTGTTTGCCAGCACCCAGATCGAGTGCGACGGCTTGGCCAATGACCTGCAGCAAGACGGTTTTGACGCCGTGGCCCTGCACGGTGCACTGAGCCAGGGTCTGCGCAACCGCCGTCTGATGGCGCTGCGCCAGGGTCATGTCCAGATCCTGGTGGCCACCGATGTGGCGGCGCGCGGTATTGACGTGCCCACCATCACCCACGTGTTCAACTTTGGTCTGCCGATGAAGGCCGAGGATTACACCCACCGCATTGGCCGTACCGGTCGTGCTGGCCGTGATGGCCTGGCCATCACCTTTGCCGAGTTCCGTGACCGCCGCAAGATTTTTGACATCGAAGCCTACAGCCGTCAGCCGATCAAGGCCGAAGTGGTGCCGGGCCTGGAGCCGCAGCAACGTATGCCGGACTCGCGCCCCAGCTTTGGTGGCCGTGACAACCGGGGCGGTAATGACCGCAAGTTTGGCGGCGGTGGCCGTCCGGCCGGTGGTGGTTTTGGTGGCAACCGTGGCGGCTTCGGCGGCGACCGCGGTGGTTTCAACGACAACCGTGGCGGTTTTAATGACAGAAATGCCTCTGGCCCGCGTGTAGTGGGCGCAGATAGCTATCAAAACAATAGAGCCGGTGGTTTTGCCCAGCGTGACGAGCGCCCGGCAGCTGCGCCGCGTGAAGGTTTCAGCTACGAACGCAAAGGCGGCTTCAACGACCGCTTTGCCGGTAGCCGCGCCGGTGCACCCGCACCACGTGGTGACTTCGCGCCGCGCGCTGACTTTGGCGACCGCAAGCCCGCGTTTGGCAAACCGGCCTTTGGCAAGCCAGCCTTTGCCAAACCGGCAGGTGGTGGCAAGGTGTTTGTGCCACGTGACGCGCAAAAACGTTTCTCCAAGAACGACCGCTGATCAGCCAAGCTGAGCGAAACACCAAAAAGCCCGCAGCCTCACCCGCTGCGGGCTTTTTTTGTGCCTGAATTCTGATGTGGCAGAGGTGCACCTGAAGGGTAAGGCAATAGGTGCGCCCGCATGAGCTTGGCCACCACAGGTGTGCGTTGCCCGCCCTTGCCATGTTGACCAGCTCTGCCTGGGCAGACAAAAACGGTAGAAATCCAGCCGAAATGGGCCGAAAAGTCGGTCTGGCGGCCCGTTGTCGGCTGTTTGGCGTGTCTCTGTCGTTATGCTGTCGTTGTTTTTGGCAGGCCTTGGCTGGACACTGAGGTCTCCGCAGCACAGAGGAATCCGGACATGTCAGTTCAAAAACTTCGCTTGAAACACGGTTGGTCACAACAACAGCTCGCTGATGCCAGTGGTCTGAGTGTGCGCACCGTGCAACGCATCGAGGCGGGTGAGCCAGCCAGCACCGAGTCCCTCAAATCATTGGCTGCGGTTTTCGAGGTCGACTTCTCAACCCTGAACCCGGAGCCAAACATGAACAACCCCGCTCTCACGATCACCGAACAACAAGAAAAGGCCGCTTTTGACCAGGTCCGCAAACTGCGTGGCTTCTACCTGCACCTGATGAAATATGTGGTGGTGAACCTTGGCCTGCTGGCCGTCAACCTGATTTTTTCACCACACACCTTGTGGTTCTACTGGGTCATGCTGGGCTGGGGCCTGGCGTTGCTGTCGCATGCCTTTCGGGTGTTCCGGCCCGCCTGGGTGCTGGGGCCGGATTGGGAAAAACGCGAGGTCGAAAAGCGTTTGGGCCGCCCCCTGTGACCCGTTGACCGGCGTTTATTCGACGGTTGCCTGAATGTAAGTGGCCAGCTTGATGTCCGAGTTGGCGATGTGGTTGAGCAGCCAGTCGGTCAAGAACACTTCCAGCACCTGGTGGTCCAGCGTGCCGTTGGCGATGCGGGCAGACACCTCGTTCAGGCGGGAGATCAGACTCTCGTGTTGGGCTTTGTGCGCGGCCATCGCCGGGTAGTCCAGGCGCTGCATCAGCGCCTCCTCGTGGGCAAAGTGCTCACGGGTGTATTTGAACAGGGCCATGGCACAGGCTGTCAGCGTCGCTTTGTCCTTGGCCGCCAGCACCGTGTTGACCAGTTTGAACAGTTGCTGATGCTGTGCATCTATTTCGTCATGGCCGATTTTGTAGCCATCTTTCCATTCCAATGACATAGGCCGCCCATGTAGTTTGAATTTCAACGCTGACCGGAACAAGTTTAGGCGCTGTTCTGCCCGCCGTATTGACAATGGTCAAGGGAGTTTGATGCGCCGATCCGGGGGCAGGTCAGGCCGGTCAAGCCGCTAATTCAGCAGGTGGCGGCCTTTCCAGCGTCCTCCTGCGAGCCGCGCCAGGTACAAGCCGCTGCGCACCAGCCAATCGGTGAACATCCCCAGCCAGACACCTACCACGCCCCAGCCCAGAAGCACACCGAAGGCATAACCCAGACAGAGCCGAAACAGGCACAAGCCGATCAGTGTGGTGAACATGGCGTAACGTGCATCACCCGCGCCTTTCAAACCATTGGGCAGCACAAAGGTCGTGGGGTAAGCGATCAGGAACAGGCAGTTCAGTTGGACCAGCGTGGCGCCAAGTGAAATCACCTCCGCATCGCGTGAGTACAGTCCGACGATCCACTGTGCCAGCGGTGCACAGACCATGCCGATGCCGAGCATGGCGATGCCCGCGAGTTTCAGCACGTACCACATGTCCCGCTCGGCATCTGCCTCATCACCGCGCCCGACGGCCTGACCCACCAGTGTGGTCAGCGCCACGGCCAGGGCATTGCCCGGAATGTTGAGCAGCAGGGCAACCGAGAAGGCGATGAAATTGGCGGCAATCGCCACCGTGCCCATGCCCACCACCATCACCTGCACCAGCAGCTTGCCGCCGTTGAACACCAGCGACTCCACACTGGCGGGAATGCCGATGGCAAACAGGGCGCGCAGCAGCTTGCCGTCGAAGTGAAAGCTGCGCAACTGCAGTGGCAGCAGGTGTTGGTAACGACGCAGCATGGCCAACAGGTACACCGTGCCGCCCAGTCGCGCCAGACTGATGGCAACCGCAGCCCCGGTCACACCATAGCTGGAGACATCGATGGTGAACCATTCGGTACGCAAATGCATGCCGTAGATCAGCACGTAACTCAGGATCACGTTGAGCACGTTCATGAGCACGTTGGCCTGCATGGCCAATCGGGTCTCGCCAGCACCGCGCAGTGCACCGCTGGTGACCAGCATCAGCGCGGTGAGCGGGTAACTCAAGGCGGTGATCAGCAGGTACTGCTCCATGTAGTTTTGTACGGTGGCACTGGGTGCGCCATACAACCAGAACAACATTGGTTCCCGAAACACCGCACACAGGCCGCCCAGCAGCAGCGCGAGCAAACCACAGATCACCAGCGACTGGCTGGCTGCGGCACCGGCACGGCTGCGTTCACGCCGCCCGATGCATTGGGCCACCACCACCGTTGACCCGATCGCCAGCGCAGAGAACAGAGAGGACACAATCAGGTTGATGGCATCCACCATGCCAATGGCAGAGACCGCATCGCGTCCGATGCGGGCAGCCATGATGGTGTTGACCGTGCCAAGCAGTGTGACGAAAAACTGCTCAAAAAAGACAGGAGTAGCCAGTGCGAGAACGTCGCGACGGATATGCATGCAGGTGTGTGACGTTTCTAAGCGAGCGCGAATTTTACGCCCACGCACCCTGCTATTTTCAGCTCAAAAAGGCCGCTGCATTTAATAATCAGCTATTAAAAAAATAGTGCGTAGCCCTTATTCAATAAGGGCCAGAGGCTATTTTTGCTATGAAGGAAAGATCGCTGGCCGACGTGACCGTGGGCGGCTCAAGCCCTGGTTTTGCGCGCCCGCAGCTTGAGCCCGACGCGCAGCCGCCAGATCAGCTTGACCCCGCCGTAACCCAAGGCCGCACCACCCACGGCGAACAGCCCCATGCCCAGCAGGGTGGGCCAGCCAAACGCCTCGATCCAAGACCTGGTGCCACCGTCACTTGCCAAACTGATGGGTGCACCCAGGATGCTTTCGCCCAGCTGGTAGGCCAGCCACAACCAGAAGCCGATGGTGAGCGGGTTGGTGACCATGGTCATGGCCGCCGCAGCAGGGATATTGGCGCGCCACCAGGTGCAATGGGCAATGGCCACCAAGGTTTGGGCAAACGGGATGGTAAAAGCCCAAAACGTTCCCACCGCGACCCCACGCGCTACCGCTTCGTGCTGGAGTCGCCACAACTGGGGGTCAAGCACGTGCCTGGCCACGGGTTTGAGCCAGGGGTGGGCTGCCAGCGTGTCGCGCTTGGGCAGCGCTTGGCGAAACTGATCGCGCCAAGCGGGTTTCATCGGTGTGTTGCCCGGCGCATCGACGCGATCAAGGCATGCAGCGCACCGCCACCCGCAAGCAGAACGACAGCACCGACGCCCCACAAACCCCAAGCCAGCGGGCCGAACCAGTGCGCCACAGTCGGCAGCTCGGACAGGACAGACTGAAACCATGGCAGCACGACCGCTGTGCTGGCACTGATCGCGTCCATCCACTCCGGCGGCAACCACAGCACCACCCAGTTCGGCAGCACCACCTGTTCCCAAGCCTGGGCCTGATCCGCTAGTTGACCGATGCCCGTTGTTGACCATGCCGCGACAGCATGCAGCGCCCAAGCCGTCATGGACCAGATGGCCAGGAGCATCAGAACCAGAAACCAAGATATTGCATAAGGCATGGGCAGTCCGATAGGGCAGTGTTTGAACGGGGTGATGTTGCCGTCCCAAGGGCTTTTGGAGAAGCAGGCAAATGCGTTGAAACACTCCTGTTTTTACGAACTGTTATGGCGGTTTATTCAGAACAAACATGGTTATAAACGACTAGACTTTGGCCACTGCTGTGTTGCCGATTGGGTCGGCAGCATCCGCAAAGCCCCTTGACAGGGTGGCCGATCACCAACTTGGAAGGTATGTATGCAAACCATTGCTCCGCTCTGGCTGTGGGTCACTTTCGGCGCCATTGTGCTGGTGTCGTTGTTCATTGACTTTGTGGTGCTCAAGAAACAAGGCTCGCACGATATCGGTGTCAAAGAGGCACTGCATTGGTCGCTGGTCTGGGTGGCTTTGAGCTTTGTGTTCAATGGCCTGTTTTGGTGGGCGGTCAAAGACAGCACCGGGTCCACCGAATTGGCCAACACCAAGTCGCTGGAGTTCTTGACCGGTTACCTGATTGAAAAGTCGCTGGCGGTGGACAACATCTTTGTGTTCCTGATGATCTTCACCTACTTTGCCGTTCCCACAGCATTTCAAAAACGGGTGCTGATGATTGGCATCATCGGCGCGATTGTGTTGCGCACTGTCATGATCCTGGTGGGGGGCTGGCTGCTGGCCGAGTTCCACTGGATCTTGTATGTGTTCGGCGCGTTTCTGATCCTGACCGGCGTGAAGATGTGGTGGGCGGCTGGCAAGGAGCCGGACCTCAATGACAACCCGGCCCTGAAACTGCTGCGCAAGTTGCTGCCAGTGAGCCAAAACTACGATGGTGAGAACTTCTGGACGGTAGAAAACGGCAAAAAAATCGCCACCCCCTTGTTCATGGTGATCTGCCTGATTGCGCTCACTGACGTGATTTTTGCGGTGGACTCGATCCCGGCGATTTTTGCCATCACCAGCGACCCGTTTATTGTGCTGACCAGCAATGTGTTTGCCATCCTGGGTTTGCGTGCCATGTATTTCCTGTTGGCGGCGGTGGCCAACAAGTTCCATTTGCTCAACTACGGCTTGGCGGTGATTCTGGTGTTCATTGGCACCAAGATGTGTTTGATTGACATCTACAAAATTCCGGTGGGTGTGTCTTTGGGGGTGGTGGTAGGCATCTTGGCGCTGACCATGCTGCTGAGTGTGCGCAGTGCGCCGACCCAGCCCAAAGCCTGAGTCCACAACACGCCGCAGGCCACGCAGCCCGTTACAGCACGGGCTGCAGCAGCCTTTGCACCAGCGGGTGCTGCACTTTCTTTTCTGTGCCAATCGCAAAAAAGTGCTCGGTCACCCCCTCACACGAACCCAGGCGTTGCACCGCGTAGCGGGCCAGCAAATCGTCGTGCACCCAAGCCGCCGCTGGAAATACACCCATGCCGCTGGCCCCAAATGTTTTCAGCAAGGCGCCATCGGCAAATTCGCCCACGATGCGGGGGCGAATGGCACGTTGCTCAAACCACAGGTCCAGGCGGTCGCGTACAGCCGTGTGTGTGGTGGGCAGCAGCAGGGGCACATCGGCCAAGCTTTGTGGAAAGTTGTGGTGGGTGGCCTCCAGCCATTTTGAGGTGCCGTACCAGGCGATGGTGGATGAGCCCATGCTGTGGCTGTAGAGCTTGATGTTGGGGTTGTTGGGTGCGGGTCGGTCAGACAATACCACGTCGAGTCGGTGCAGCGCCAGATCGCCCAGCAGGTCATCGAGCTTGCCTTCCTGGCACAGCAGGCGCAAATTGGCTTCGGCCATCACCGGTTGCAGCAGCAAGTGCACTACCAGTTTCGGCAGACCATCGCACACACCCACAGCCAGGCGCACGGTGGGTGAGCTCACCGCGTCACGCACCTTGGATGGCAGGTCCTCACCCAGTTGAAATATCAGGTCGGCCTGTTGCAAAGCGGCCTGACCAGCCTCGGTCAGCACCAGTCCGCGCCCGGCCGGTTTAAGCAGTGCAAAACCCAGGGACCGCTCCAACTCGCGCACCTGTGCACTCACCGTCTGTATCGCCATGTCCAGCTTGTCAGCGGCCCGTGAGATGCCGCCCTCTTTGGCGACCACCCAGAAGTAGTACAGATGTTTGTAATTGAAAGAGGTGCTCATGCTCAGTTTTTCTGTGACTGTCGTTAAGAAATTATCTGCTTTTAGAGAATTAAGCTGTGCAGACGGCACATCAATGGGCACGGACCTGCCCCAAAACTGCGGCTAGCATGAGGTTTCAGGAAACAATGTTCCTGAGTGGCAAGCACTCTGCGGATGACAGTGCCTTGGTGGTGATCTGCTCGGACAGAAGCTGCGCCCCGCATTGGGTATATTCCATGGGCCAAGGCCATGGCCCATTGGCCAACCGCATCAAACACCCATGCCCCCGCTTTCACGTCAACACCACGGCGACCGATGCCATGCGGGGCGACTCAACTTCCCAACACCCCACTCCATAGGAAACACATGATTTACGGACACATCAAAGACCTGGCGTCCAGCTTTGCCTGGTTGCCAACACCGCTCAAAACGGCGGTTGAACACCTCAGAACCACGGATTTTGCGGCGCTGCCAGCGGGCAACTACGAGTTGCAGGGCAATGACATCCGTGTCCAGGTGATTGACATGTTGACCCGTCCCCTGGCCGACGCGCGGCCAGAGGTCCACCGTCAGTTCATTGACGTGCAGTTTCTGGTTCAAGGCGCTGAAAAGATTGGTGTTGCCGCAGACACCGGCCACAACCTCGTGTTCAGCGACCAACTGGCTGAGCGTGATCTGCTGCTCTACACCGACGTGGACAACGAATCCACCTTGACCATGACCCCCGGCAGTTTTGCTGTGTTTTTCCCGACCGATGTACACCGCCCGGGCTGTGTTGTTGACCAGCCGCAGGCCATCCGCAAGGTGGTGATCAAAGTGCGTGCCTCCCTGCTGGCTTGAGGCTCACCATGACAACGATCCGATGGGGAATGATTGGTTGTGGGTCCGTGGCCGAGGTGAAAAGTGGGCCGGGGTTCTACAAGTCTGACAACAGTGCGCTGGTGGCCGTAGCCAGCAGACAGCTCCAACATGCGCAGTCCTTCGCCGAACGCCATGGTGTCCCCAAGGTCTACGCCAGCAGTGAAGAGCTGGTGGCCGATCCGGACATCGACGCGGTCTACATCGCCACCCCACCGTCATCACACAAAGCGCTGTCCTTGCTGGTTGCCAAGGCGGGCAAACATGTGTATGTCGAGAAACCGATGGCCCTGCGTTTTGAAGAGTGCCGCGACATTGTGGAGGCCTGCCAGCAGCAGGGCGTGCGCTTGTTCGTCGCGTTTTACCGCCGGGCCATGCCGCGTTTTCTCCAGGTCAAGGCCTGGATCGACAGTGGCGCCATCGGTGCCGTGCGCTTGGTGCGCGTTGTGCAACATCAGCCGCCCGCGACGGAAGACCTGTCGCCTGACACGCTGCCCTGGCGTTTGCGACCCGATGTGGCTGGTGGCGGCAAGTTTCTTGACATGGGTATCCACGAACTGGACCTGTTCGATTTCCTGTTCGGCGCGATCGAGGAAGTGCACGGCATTGCCAGCAACCAGGCGGGTTTGTATGAGGTGGAGGACACCGTCACCGCCACCTGGCGACATGCCAGCGGTGTGCAGGGCGTGGGCTCGTGGTGCTACGTTGGCACTGCCAACGAAGATGCCATCCAGATCGTGGGTTCCAAGGGCAGCATCAGTTTTGAATTCTTTTCTGACAAACCCCTCAAGCTGGTCAATGGTGACGGTGAGCAGCTGTTGGAGATACCCAATCCACCGCATGTGCAACAGCCCTTCATCCAGAGCATGGTGGACGATCTCAATGGGGTGGCGCCGTGCCCCGGCAGTGTGGACAGCGCGGTTCGCTCCACTTGGGTGGCAGATAAAATATTGGAAAACTACCGCAGGCAAAAGGGTTACTGAATGCCTTTGCCCGCTCAAATCGATTGGAATAGACGATGCCCCGCATTTCCTTTGAAGACCTGAAAGCACAGTTCAAACGCGTCCTGATGAAAAAGGGCTGTGACGAAGCCACCGCCGACCTGTCGGCGCAGTTGATGACCGAATCAAGCTGTGACGGTGTGTACTCGCATGGTGTGAACCGCTTCCCGCGTGTGGTGGAGTACATTGACAAGGGGTACATCAACCTCAAGGCCAAGCCCACCAAAGTCGACGGTATGGGTGCCTTCGAGCGTTGGAACGGGAACCTTGGCCTGGGCAACGTGAATGCCAAGCTGGCGATGGACCGGGCCATTGAGCTGGCACGTTCCAATGGCATAGGTTGCGTTGCCATGGCGAACACCAACCACTGGCTGCGCGGTGGCAGTTATGGCTGGCAAGCCGCTGATGCTGGCTGTATTGGCATCTGCTGGACCAATACCCAGCCCAATATGCCAGCCTGGGGCGCGCGTGATCGGCGCATTGGCAACAACCCATTCATCATGGCGGTGCCGAGGCAGGGGGGCCATGTTGTTGTGGATGTTGCCATGGCGCAGTTTTCCTACGGTCAGATGGAAAACAAGGCCTTGCGTAACGAAATGCTGCCTGTACCGGGAGGCTTTGACGAGCAGGGACAATTGTCATGTGACCCGAATGAGATCTTGAAAAGCTGGCGCGTGTTACCGATTGGCTATTGGAAGGGCTCGGCGCTGTCGATTGTGCTGGATCTGGTGGCCACGGTGCTATCTGGTGGGCGCTCGGTGGCGAGCGTTGGCCAACTCAGCAATGACGAATATGGCCTGTCACAGATGTTCATTGCACTGGATGCCAACAACATTGCTGGCGAAGACTACCTGAAGTCCGCCGTCGAAGAGGTTCTCGAGAATTTGCATGCTTCTGAACGTGTCGACCCCAATCAGTCTGTGCTGTATCCCGGGGAGAATTCCCTGGCCATCCGCAATACCAACTTGGCCAATGGTATTCCTGTGGATGACGGTGTCTGGGCCAAGATCCAAGCGCTCTGAGTCACCGACATTGATGTGTCAACAGGCGATTGTGTTTATCGCTTGTTGATCTGCTATCGTTTGACCAAGGGCCTGGGCCCTGAAATGCGGATCGGCCTTGGACTGGGTCAAGCAGCGTCTTGTAAATCACCTCTCGGAAATTGAAAAAGCCTGCGCGGCAGACGGCAGGCTTTAAATGTGTGCGCTCAGCTGAAACGTGGCGCAGATTGCACAGGTTCAACGCTGATGTGACAAAACTGGTCGGGTTTTACACAGCGTTGTCCCATGCGTAACAACGTCTAAGGCAACGCTGAACAAGTAGAGTCAAAGCAGGCCCCAGCGGTATCGAGAAACCGAAGTTGTCGAAATTGCGACCAGCTGAGCTCGCTTTTGCCCCCTTTGAGGCTGTTTCAGGGGGAATTCACCCCCTATTGCGCCCTCATGGACGCACCTGTGCCATCAGCCTTTGTCGGCAGAGATAGATGTTGGCCAGCGCCAAAGCAGTAAACGCCCGCGTGGCGTTCTTCTGCAACCCACGGTAACGCACCTTGCCAAAGCCCCACAGGCGCTTGACCACAGCAAATACATGCTCCACGCGTGAGCGGATCTTGGATTTGTTGCGGTTCTTGGCGCGAATGCCTTCATCGACCACACCAGAGCGGCGACTGCGCTGGTTGGTGAAGTCTTTGGCCTTGGGTGCTGCACTGCGGATCAGCTCCTTCTGGCTGGCGTAGGCACTGTCGCCATAGACGCGTTGCTCCTTGCCATGCAACAAACTGGGCAGTGGGTGTTTGTCATGCACGTTGGCTGCTGTGACCACCGCATGGTGGGCCAGACCACTTTGGCTGTCCACACCGATGTGCAACTTCATGCCAAAGTACCACTGTTGGCCCTTGCGGGTTTGGTGCATGTCCGGGTCGCGCGCCTTATTCGCATTCTTGGTGGAACTCGGTGCACCAATGATGGTGGCGTCCACAATGGTGCCGGTGTTGAGCTTGAAGCCCTTGCTTTGCAAGACAGCGCCTACTTGGGCAAACAGGGCTTGGCCAAGTTTGTGCTTGTTGAGGAGTTTGCGAAAGTTCAACACCGTGGTGGCGTCCGGCACAGATTCACGCCCCAGGTCAATGCCCACGAAGCGACGCAGGCTCACGCTGTCGTACAGAGCTTCTTCACAGGCCAGGTCTGCCAGGTTGAACCAGTGCTGGATGAAGTGGATGCGCAGCATACGCTCAAGCCCGATGGGGGGACGCCCATTACCGGCCTTGGGGTAAAACGGCTCGATGACTTCGCACAGAGCGGCCCAGGGAACGATGACTTCCATGGTCTTCAAGAACTCATCGCGCCGCGTGGGCTTGCGGTAGGTCTCAAAGCTTTGTTGTTCGGCCATGGCCAGAGTTTGTTGTTTCATCTGCATCTCCTGCTTGGGATGCCACGAACCATGCAAGTCATGGGCCAACTGGGGACTTGATCAGTGTTGCCCTAACGCGACAGGAAAGCCAGCGGGACCAGAACCAAATCCGGGAACAGAACGAGTAAGAAGATGACGCTCACTTCTGCCAACAGGAAGGGCCACATACCGACGACAACTTTTCCCACCGGAATTTTGCCCACCCCACAGACGGCGGTCAGCGATGTGCCGACCGGTGGCGTAATCAACCCAATGGCATTGGCCATGACAAAAATCACGCCGAAGTACACCGGGTTGATGCCCACCTGTTTGACGACCGGCATCAAGACCGGCGCCAGAATCAATATGGTTGGTGTCATGTCCATCGAGGTGCCGATGATCAGTGTGACGATGACGATCGCAAACATGAAAAGTTTTGGCGAATCAAGGACAGGGCCAAGCAGTTCAACCAGTTGACCCGGCAAATCAGCCACTGTGATCAGCCAAGCCGTCACCATCGCACCACCCACCAGGAACATCACCACGGCGGTCATTTTTCCTGCACTCAGGAAGAGTTTGTAGAGATCCTTGAACTTGAGCTCGCGGTAAACAAACATTCCGACAAACAGGGCATAGACTGCCGCCACCACGGCTGCTTCGGTCGGTGTGAACACGCCCATCTTCAGGCCAACGATGATGATCACCGGCAGGAACAGCGCCCAGATGCCTTCAACAAAAGTCTTGCGAATTTCTGCCGCAGGCGGGCGCTTCTGGGTTTTCAACTTGTCATGGCGCGACACCCACCACCAGGCAAAGATGATTGACATCCCCATCAAAACACCCGGGACAATGCCCGCCAAAAACAGTTTGGTGATCGAAACCTGTGCGGCAACGCCAAAAATGACGAAGGGAATGCTTGGTGGAATGATGGGTGCAATGATGCCCCCGCAGGCAATCAGCCCGGCGCAACGACCTTCGTCATACTTGGCTTCGCGCATCATGGGCAACAACAAAGCGGCCAGTGCCGTGGTATCCGCCACAGCTGATCCGGAGAGGCTGGCCATGATGATCGCTGCAACGACGGCCACGTAACCGAGGCCTCCTTTGATGTGTCCGACCAAGGCCATGGCCATGTTGACGATTCGGCGGGAAAGGCCCCCGGCATTCATGAACTCGCCGGCCAACATGAAGAACGGCGCAGCCAACAAAACGAAGTTGTCAGCCCCGTTGATCAGGTTCTGGGCAATCAACTGCGCATCAAAAATGCCCATGTACCACATCAGCGCGGTACCGGACAACAACAAGGTGAAAGCGATCGGTACACCGACCAGCATAAAACCGATCAGGCAGCCGAGAAAAATGGCCAAGGTCATTTGCCGCTCCCCGCATTGTTTTGGTTATTGCCATGGGTCTCGATCTGATCGAGCGAACTGTTCCCCATCATCAGGTCCTGCGCGTTGGCCTGACCGATCAGCACAACATAGATGTTGCGGACCAAGTAGGCTCCGATTCCGACGCTGGCGACGATCCCGGCGGCATATTGCACGGCAACAGGCATGCCGGTTGCCGGGAACTCGGTGCCGAGATTGATCACCGTCTGCTGCCAACTGCCAACCAGAACCAAGCCACAGACGCCAAGCACCAGCAGGCTGGTGACAACCACACAAAACTTTTGCGCATTTGGTGATAAACGTTTTGTCAGGGTGTCGATACCCAAATGGGCATGTTCTTTCATGGCCACGACCGCGCCCAGGAAAGTCAACCAGACAAACATGATCCGAGACAGCTCCTCAGAGATTGTGATGCCCGAGTTGAATACATAGCGCAGAACGACGTTGCCGAACACCAAAACCAACATCACCGCCAGAAACGCCACTATCAAACTGTTGAACAGTTTGATCAGGTAAATCTCCAATATTTTCATAATTTTTGCCTTGCCACTTGCCAGCTGATACACAACAGCGCCGGGTTGGTCAATGACCATCCCGACGCAACTTGTCGTAGGACTACTTCAGGTTCTTGGTTCTATCGAGTTCAGCGTAGAAGGCCTTGACCAGCGCCGGGTCAAGCTGTGCAGCGTACTTGTCGGTGACCGGTTTGACCGCGTCCTTCATACGCTGCAGCTCGGCTGGCGCAATTTCGTTGAGCAGCATGCCGTGCTCGATCAGCACCTTGCGCGATTTGTCGGTCATTGCGCGTGCAGCTTTACGCTGGACGTTGCGTGCCTCCACCATGGCTTCTTGAAAGATGCTCTTTTCATCAGCCGACAGCGTGTCCCAGAACTTCTTGCTGGCCATGATCATCTGTGGGTTGTAGATGTGGCGATCAGCGCTGAAATACTTCTGCACTTCGTAGAACTTACTCGAATCGACCGAGGTTTCCGGGTTTTCCTGGCCATCGACGGTCTTCATTTCGAGCGCTGTGTAAAGCTCCGGGAAGGGCATGGCAACCGCATTGGCACCCAAGGTATTGAGCATGTCAACGTAAAGCGGGTTGGAGATCGTGCGGATCTTCAGACCTTTGATGTCTTCGAGCTTGTTGATTGGTCGTTTGCTGTTACTGATGCTGCGGTAACCTTGTTCCATGAAACCCAGGCCCACCCAACCTTTGGCCGGCATGTAGTCCATCAGTTTCTGGCCGAACGGGCCGTCGAGCACTGCGTCGGCTTGTGCCACGTTGGCAAACGAGAAGGGGAAGTCGAGAACGACAAACTCCTTGATCGTGCCAACAATCTGTGCGGGTGACATGGCCGACAGCTCGATTGTGCCGCCCTGCATGGCTGATGCGACCTGCTGTTCACCACCCAGTGTGCCATTCGGGAAAACCTTGATCTTGATTTTGCCGCCGCTCTTTTTGTCAACGACCTCAATGAACTTTTGCACACCCAAGCCTTGCGGATGGTCGATCGCGTTGACGATCGGAAACTTCAGGCTGCGTTCCTTGATGTCAGCCGCCTGACCGGCACTGGCGGCAAAGACCAGAGCGGTTACCAGGGCGATGGGGCTCAGAATCCTCTTGAATACTTGCATTTGTCTTCCTTGTTGAACTGCGATGATTGAGCGTTTGATCGATGAAGCAACGCGCTGCTTCATCGATCAAACGAAGAAATTGTGTGTCACTCAGTGGGTGACGAAAAGAGTAGATCTACTCAGACACCGGTGGTGTGCCAAACGCATCAGGCATGGCGTTGGTGTGTGGCCACCGGATGGTGCAGGCCATCACGGGACCAGGTCACAACTCAGAGAAAAAGTCTGACCAGCTCAATGGCGGAGGTGACATTGAGTTTCTCCATCAGCCGAGCACGGTGGTTTTCCACCGTGCGCACACTGATCTGGAGGTCTTCTGCAATCTTCGGGCTCGATCTGCCAGTAATCACCAGTTCTGCAATCTGGCGCTCCTTGGGTGTGAGGGATGACAGCCGAGCTTCTCGCATGGCTCTGAGCTTGTCTTCTTCATACAGCTGACGGCTGCGAGCCAGCGCACTCTGCACCTTCTCGACCAGCGTCGCACCATCAACGGGTTTTTCAAGAAAATCAACAGCGCCTTTTTTGATGGCCTCAACAGCGCAGTGAACTGCGGGGTAGCCAGAAACCAGGATGATCGGCAAATGGCTGCCTTTCTCCAGCAACTGGCGCTGCACCTCAAGCCCGTCGATCCCAGGCATACGCAGATCACAAATCAGACATTCGTGGGGACCAGGGTGATAGGCGTCGAGAAAGGTCTGTGCTGACGTGAATGTTCGGATGTCAGCTTCGACGTCGGCCAGAAACTCCCGAAACATCCAGAGGGCCATGTCATCATCATCAATGACATAAACGATTGGGCATACAGTCCGCATCATGCCAATTCCAAATTGTTCATATCTCTGTCGCTGATACGGATCGCCGATTCACCCACTGTTTCTGGCATTCTACGTTCGGCCCCCGAAACGGCTGTCTGGCGGTGTCAGGCGGAGCTTGGTGTGAGCTCCTTGAGGCGCAGCAACAGTGCTGCAAAATCGGCTGCGAACACCGAAATATCTGCCTCCAGATGAGGGGTCTCGCTGCGGTCCCCGTTTTCGCTCAGTGCGCTTTGCAGGGCAGCAGCGCGATGCTTCAGATCCTCAACACCCAGTGCCCCCAACATCGACTTGGCGTTGTGGATGACATCAAGCATAGTCTCTCGGTCCCCGAGGTGCAGGGCCTGTTCCAGCGTTTCCAACATGCCCTTGCGTTCGGCAACAAAGCGGACAACGAGCTTGGCATACAGTTCGCGCCGCCCCATCATGCGTGACACCGCTTCGGTGACGTTGACACCCGGAATCCGGGCCACGGCAACGAGCATGGTCTCAACATCGTTGCCGGGGACGTTCCGCACAGGCGCCTGTTGCTCGAGGACGTGCGCCGGTTCTTGCGGTTTGGGTGCCACGGGCAGGTGGCGCAGAAGGATCGGGAACATCTGGTTGGGGTCAATCGGTTTGGCGATGTAGTCGCTCATGCCCGCTGCCAGACAGCGTTCGCGGTCCCCGCCAAGGGCGTTGGCCGTCAGCGCGATGATCGGCAAGTTTGCAAAACGAAGATCTTGTTTGATCAGGTCCGCCGCTTCAAAACCGTTCATGACCGGCATATTGATGTCCATCAGCACCAAGTCGAAGGTATGTTCCTGCAACAGGCGTATGCCGTGTGAGCCGTCACGGGCCATGCTGACACGGGCGCCAACCAGGTCCAGAAGGCCGTGCACCACCTCCTGGTTGATCGGGTTGTCTTCCACCAAAAGGATATGACGTCCGTACAGACCTTCCCAGCGCACGGGCAAGCCGGATACAGGGGCTTTGCTGGCATGTTCGGGATGCACCCGTCTGGTGACGGTATCCAGCAGCTCGGAGGGGGTTACAGGTTTGGACATCACCGCTGCAAAAAGTGAACGATCAACGTGGTCTGGCAGACCTTGCACGTTGCTGGCCATCAACACCAGTCGTGGCCTGAGTCCACGCAAAGGCAGCTGCTGGATGTCCTCGGCCAACCGCTGCCCGTTCATTTCAGGCATTCGCCAGTCGATGAAAACAATGTCGTAGGGACGATTCTCTGCGTCGACCTTGGCAAGCTGCGTGATGGCTTGCTGGGCCTGGCTGGTCTCGTCGACAAAAATGCCCAGTGAACGCAACAGCTTGGCCAACTGGCCACGCGCCTGGGTGTTGTCATCCACCACCAGCGCATACCTGCAGCCCTCTACGGACGTGGGAGGGGCCGTCAAGCCAAGCTGCGCACTCACTGTCAGACAGATCTCCAATGCAAATACGCTGCCGCAGCCGGTCTGTGACCGGACGCTAACCTTGGCGTCCATCAACTCTGCGAGATTTTTGCTGATCGCCAGGCCCAGCCCCGTGCCTTCGAAACCCTGGTTTGCTGAACCATGGAGTTGCTGGAAAGGTGAAAACAGCAGGGACAGTTGTTCTTCGGTGATCCCGATGCCCGTGTCTTCCACCTCAAAACGCAGGGTGATCTGTGCACCATTCCGGTTGAGCGCGGCAACACGCAGAACCACATCACCATCCCCAGTGAACTTCACGGCGTTGTTGGCAAAGTTGATCAGGATTTGACCGATGCGCATCGCATCACCCACCAGCATGTCGGGCAGGCCAGGCTCGATCGCGATGATCAACTCCAGTCCCTTGGTATCAGCACGCTCCCAGACCAGGTCAGCCACATTGGAGAGCAAACCTTCGAGTGAAAACTCGGTGTGGTGAATCGGCAGTTTCCCCGCCTCGAACCTGGAGAGATCCAGAATGTCATTGACGATCGCGAGCAGATGTTGCCCAGATGACCGAATGCGCTCAATGTAGTGTGCAACACGCTGTGAGGTATTGACATGCGCCGCGAGATGGCTCATGCCCAGAATGGCATTCAGCGGGGTGCGAATCTCGTGGCTCATGTTCGCCAGGAACTCGGCCTTGGCGCGGCCTGCTGCCTCGGCCATGTCGCGGGCAGCGGCCAGTTGTTCGGTGCGCACCACCACCTTGTCCTCCAGCGTGCGTGTCATCTCCTCCAGCTCCCGCTGTGTGCGGATCTGCTCGGTGATGTTCAGCGCCACGGTGCCAACGGCAACCACCGTCTTGTCGTCATCCCCCCGCACGGGGAAACACACCACGCTGTAGGTGGTTTCACCGTCATCCCCGGACGGCCGCGTCTGGTTCAGGCGAAACGCCTGGCCGCTGCGAACCACCTCACGGTGTTCGGCTTCGCGTCTGCGCGCCTCTTCGGGCGGAAACAGTTCGGCGTCGGTTTTGCCGAGAACATGGCCGGGCGGGGCGTTGAAGGCTGACTCAAAGACCGGGTTGGCCATCAGGTAGCGGCCTGATGCACTCTTCATATGGATCTCGGCCGGAATGTTGTCACGGAAGGCGGCCAGCTGTTGCTGACTGCGTGCCAGTGAAAACCGCGAGCGCAAGTCCAGCCACGTCAACGCGGCAATCAGGACAACCCCCAAGCCAATCAGCGCCACCAGGGTGTTGAGCGCAAAGTGGTACGAGCGAAAGGCCTCGTCCATCTCCTCCTCAATCACGATGCCCATCTGCGTGTCGGGCAACCAAGAGGCTGCACCGACGACCCGCCGTCCGCGAAAGTCGATGTAGTTCTCGATCAGGCTGGTCTGCAGCGAATCGTGTTCCAGCAAACGTGCCACCACCTGTGTATAAAAGCTATTGCTGGGTTGGTCGGTGACCTCAGCGTTGTCTTGCATGAGGTGGGCAGACAAGCCGAACAGGCTCCAGCCGGGTTCCGCGCCAATGGGGTGGGGCAGACTTTTTTCAAAACGGACCGGCGACAGGATTTGGCCAGCATCATCAACCACATAGGCGTCACCGGTCAACCCGGAGCGGCCCGCGTGTAACAGCCGATACAGGCGTGGAAAGGGGTTTTCATGCAAACACAGGAAGGCGAGGTTGGTTATGCCCTCGTTGATGCGTGAGCAAGACAGCTGGTAGGCAACATCGTTGGGGTTGTCAATCACCAGGCCGGCAACCGGGTGATGCGCTGAAATAGGCCGCGTCATGGCGGCACCTGTCAACTCGGCCAAGCGCAACGCCTCTTGTGTCGACGGCAGCGTCGATTGGCCAATGTATTGCCTATTTCCCGAGGCAATCACGTGAAGCCCGTCGGCCGAGATCAACTGGTAGTCTTCAAAACCACGGCTCTTGAAGCGTGGTGTGATCCAGCTTTTGATGTTGTCATGGGCCGCCCGTTCGCTGGGGCCAACCAGCAGACGTTTGGTCAGCTCCTTGAAGCGAGGTTCGTCGGCAATCGTTTGGACACGGGCGGCTGAGTCCTGCTGCTGCAAAGCAAGAACCCGCTCCATGGTCTTGAGGTTGCTGATGATGTGGTCAGCGAGACTGCGGCGGTACTCGTTGCCGATCACCTTGAGCACTGCGGTACCCGCAACGATCAGCACGACGATGGCCACCAGGGCCTGTAGCACCCGGACTCGCAAGTCCTTGCGTGAGGTACTCATGGGACAGGTTCTCTACTCACATGGGGGACCCAAATGTCGTGTGATTTGCTGCAGGCAATAAAAAAGCACTTAGTTGTGACGCTAAGTGCTTTTTATTGTGTTTTGGTGGGAACTGAGAGATTCGAACTCTCGACCTACGGATTAAGAGTCCGCTGCTCTACCAGCTGAGCTAAATTCCCGTTCGGGTGGCGGTTAACACCGCCGTCGAAGCCCTAAATTATATAGGCAAATTTCGCGTTTTTTCTGCCTTGTGGGCAGAGCTGGTCTGGTTACATCAGCAGGTGTTCACCCGCGTTGTCGCCACCCAGCGTCACGTAGTTCACCTTGCGGATGTCCATCAGCTTCTTGCCACCGGCGTAGCTGATCGAGCTTTGCACGTCCTGCTCCATCTCGATCAGGGTGTTGGCCAGTTTGCCTTTGATCGGCTCCAGGATGCGTTTGCCTTCCACGTGTTTGTATTCACCCTTGTTGAAGTCGCTGGCCGAGCCGTAGTACTCTTTGTAGAGCCTGCCGTCCACTTCCACGGTCTGGCCCGGGCTTTCTTCGTGGCCGGCAAACAGTGAGCCAATCATCACCATGGTGGCGCCAAAACGCACACTCTTGGCAATGTCGCCGTGGTCGCGGATGCCGCCGTCGGCAATGATGGGTTTGGTGGCCACACGGGCACACCATTTGAGCGCGCTGAGTTGCCAGCCGCCGGTGCCAAAACCGGTCTTGAGTTTGGTGATGCAGACCTTGCCCGGGCCAATGCCGACCTTGGTGGCGTCGGCGCCCCAGTTTTCCAGGTCAATCACCGCTTCGGGGGTGGCCACATTGCCGGCAATGATGAAGGTGCTCGGGATCTTCTCGCGCAGGTAAGCAATCATGTTTTTCACGCTGTCGGCATGGCCATGAGCAATGTCGATGGTGATGTATTCGGGCGTCAGGCCTTGGGCCACCAGTTGGTCCACCGTGTCGTAATCGGGCTTTTTCACGCCGAGCGAGATCGATGCGTACAGGCCACGCGCTTTCATGTCCTTGACGAAGGCCACGTTGTCCAGGTCAAAGCGGTGCATCACATAGAAGTAGCCGTTTTGCGCCAGCCAGATACAAATTGGCTCACTCACCACTGTTTTCATGTTGGCCGGCACCACCGGGATGCGAAAGCGGCGGGGTCCAAAGTCCACCCCGGCGTCGCATTCTGAGCGGCTCTCCACCCGGCATTTGCGGGGCAGCAGCAAGATGTTGTCGTAGTCGAAAATTTCCATGGTCAAGCGTCTTTCTAAAAGTTAAAAACAAGAGCGCTTGGATTGCGACCGGTTGGTGCTGGCAGCGGCGCGAGGGCCGAGCGGGCACAAAAAACCGGGCTGCAATTGCTTGGGCCCGGTGTCTGATTCTACCGTGTTTGGTCGCTAGGCGCGCTTGTCTCTTCTTTGGGGCACAGTGAACTGGCCGCAGCCAGCACCTGGCCCTGGGCGTCTTGCACCCAGCCCAGCAGTTGCAACCGGTTCGTCTTTGTGCCCTCGGGCAGGCTCATGGCGCGGAAGTCTTCCAGGCTGATTGTTTCCTGATTTGATAGTGCTTGGCCCTTGTTCCATAAGGGCTGGAGTGCATTTCTGATCAGATTCCTTGGCCGTGGTGAACCCTCGGTGCCGCTGGGCAGGTTTTCCACCAGCAGCACCCAGCCTGACAGCGGCCAGGCCAGCGCGCTGTTGGCTGGCAGCGTCAGCGATACCGACATCCCCACATAGTTGTTGACCGCTGGCCCATGCGCCACGCGCAGTGTCAAACCAGGCCAGTTGGCAACCGCCTGGCTGCGCTGGCTCTGGGTGGTCGGGCGGGGCTGTTGTTGTGAGGCCAGCCGGGCCAGGGCATCGCTGCTGGCCGCTGCGGCCAGTGCGGCGTCTTCACCCTGGCTGCCAGGCACGATCCAGTCCAGCACCAGGGCCTTGGGAGGGGCAGCGGCAGTGTTGGAGTCGCGCCAGCAGGCGTCGCAGTCGGCGTTGATAAAACGCTCGAACAACAAGGTGGGCGCGGGCTGGTCATCGCTGCTGCAGGCCGATTGGCCATGTGCCAAGGTTGCAGCCAGCAGCAGGGGCAGGATCGGCGCTGCAGAGCGCCATACGTTTTGGATCATGCCCCTTTGTACATGGGGCGGCAAAGCTGTGTGGGGTTGACGGGTTTTGTGGGGGCTCAGGCCAGCGAAATCTGGGTGAGGGCGCTGAAACTGTCTGCCAGCAGCGCATTGCTGGCGAGCACCGCATTGCCCTGGCGCAGACCGTCATTGGCCCAGAACGGGTTGATGCGGCCACCGGCCTCGGTCACCAGCAGCAGGCCTGCTGCCACGTCCCAGGCGTTGATGTGTTGTTCGGCATAACACTCGATGCGCCCCGCACTGACATAGGCCAAACCCAGCGCACCCGAGCCCGCCCGACGCACCGCGCAGCCGGTGTGCATGGTTCGGCTCACCAGGTCAAGGTAAGCATCCACCGGTTTGCGGCTGGACCAGCCGATTTCTGCGCTGGCTGTCGTCAGCGTATCGATGCTGCTCACCTGCAGGCGTCGGCCATTGAGCCAGGCGCCCTGGCCACGCCCGGCCAGAAATAGCTCGTCACGCATCGGGTCGTAGATAGCACCGGCTTCGAGCTGGCCGTGCACCATGACACCCAGTGAAATACAAAAATGCGCGATGTTGCGGGCAAAGTTGGCGGTGCCGTCAATCGGGTCAACAATCCACAGGCGCTCGACGTCGGTCAAGCCGCCGCCTTCTTCACCCAGCACACCGTCCTGCGGAAAACGCTGGCTGATCTGCTCACGCACAAACTGCTCAACCGCGAGATCGGTCTCGGTCAGGTAATCCTGCTGGCCCTTGAGGCTGTAGGCGGGGCGGTCTGGCGCCAGAAAAGCGTCACGTATCAGCGGGCCTGCGGACAGGGCCAGCTCTTTCACGGCTTGCATCAAGGGGGTGGTCATGCGGCTGGGCTCAAAGAGTGGCTCTCAAGAATACACCACTGCTCAATTGGCACGTTTTTGGACGAACGGCATACCGCCAACTGGTCAAACACCAGCTCTTGCCCCTCAAACTGCTCGGCCAGTGGCCCCAGCAGGCCCGCGATGTGTGGGTGGGGTTCACCATACGCCAGGCTCAGATGCGGAAAAGGCGACAGCCCCGTTGCGGTGCGGGTGATGGCTTGTGTGGCCTGCTGCATCAGGCCAAAGGCTGGTGTCAGCGATAGCCGCAGGTACAGGCAGCGGAAAAAGTGTTCGCTGCTCTCCACACCGTCCACACGCCAGCGCAGCGGCGCCTGGCATGCCGCCAGCCGCTCCAGCAGGTGGCTCAGGGGCGCCAACTCGGTGCTGATGTCACCCTGGATCGTGACATGGGGTGCAAACACCGGGCCATCCAGGTGGCTGGACAACAGCGCGATGCTGTTATGGAGCCGCGCGGTGTCGGCAGTGCTTGGCAACAGCCAGATGGAGTACTCATTGGTCATGGCAACACCTATTTACCCACGCTGGCCAACACATCGGCCTTGAGGAAACGTTCCACAAACAGCATGAACAGCGTGGACGGAACCAGCAGCAACAAGGCGGTGATGGAGGCGATCTGGTAATTGCCTTCCATCGCAGCGTTGAGCATCGTCAACGGTAGCGTCTGGATGTTGGGCACCCCGACAAAAAAGGTGCCGGAAAACTCGTCGAGTGAAATCAGGAACACAAAAATCGCACTCGCCATCAGCCCCGGCGCCGCCAATGGCAGCGACACCGTCATAAAAGCGCGCAGCGGTGAGGCCCCGAGGTTGCGCGCAGCTTCGACCTGTTCTTGGCCAATCGCAGCAAAGGCGGCGGACGCAATCCAGATCGCCAACACCAGCCCCTGGATCGCGTGCACCAGCATCACGCCCCAGATGGTGCCGGTGAGTCCGAGCCCGTAAAACATGCGGGCAATGTTCAGATGCACCGCCACGGTCGGAAACGCCTGCGGCAGCAGGAAAAACAGCAGGAACAGGCTGCGCAGCGGCAAGTGGCGTTTGGACAGCGCGTAGCCAGCTGGAATCGCCACAGCCAGGCTGAGCACCACCGTCAGCAGCGCGATGACCAGGCTGGTGGAGAGGGCGCGCATGGCCCCCGCCTCAGGCCGGAACACCTTGTCCCAAAAGGCGAAACCCCAGCGCACCGGTAACTTGGCTGGGTAGTACCAGGCCTCGGTCACCGTCCAGATCAGCATGTTGAGCAGTGGCCCAAAAATGGCCACCGCCAGCAGGCCAATCAACAGGCCACGTAACACAGTGCCCAGAAAGGCAGGAAAGCGGAAGTGGGTCAAAGTCATTTGGGAGGCCTGCCGTCGCGCAGACCTTGGCGCAGGTAAAACCAGGCGGCGACACCGCTCATGGTGAAAGAAACAAACCCCAGCGCGTTGGCCACGCCGTAGTCACCATAAGAGTTGACGCGCCAGGCCATGTCGACTGTCAACATCGTGGGGGAACCGGCAATCACCATCATCGGCACCGACAGCGCTGACAACATCGTGACAAACGACAGGATCAACGCCACCCAGACCGTGGCCTGCACCTGCGGCAACACAATCTCGAGCAGCGCCCGCAGCCGCCCGGCGCCCAGGCCGCGGGCCGACTCGATCATCGAGCGGTCCATCGCGGCCATGGCGCCGCAGATCAGCAGCGTGGCAAACGGCAGCTGTTTCCAGACAAAGGTGATCACCACACCGCGCCAGTCCAGCAAGCTCACCGCGTTGAGCGGGTCCACCAGGCCAAGCGACATCAAGGTGTTGTTGAGCATGCCGTTTTTGGCCAGAAAGGTCCGCATCAACTGTGCCGCCACCACAAACGGAATGAACAGCGGCCAGCGGTAGATCCAGCCCAGGATGGCCACCGCGCGCTGGTTTTCACCGAGCGTCAGGTAACCGGCAATGGCAATCGACAAAACACCCACCAGCGCGGTGGACAACACGGTGACACCGGCCGTCAGGGCGATGTCACCGCCATACAGGGCAAAGGCTTTGCTGAAGTTGCCCAAGTCCCAGCCGCCGGTGAGCTCGTTATGGAACGCATAGGTCAGCGACATCCCAAGCGGGTAAACAAACAACAGGCCCACCATCAACACGGCCGGTGCCAACAGGGCCAGCATGGCCAAAGAAGAGGTGGGGCGCTGCATACGGGGCATCACCTCAGTTTTGCACCTGGGCTTCGTACTGCTCACGCATGTCCTTGAAGAAGGGCGCCAGCGGGAACGGTTTGCTGAACTTGGCCAGGTCGGTCGGGGTCACGTCGACAAACAGCTGGTTCCAGGTTTTGGCATCCAGCGAGGACTTGACCACATTGGCGTCGATGCCTGGGTACCAGTTGAAGCGTTTGACAATGCCCTCGGCCTGCACGGCGGGGCTGGTGGCCAGGGCGATGAACTTCTTGGCCAGTTCCACATTTTTGGCCTTGGCCGGAATGGCGTAGTAGTAGGGTTGGCCAGGCATGCCGGGTGAGAGCAGCTTGAGCTTCAGGTTAGGCGCCAGACGGCCTTCGGCTTGCCAGGTGTGGAACATGTCGACCCAGACCGGGCCCATGGCGATTTCGCCGCGGTTGAGCATGTCCAGCGTGCCAGCGTTGCCGGGGGTGAACACCACCTGCTGGTTAAAAGCTTTCAGGTCGGTAAAGGCCTTTTTCCAGCCAGCCTGGGCTTTGGCGTCGTACGGGCCTTGTTGCACCACATCGGGGTTGCCGCCGTAGGCATACATCCAGCCCACCACAAAGGCCACACCCGACATGCCGCCCTTGAGGCCGTTGTAACCAAAACTCTTGGGGTTCTTGGCCACAAAAGACCGCAGTTCGTCGTAAGAAGCGGGCGGGTTTTTGATCAGGTCGGGGTTGTAGGCCAGGGCAGTTTGGCTCTCAAACATCGGCATCACATAACCGTCCACATTCACACCCAGTGCCTGTTTGGCGCTTTGGCTCACCGCGTATTTGCCGGTGCTGATGCTGTCGCGGTATTTGAGCAGCAGGCCGGCTTGCACCATCTCACCGGTTTTTTGCTGGTTCGGCACGATCACGTCGGTGTCCCAGGTGGCCAGACCGGCGGCTTTTTGCGCCTGCAGTTTTTCCAACATTTTTTGTGAACCAGCGTCGTCCGGGCCGGTGCCGACCACGCTGACCTTGACGCCTGGGTTCTGTTTTTCAAACAGCGGGCCAAGGTAGTCGGTGACGTAGTCGACCATGTTTTGTGAACCACCACTGATCACGTTGAGGGTGACCTGCGCCTGCGCCGACAGGCTCAGCGAGCCCAGGGCGAGGGCGATGGACAAGGAAAGGGCGCGTTGGAATGGCTTCATAAAAGTCCTGATGAGTTGCAAAAAAGAAGAGGGGTTCAGTGTTGTGCCAGTGTCTGGCGGGAGACTTCGCGCGGGTACACATGCAAGGCAGCGGCGGGCACATGCACCGCCACCGCCTGGTCGTGGGCCACACTCTGGTGGTGGTCGATGAAAAACGGGCCGCAATGCGTCTGGATCTCGCAGCGGTAGCCGCCACCGAGGTAACTCACCTGGGTCACCCGCCCGGGCAGCTGCAGGCTGTCCTGCGCAGGCTCACCTGGCATCTGCAGGCGGGCGGCCTCACTGCGAAAGTGCACCTGCGCCGGGCCGCTGGACGGTAGCGCTGCCTGGCAGCGGATGCTGGCGCCGGGCAGGCCGGGCACACTCAGATGCACCCCCGCGTGCGAGACCTCGGCCTCACAGTGGATGATGTTTTCTGCTCCCATGAACGAGGCCACGTAAGGTGTTTTGGGGTGCTGAAAGACCTCTTCGGGTGTGCCAATCTGGGCAATCTGACCCCGGTCCAGAATCACCACCTGATCGGCCATCACCATG
This sequence comes from Rhodoferax fermentans, assembly GCF_002017865.1. Taxonomy (NCBI): domain Bacteria; kingdom Pseudomonadati; phylum Pseudomonadota; class Betaproteobacteria; order Burkholderiales; family Comamonadaceae; genus Rhodoferax; species Rhodoferax fermentans. The sequence goes on along the minus strand of NZ_MTJN01000002.1, from coordinate 1,075,384 downwards.
GCTTCTTCGCGGTCATGCGTGACCAGAACGGCGGTCACCCCCAACTTGCGCTGGATGGCGCGGATTTCGTGGCGCATTTGCAGCCGAATGCGTGCGTCCAGGTTGGACAGCGGTTCGTCCAGCAGCAAAATCTGCGGCTCCACCGCCAGTGCCCGCCCCAGAGCCACGCGCTGGCGCTGGCCGCCGGAGAGTTCGGTCACCGGGCGCTCGGCATACCCTTGCAAGCCCAGCATGTCGAGCAGGCTGCTGATGCGGCGCGCGATGTCGGCACGCGGCATCTTGCGCAGCTTCAGTCCGTAACCCATGTTCTGGGCCACGTTCATGTGGGACCACAGCGCGTACGACTGGAACACCATCGCCATGTCGCGCCGCTCGGGCGGTTCGTGGGCGATGTCGCGGCCGTTGACACTGATGCTGCCCGCACTGGACGGTGTAAAACCTGACAGCGTGCGCAGCAGGGTGGTTTTGCCACAGCCGGATGGCCCCAGCAGCGCCACAAAGCTGCCCCGGGTGATCGACAGGTCAATGCCTTTGAGCACCTCGTGGGCGCCGTAGGCCACACGCAATCCGCGCACGGAAATATGGGGTTCGGACAATGACATGGAATTTTTTGTAAATGGCTTGACTGACACAATGACAGCCCGCGACTATTGCTGGGCCATATGAAGAATCGGTGACAGCCGCGCTTTCTACAATCGGGCCATGTTTTCTTCCCCACCTTCTGAGCCTGTTTCCAACTCGTCCCTGTTGCACAACCTGAACCCGGAACAGCTGGCCGCTGTCACCCTGCCAGCCGAGCACGCGCTGATCCTGGCTGGGGCTGGTTCCGGCAAAACCCGGGTGCTGACCACCCGCATTGCCTGGTTATTGCAAACCGGCGAAGTCTCCCCCGGCGGCATCCTGGCGGTGACCTTCACCAACAAGGCCGCCAAGGAAATGATGACGCGCCTGGGCGCGATGCTGCCGGTCAACGTGCGTGGCATGTGGATTGGCACCTTCCACGGCCTGTGCAACCGCTTTTTGCGTGCGCATTACAAATTGGCCAACCTGCCGCAGGCGTTCCAGATCCTGGACACACAAGATCAGTTGTCGAGCATCAAGCGCCTGTACAAACAATTCAACATCGACGACGAGCGTTTTCCGGCCAAACAGATGCAGTGGTTCATTGGCGGCTGCAAAGAAGACGGCCTGCGCCCCAACGCGGTGGTGGCGCGTGACGATGAAACCCGCAAAAAGATCGAGATCTACCAGCTCTACGAAGACCAATGCCAGCGTGAAGGTGTGGTCGATTTTGGCGAGCTGATGTTGCGCAGTTACGAGCTGCTGCGCGACAACGATCCGATTCGCGAGCATTACCAGCGGCGTTTCCGCCACATCCTGATCGACGAGTTTCAGGACACCAACAAGCTGCAATACGCCTGGGTCAAGATGCTGGCCGGCACCGGCGCCCACAGCAGTGTGGACGGCGCTTTTCAGCCCACCGGCTGTGTGCTGGCGGTGGGTGACGATGACCAGAGCATCTACGCCTTTCGCGGTGCGCGGGTGGGCAACATGGCCGACTTTGTGCGCGAATTTGGCGTGCGCCATCAGATCAAACTCGAAGAAAACTACCGCAGCGGCAGCAACATCCTGGACAGCGCCAACGCGCTGATCAGCCACAACAGCAAACGCCTGGGCAAAAACCTGCGCACGAGCCAAGGCCCCGGTGAACCGGTGCGGGTGTTTGAAGCCACCAGCGACTTTGCCGAGGCGCAGTGGATGGTTGACGAGATGAAACAGCTCGTGCGAGAAGGCCATGAGCGCAAGGAAATTGCGGTGCTGTACCGCAGCAATGCCCAGAGCCGGGTGATTGAGACCGCGCTGTTCAACGCCAGCATGCCCTACAAGGTCTATGGCGGCCTGCGCTTTTTTGAGCGGGCCGAAATCAAGAACGCGTTGGCCTACCTGCGCCTCTTGGAAAACCCGCGCGACGACACCAGCTTCATGCGCGCGGTGAATTTCCCGCCGCGGGGCATTGGTGCCCGCAGCCTGGAGCAATTGCAAGACCTGGCCCGTGCCAGCGGCTGCGCCTTGAGCGACGCGGTCAGCGGCTTGAGCGGCAAGGCGGGCACCAACATCGGCGCGTTTCTGGCTGGTATCGACGTGTTGCGCGAACAAACCCAGGGCATGAGCCTGCGCGACACCATCGTCGCCACGCTGGAGCACAGCAACCTGCTGACCCACTACAAGGCCGACCGCGAAGGCGCCGACCGGCTGGAGAACTTGGCCGAACTGGTCAACGCCGCCGAGAGTTTTGTCAGCATCGAAGGCTTTGGCCGTGACGCGGTGGCGTTGCCGGTGGATGAACTCGGCCAGGCGCTGACCCAATCCCCCGCGTCGCAAGGCCTGGACCTGAACCAGCCGGTGCTGGACATCCCGGCGCCCGATGCGGAAACCGGCGAAACCCTGTCCCCGCTGGCCGCCTTCTTGACCCACGCTGCGTTGGAAGCCGGTGACAACCAGGCCCAGGCTGGGCAGGATGCTATTCAATTGATGACGGTGCACGCCAGCAAAGGCCTTGAATTTGACGCGGTGTTCATCACCGGCATGGAAGAGGGCCTGTTCCCGCACGAGAACTCGATGAACGACCGCGACGGCCTGGAGGAAGAACGCCGCCTGATGTACGTGGCCATCACCCGTGCCCGCAAACGCCTGTACCTGAGCCACTCCCAAACCCGCATGCTGCATGGCCAGACGCGTTACAACCTCAAGAGCCGGTTTTTTGAGGAACTGCCCGAAGAAGCCTTGAAGTGGATCACGCCCAAACAGTCCGGGTTTGGCGGCGGCAGCGGTTTTGGTGGAGGTGCTTCTTATTCAGGAGCTGGTGGCCCTTATTCTGAAAGGGCTAGAGGCCAATTTGGCACGGATTACACCAAATACAACACCGCAGCAACTGCCGCCCCGGTACCCGCGCAAAAAGAGACACCTGGCGGGCTGAAAGTCAAACAAAAAGTGTTTCACCCCAAGTTTGGTGAAGGCACGGTCACCGCGCTCGAAGGCACGGGCGAAGACGCCCGCGCCCAGATCAACTTCCCGCGCCACGGCGTCAAATGGCTGGCGCTCAGTGTGGCCAAGTTAACGCCCGTGCCGTGAGCTGCATGGCATGGCAACTTGGGCAAAACCCGGTGCGATACTTGCCAAACTGTTGTGAGACGGGCCGATAGAAGCGTCTTGATAAAGCAAGTTCAATGATTCGGTGTGGATCAAAACAGCGGTTGAAGGCGGTCTCACAAAAACCATAGTCGTACGACAGGGAAGGCGCAGCAATGGCAAGCAATATCCAGTCAAATTTTGAGGTGCTGCGCCCGTATGAAGAACACCTTTGGCGCCTGGGCGCGTTGGCCGAGCGGTACTTTGCCGAAGACCCCAACACCAGCTTGCTCAAGCTGCGCCAGTTCTCGGAGTTTCTGACCCAATCCTTGGCGGCGCGCACTGGCCTTTACACCCAGCCGCAAGAATCGCAATACGAGCTGATCCGTCGCCTGCACGCTGAAGGTGTGTTGCCCAAGGAAGTCAAACAAGTCTTTGACCAAATCCGTATCAACGGCAACGCGGCCAACCATGCCTTGCAAGGCGACCACGCTGTTGCACTGTCCACGCTCAAACTCTGCTGGCAGTTGGGCTTGTGGTACCACCGCACGTTCAAAGACGCGGCGTACCGGTCTGGCCCCTTTTTGCCTCCCACCCCTCCAAGTGATGAAAGTGCCGAGTTGCGTGTGGAACTGGCTCAACTGCGGCAGTTGGTTGCTACCTTTCAATCGCAGCAAGAGCAGGTGAGCCACGAGCTGCAGTCCACCAAAACACAGTTGTCCTCCTTGAGTGAAGAACGCAATATTTGGGAGCAACTGGCCACCGAGTCAGACCAGAGCAAAGCACGGCTGGCTGAACAACTGGCGGCCTTACAAGCCACCGCGTCAGCTGCACCCGCCGCGCAGTTCAAAACCATGTTGCGGTCAGCGGCTACTGCTGCCACCCAAGTTCAGCTGGACGAGTCCGAGACCCGCCGCATCGTCGACGAGCAGTTGCGTCAGGCGGGTTGGGAGGCTGACACACCCACCCTGCGTTACAGCAAGGGCACCCGCCCGCAGCGTGGCCGCAACATGGCCATTGCCGAATGGCCATGTGATGGCTACTCGGCTGATTACGTGCTGTTTCAGGGGCTCACTCCCATGGCCGTGGTGGAGGCCAAACGCCACAACGTTGATGTCTCTGGTGCGTTGCAGCAGGCCAAGCGTTATAGCCGCAGCTTTTCGGCAAGTGCAGACACACAGCTTCACGAGCGCAACTGGGGTGCGCAGTCGGAGTACCGCATTCCTTTTGTGTTCTCGACCAACGGTAGACCTTATCTGCGCCAGTTGGCCACCAAAAGCGGCATCTGGTTTGGTGACTTGCGCCACACGGAGAAGCGCAGCCAGGCGTTGGACGGCTGGTATCGCCCCGAGGGTCTCAGAAACCTGCTGCAAACCGATGAAGTACGGGCCCACACGCAGCTGGACAACACAGCCTTTGACTTTGGTTTCTCCCTACGTCCCTACCAACAAACCGCTATTCGTGAAACCGAAAAACGCATCGGCCAGGGCCAGCGCGAGATATTGCTGGCCATGGCCACCGGCACCGGCAAAACCAAAACCTGTATTGCGTTGATCTACCGCCTGCTCAAAGCCCAGCGTTTTCGCCGCATCTTGTTTCTGGTGGATCGCTCGGCACTGGGCGAGCAGGCAGCCAATGCGTTCAAAGACACCCGTATGGAGCGTCTGCAAACCTTTGCAGACATCTTTGGCATCAAAGAGCTGCAAGCACAAATGCCTGACGACGACACCGCTGTCCACCTCGCCACCGTACAAGGCATGATGCGCCGTGTTCTTTTTCCGGCAGAGGGTGTAGCAGTGCCGACGGTAGACCAATACGACTGCGTGGTGATTGACGAATGCCACCGTGGCTACACGTTGGACCGTGAGATGTCCGACACCGAGCTCGGCTTTCGCAGTTTTGACGACTACATCTCCAAATACCGGCGTGTGCTGGACTACTTTGACGCCGTCAAGATCGGCCTCACCGCCACCCCCGCGCTGCACACCACCGACATCTTTGGCCCGCCAGCCTACACCTACAGCTACCGCGAAGCCGTCGTGGACGGTTACCTGGTGGACTATGAGCCGCCCATTCAAATCTATACCGAGCTGTCGCAAAACGGCATGCACTGGAAGCTCGGTGAAGACGTCAAGGTCTATGACACGAGCCGCAACCAGATCGAGCTGTTCAAAGCGCCAGATAACATTGACTTGAATGTTGAAGACTTCAACCGCAAAGTCATCACCCGGCCGTTCAACCAGGCCGTGTGTGACTACTTGGCGCAAGAAATTGACCCCAGGGGCCCGCGCAAAACCCTCGTCTTCTGCGTCAACACCGACCATGCCGACCTGGTGGTGGATGTGCTCAAAACCGCTTTTGAAGCCTTTTACGGCAGTGTGGAAGACGATGCTGTCATCAAAATCACCGGCAATGCCGACAAACCGCTGGAGCTGATTCGCCGCTTCAAAAACGAGCGCCTGCCCAATGTGGCGGTCACGGTGGACTTGCTCACCACCGGCATCGACGTGCCCGAAATCTGCAACCTGGTTTTTCTGCGTCAGGTCAACAGCCGCATCTTGTTTGACCAAATGCTGGGGCGTGCCACCCGCCTGTGCGACTTTGACGGTGAGCCCAAAGACAGCTTCCGCGTGTTTGACGCTGTGCGCATTTTTGAAGCCATCGGCAACCTGACCGCCATGCGCCCCGTGGTGGTCAACCCCAACATCAGCTTTGCCCAGCTGGAGCAGGAAATGGTGAGCGTAGACGACCACGCTGCCCGTGAACTGGTGCGTGCACAGTTTCTGGCCAAGCTGCAAGTCAAAAAACGTCACCTGGACGCCCAAGCCGCGCAAGACTTTGAAACCAAAGCGGGCATGAGTCCGGACGCTTTCATCGAAAAGCTGCGCAGCCTGCCGGTGGCTGAGGTGGCCAACTGGTTCCTGCAAACCCCCAAGCTTGGCGAGATTTTGGACCGCAAGCGAGAGTCCTCCGGCCAACCCATGTACGTGTCTGACCACCCGGACGCACTGGACCGCATTGAGCGTGGCTACGGCAGCGCCAGCAAGCCCGAAGACTATTTAAAAGCGTTCAAAGACTTCATCACCAGCCATGGCAACGAGTTGCCCGCGCTCATCACCGTCCTCACCCGCCCGCGTGAGCTCACCCGCAAACAGCTCAAGGAACTGGAGCTGGCGCTAGACCTAGCCGGTTTTACCGAAACCCGCTTGGCCACCGCCTGGCGTGAACTCAGCAACCAGGACATTGCCGCCCGTATCATTGGCTACATCCGCCAGGCTGCCATCGGTGATGCGCTGGTGCCTTATGCCGAGCGTGTTGACCACGCTTTGCAAGACCTGCTGGCCAAACCCTTGGCTGGCAAACCCTGGACACAACCGCAGCGTGATTGGCTCAAACGGATTGCCGCGCAAACCAAAGCCAACATGCTGGTGGACCGTGAAGCGCTGGACGACCCCGACCTGATCTTCAAACGCGATGGTGGCGGTTTTGCCCGCCTGGACAAACTATTCAACGGCCAACTCCAGCCCGTGCTGGAAGCCTTTAACGACGCCCTCTGGGCAGACGACCAAAAATCTGCTTAGTTGTCAGACTGAGCCACCAAGAACCCATGAATCAAATCAACCCCGCAGCGTCAGACATCGTTGCCAAGCTCTGGAACCTGTGCAACCTGCTGCGCGACGACGGTGTCACTTACCACCAATACGTCAGCGAGCTCACCTACCTGCTGTTTTTGCGCATGATGCAAGAGACCGGCCAGGAAGACGGCTTGGTCATTTACAAAGCGCCCAAAAGAGGCGAGCCGCAGGTCAAGATGGACGGCACCCGCTGGGCCGACCTGATGGCCGCCTCTGCCCCTGAGCGGCTGGACCTGTACAAGGAACTGCTGTTGGACTACGGCCTGCATGGTCGGGGCAGCGTGCAGCAGATTTATGCCAATGCCAGCACCTTCATCACCAAACCCGCCACCTTGTCCAAGCTGGTGCTTGAGATCGACAAGCTTGACTGGTACAGCGTGCAGCGTGACGACCTGGGTGACCTGTACGAAGGCCTGCTGGAGCGCAACGCGAACGAGAAAAAAAGTGGCGCTGGCCAGTACTTCACCCCGCGCGACTTGATCGACAGCATCGTCACCGTGCTGCAACCCACGATGGTTGATGTGATCCAAGACCCGGCAGCAGGCACCGGCGGCTTTTTGATTGCGGCCAACAACCATCTGCGCGCCAAGTTCAAACCCGAAGACCGCTCAGAGACCCAGCAACGCAAATACCGCCACAGCACCTTTTTCGGCATGGAACTGGTGCAAGACACCCACCGCCTGGCGCTCATGAACATGCTGTTACACGGCATTGAAGGCGGCATCCAGTTTGGCGACACCCTGGGCGAGGAGGGCACCCGCCTGCCCACCGCCACGCTGATCCTCAGCAACCCACCCTTTGGCACCAAAAAAGGCGGCGGCCTGCCCACCCGCACCGACTTCACCTACCCCACGACCAACAAACAGTTCTGCTTTTTGCAGCACATCTACCGCAACCTCAAACCCGGTGGCCGCGCCGCCGTGGTGCTGCCAGACAACGTGTTGTTTGAGAGCAATGTGGGTGCCGACATCCGCCGCGACCTGATGGACAAGTGCAACTTGCACACCATCCTGCGCCTGCCCACCGGCATCTTCTACGCCCAGGGGGTCAAGACCAATGTGCTGTTTTTCACCAGGGGCCAAACCGACACCGGCAACACCAAACAAGTGTGGGTGTACGACATGCGCGCCAACATGCCCCAGTTTGGCAAACGCACCCCATTCACCCGCGACTACTTCCGCACCGCCAGCGCTGCCGCGCCTGACGTGCCACGCGACAAGTTTGAGGACGTGTTTGGCCCCGATCCCTATGGCGGCCCCGCCGCCCTGGCGCAGCGTGTGGACACCGGCGAGGCAGGCCGCTGGCGCTGCTTTTCACGCGAGTACATTCAGGCCCGTGGCGACAACCTCGACATCAGCTGGCTCAAAGACGACAGCGCCGAGTCTGCCCAGGCCCAGCGTGATGAACCTGCGCTGGTGGCTCGCCTGCTCATGCATGAGCTGAGCGGTGCCATGGCCGACCTGCGCAGCCTGCTGGAAGAGCTGGGCGAAGACCCCGACGCGGCGTTGGAAGACCTGTTGATTGACGACGAAGAGGCTGTGAGGGCTCCAACATGAGCAAACCATCTGCCACAGCGGTGCCTGCAAAACTCTCAACAACGGTGAGAGTTTCTGCAGATCAAACGCCGCTTTATGACGAACTGCGCAAGCTGATTGCCAGCAGCCGTCAGCGCCTGGCCGGTGCGGTCAATGCCGAACTGACGCGCTTGTACTGGGCGGTAGGGCAACGCCTGCGTGCTGAGGTGCTGGGTGATGTGCGGGCCAGCTACGGCACACAGCTGCTAGATCAGCTGGGTCAGCAGCTGGCGCAAGAGTTTGGCCGGGGCTTTGAGTCCCGCAATCTGCGCCGCATGGTGAAGTTTGCCGAGAGCTTTCCCGACGCGGCAATTGTGTCAACACTGTCGACAAAATTGAGCTGGAGCCACATGGTCGCCATCGTGGCACTGAAAACTCCGCAAGCCCGCCAGTATTACGCACAGCAAGCCGGACAAGAAGGCTGGAGCGTGCGCGAGCTCCATCACCAGATCGAACGCAAAGCCTTTGAGCGCATCGAGCTTGCCGCGCTGCAAACCCTGAGCGCTGCTCAAACTGAGCCTATTGAGACTTCCCACACCACGCCCGCACTGGTCTTCAAAGACCCGTACTTCCTGGATTTTCTGGGTCTGCGCCAAGGCCACGACGAGGCCGACTTGGAGAGCGCCATCCTGCGCCAGTTAGAGGCCTTCATTCTGGAGCTGGGCCGAGGTTTTGCCTTTGTGGAGCGGCAAAAACGCATGGTCATCGACGGTGAAGACTTTTACCTGGACCTGCTGTTTTACCACCGCCGTCTGTGCCGCTTGGTGGCGATTGAGCTCAAGCTGGGTCGTTTTAAAGCCGCCCACAAAGGCCAGATGGAGCTGTACCTGAAATGGCTGGACAAGTTTGAGCGCCAGCCCGGTGAAGAGGCACCCATCGGCCTCATCCTGTGCGCCGAATCCAGCCGCGAACAGGTGGAGCTGCTGCAAATGCACCAGGACGGCATCACCGTGGCCGAATACTGGACCGAGTTGCCACCCAAGGCGGAGCTGGAGCAGCACCTGCACCAGGCTTTGTTAGAAGCGCGTGAGCGGCTGGCGCGGCGTGGGGTGTTGTTGGATGGGGGGCGCGGATGAGTAAGTTGCCGACTGGTTGGATGATTGTCAATCTCGGAAAAGTTGCTGACTTTGAAATGGGACAAGCGCCGCCAGGAGTCTTTTGTAACAAGGATGGCAATGGAACGGTCTTTGTCAAAGCCGGTGAGTTTGGGGTTGACTATCCGCGTGTGCGAGAGTGGACAACGAGACCGTTGAAATCAGCACATCTAGGTGATGTTCTGATCTGTGTTGTAGGTGCGACCTCAGGGAAACTCAATTTGGGCATCGACTGCGCGATCGGTAGAAGTGTTGCTGCCATTCGTCCGAGTGCCTGTGTGTCCCAAAAGATCGTATATCGCCAGCTTCAGCTCCAAGTTGAACAACTCCGAGCCGACTCAAGTGGTACAGCACAGGGGGTAATTAGCAAACAGATGCTGGCAGACATTCAGTTGGTATTGCCACCTGCTGTCGAGCAAACCCGCATCGCCAACCAACTCGACACCCTGCTCGCCCGCGTCCAAGCCTGCAACGACCGCTTCGATGCCATCCACGCCTTGCTCAAACGGTTTCGGCAGACGGTTCTATCGGAAGCGACGTCGGGGGATTTGACGGAATCCGAGGGCAATGCTGGCTCATGGACAGAAACCACCATTGGTGCTGTCAGCAGTGACCTGCGTTACGGCACCTCAAAGAAGTGCGATTACTCAACTCAAGGCACCGGTGTTCTGCGCATTCCAAATATTGCAGAGCGCGGGCGTATTGATGCCACTGACCTCAAGCGTGCGGTGTTCGACTCCAAAGAGCTTCAAAAACTGGCGTTGCGAGAAGGCGATTTGCTTGTGATTCGCTCGAATGGCAGTGTTGAATTGGTGGGCAAGACTGGGCTTGTCACAGCCGACGAATCGGGTTTGCTATTTGCGGGATATCTCATGCGCCTGAGAGTTAACCCATTAAAGGCTCTCCCAGCGTTTATTCAAATCTGCTTGTCGGCACCTACACAACGCCAATACATTGAGCGCACCGCAAAATCGACCAGTGGGGTCAACAACCTCAATGCAGAGGAATTGCGTGCGCTGTCACTGCTATTGCCAACCCTCTCCAAGCAAGCCGAAATCGTCCGCCGCGTCGAAGCCCTGTTCAAACTGGCCGATCAGATCGAAGCCCGCTGCATGACCGCCCGCGCCCTGGCCCAGCGCCTGAGCCCACTGGTGCTGGCCAAGGCATTTCGGGGTGAGCTGGTGCCACAAGACCCGAACGACGAACCGGCCAGCGCACTGCTGGCACGTCTGGCCTCGTCCAATACCGCTGTGGCTGGCAAACATATGAAAAAAGTGCCTGTGGCCCTTAAGGAAAAAGGGCAAGCAGCTATCAAATCATGAGTGATATCAAACTCTTTCGCCTCACCGCAGGCCAAGCCACCGAGCTGCAAGGCAGCGCCTCGGACCTGGAGCGGCCGCTGCAAACGCTGATCGAGGCCAATCTGGAGCCGCTGCTCAACATCCGTTTTCTGGCCAGCGAACACGCCACTGGCAAAACGCATGGTGGGCGCATTGACTCGCTGGGTCTGGATGAAAACCATTGCCCGGTGATTTTGGAATACAAACGTTCGGTGGGTGAAAACGTCATCAACCAGGGCCTGTTTTACCTGGACTGGCTGATGGACCACCAGGCCGAGTTCAAGCTGCTGGTGCAGAACAAGCTGGGTGCGGCCACCGCCAATGCCATTGATTGGACGGGGCCGCGCGTGGTGTGTATTGCGGCAGACTTCACCAAGTACGACATCCACGCGGTGCAGCAGATTGGCCGCAACATCGAGCTGATTCGCTACCGCCGTTTTGGGGATGACCTGCTGTTGCTGGAGTCGGCCAGCGCCGGCAGTGATGCCAGCAGCCGGGCGGTTTCAGGCAAGTCGCCCAAGGTGGCGGGCAAGACGATGGTGGCTGCCGCCAAAGGCACGGGCCCGGACAAGTCCTACGCGGAGCTGCTTGCGGGTTTGTCGGTGCCCATGCAGCAGTTGCTGGCTTCGCTGGAGGACTACACCTTGTCGCTCGGGGACGATGTGCAGCGCAAGGAGCTGCGCCTGTACGCCGCCTTCAAGCGTCTGAAAAACTTTGCCACGGTGGTGTTGCACAAGAAAAACGGCTTGCTGCTGTACCTGCATGTGGACCCGGCGCCTGCGCTACTGATACTGCCCAAGGCGCGCGATGTCACCCACATTGGGCATTGGGGGACGGGCAATCTGGAACTCACGCTCCACACGCTGGCAGACTTGGATGCTGCCAAACCGTACATCGCCGCGGCGTACGAGGGGCGTGCCGTCCATTGATTCAGATGTTTATAGAAAAACAGCCTGCAGCCCAATAAATACCTGGGTTTACAACTGCAATTAACGTAGCGTCTCAGAGGTCTTTACAGCCAGGCCGCCCGTGCGCGCACCAAGGTTTGGTGCGCGTCCTTTCACTCTGGGGTGACAGGCGCCTCGGTCGGTGCCTCAAAACTGTCCTGGTAGGTGAAAAACAGCGAGGTGAAAAACATCGCGGCCACCAACAGCAGGCCGGGGAACAACAGCACATTGGCCAGGCCGGGGTTGTTGAACAGGTTGGCGCTGGTGATCAGCAGCATCACCACACCCACCATCACCGCCATCCACAGCAGCGCAAACACCGTCAGTGCCCAGAAGTTGCGCAGACAGGCAACGATGCTGAAAAACATGGCTTTCAAGGCGGGCAAACCCTGCCAATACACCAGGGCCGGGGCGTGCCAGAACAGCAGGGACAGTGGCAGGTGCAGGCCGATGAAGGTCCACATCGCGGCCTGAAACGTCCCGCTGCCCATCATCTCGGCCGTGGGTGCCTGCCCACCCAGGTACATGCGGGCAAAACCGCCACCATCCACCAGGTAAGAGGCGCCGATGGCGCACAAGAAGCCGCCCGCGTAGATGGCGCCCAGCGTCAACATGGCGCGCAATTTGACCGGTCCGCTGCGAAAGCCGATGAGCAAAATCAGCGGCATCGGGAACTTGCCCAGGGTGGCTTCGCGGGTGGCGGCCATCAGCCCGAGTGTGATCGCGGGCAGCAGGGTCATGGCCAGCGGCAGGCCAATCAGCGGCACCATGGTGGCCACCGACATGAGGGCCAGGAACATGAAAAACAGCCCGGCCAGCGCCAGCGGCTGTTTGAAAAAGGTGCGCATGCCCAGCTTGACCCAGGCGGCACCCTGGCGTGCGGGGACCAGTTGTAACTTCATGCCTGGCCTGCCAGTTGTTCAAACGTCATCGCGTGCTGGCAGCGTGCCTGCAGCACCCGTTCAAAATGGCTCGGGTCATGGGCTTGTAAGAGGCTGGCAGCGCGCGGCAGGTAAAAGTCCCACAGGCGCGACACCCAGAAACGCAGGGCACCGGCGCGCAACATCGCCGGCAGCAGCTCGCGCTCGGCCGCTTGTAAGGGGCGCACGGCGCTGTAGGCTGCTATCAAGGCTTGAGCACGCGGGGCATGGTGGACACCGGTTGGCAGGTCAACACACCAGTCATTGAGGCATACCGCCAGGTCAAACACCCAGGTGTCGATGCCCGCAAAATAGAAGTCGAAAAAGCCGCTGAGCTGTGGCTGACCACCCACCGTGTCAAACATCACGTTGTCACGGAACAGGTCGGCGTGGATGGGGCCGCGTGGCAGCGCGGCGTAGCTGGCGCTGGCCGCCACGCTGTTCTGGTAGGCCAGTTCAGACTGCAACAGGTTTTGTTGATTGCCCTGGATGTAAGGCAGCACCACCGGCACCACCTCGTTCCACCAGGCCAGGCCGCGCAGGTTGGGCTGGGTCAGCGCAAAGTCAGACCCGGCCAGATGCAGGCGCGCCAGCGTGGCGCCGACCTGAGCGCAGTGGGCCTCGGTGGGCGCCAGTTCACTTTTGCCGTGCAACTTGTCCACCACCGCTGCGGGTTTGCCTTTGACCTCAAACACCAGCTCACCCTGTGCATTGGCATGGGGCTCGGGCACCAGGATGCCGCGCTGCGCCAGGTGTTTCATCAGCCGCAGGTAAAACGGCAGTTGCTCAAAACTCAGGCGTTCAAACAGCGTGAGCACATAGTCGTGCACCTGGCCCGCGCGTTCGGTGGAGGCGAAATAGTTGGTGTTTTCAATGCCGCCGGAGCAGGCTTTCAGGCTGTTGAGTTCCCCCAAGCCCAGTGTACGCAGCAGTTCGCGTGCCTCGTGCTCAGAGACTTCCGTGTAAACCGCCATGTTTTAAAACCCCAGGACTTTCCAGGTGCGCTCGCCGCTCTTGGGCTCCACCTGGTAGGCCGGCATGCCGTTTTTGGGCTGCACGTCGATGCTTTTTGTCTCGCTGCCGATGCGCACCTCGTCGATGCGGGTGGCGGTGTCTTCCACCACGATGTGTTGGGTGGTCTGCTCGGTGGGCTCCTTGACCGCAGCGGGTGCCGGGTTGGCCTGGGGTGTGGACGGGCTGGCCGCTGTTTGCGCCTGGCTCGTACCAGCAAGCAGGAACAGGGGCAGTGCGCAGGCCAGGGCGCGGGTAGAAAACAGGCTGAAGGAGGGTGTTGCGTGCATCATTTGATTGTAGTTGTGCCGTTATACCCCGGTGTCGCAGGCAAAATGCCGCCATGAACACTGCTCCCCCTCAAACTTTGCTGCTGGTTGACGGCTCCAGCTACATCTATCGTGCTTTTTTTGCAGGCGGGGAGGCCATGAGCGTGACCCTGCCCGACGGCAGCGTCCAGAAGACCGGGGCGATCCGCATCATGATCAACATGCTGCAAAGCCTGCGCAAGGAGGTGCCCGCTGCCTACGCTGCCTGCATTTTTGACGCCAAAGGCCCCACTTTCCGTGATGAGTTGTACCCGCAGTACAAGGCCACCCGTTCGCCCATGCCCGACGACCTGCGCAGCCAGATCGAGCCGATCCACGAGGTGGTGCGCTTGATGGGCTGGAAGGTGCTGGCGGTGCCCGGTGTTGAGGCCGATGACGTGATTGGCACCTTGGCCGCTACCGCCTCCGCCCAAGGCATGGAGGTCATCGTCAGCAGTGGTGACAAGGACCTGGCGCAGCTGGTCAATGAACACATCACCATCATCGACACCATGAACGGCCGGCGCCGCGATGTGGCCGGCGTCACAGCCGAATTTGGTGTGCCGCCGCACCTGATGCGCGACTACCAGACCCTGGTGGGTGACACTGTGGACAACGTGCCTGGTGTGCCCAAGGTCGGCCCCAAAACTGCTGCCAAATGGCTCAACGAATATGGCTCACTCGACGCCATCGTCGCCAATGCCGACAACATCAAAGGTGCCGTGGGTGAGAACCTGAAGAAATCGCTGGACTGGTTACCCACCGGGCGCCAGCTCGTCACGATCAAGACCGACTGCGACCTGAACGGCTGGCTGCCAGGGCTGCCTGCTATGGATGAAATAGCTACTGGCTCAATGGATACGGGGGCTCTGGCTGTTTTTTATGAAAAGTTCGGCTTCAAGGGCCTGGCCCGGTCATTGGGCGCAAGCAGCGAGGCACCAGCCCAGGCTGCGGCGGCCGAAGCAGGCCCGGCCACCCAACCGGGCCGCGAGCGCGATCTGTTTGACGAGCCCGGTGCCGAATCCGCGCCACCCGTGGCAAAAACCAGCAGCCTGCGTTACGACACCATCCTCACCTGGGAGGCCTTTGACACCTGGCTGGCCAAATTACAGGCCGCCGAGCTGGTCGCCATCGACACCGAGACCACTTCGCTCGACGAGATGCGTGCGCGCATTGTGGGCATCAGCCTTTGCATCACCCCGGGTGAGGCGGCTTACATCCCGCTGGCCCATGTCTACCCGGATGCCCCGGCGCAACTGCCGCTCGATGAGGTGCTGGCCAAATTGAAACCCTGGCTGGAAGATGCCAGCCGCGCCAAGCTGGGCCAGCACATCAAATACGACCGCCATGTGTTTGCCAACCACGGCATCGAGGTGCAGGGTTATGCACACGACACCATGCTGCAGAGTTATGTGCTGGAAGTCCATCAAGCACACGGCCTGAGCAGCCTGGCACAACGCCACCTGGGCCGCCAGGGCATCAGTTTTGAAGACCTGTGTGGCAAGGGTGCCAACCAGATCTGTTTTGACCAGGTGGATGTGGCCAAAGCAGCCGAGTACGCGTGTGAAGACGCTGACATGACGCTCGAAGTGCACCATGCCCTGTGGCCGCAGTTGGCGCGTGATGACAAACTGCGTTTTGTCTATGAGTTGGAGATCAAGAGCAGCGAGGCGCTTTACCGCATCGAGCGCAACGGCGTGTTGATCGACGCGCCCACGCTGGCGGCACAGAGCCACGAGTTGGGCCAGCGCATTGTGCAGTTGGAAGCCGAGGCCTATGAGATTGCAGGCCAGCCCTTCAACCTGTCCAGCCCCAAGCAGTTGGGCGAAATCTTCTTTGACAAGCTGGGCATGCCGGTGGTGAAAAAGACCGCGACCGGCGCGCGCAGCACAGACGAAGAGGTGCTCGAAAAACTGGCCGAAGACTACCCGCTGCCCGCCAAGTTGCTGGAGCACCGGGGCTTGGCCAAACTCAAAGGCACCTACACCGACAAACTGGCCCAACTGGCGCTGCCCAGTGATGGCCGGGTGCACACCCATTACGCGCAAGCTGTGGCGGTGACCGGGCGCTTGAGCAGCAACGACCCGAACCTGCAGAACATCCCGATCCGCACCCCCGAAGGTCGGCGGGTGCGTGAGGCCTTTGTGGCGCCTGCTGGCAGCTTGATCGCCAGCGCCGATTACAGCCAGATCGAGTTACGCATCATGGCCCACTTGAGCGGTGACGCGGCGTTGTTGCTGGCCTTTCGTGACGGCATGGACGTGCACCGCGCCACGGCGGCCGAGATTTTCAGCATCGACACCGCGCAGGTCAGCAGTGAACAACGACGTTACGCCAAGGTGATCAACTTCGGCCTGATCTACGGCATGAGCGCCTACGGCCTGGCCAAGGCCCTGAGCATCGACAACACCGCGGCCAAGAACTACATTGCGCGTTACTTCGAGCGTTACCCCGGGGTCAAGAACTACATGGAGCACACCCGCGAACTGGCCAAGCGGCAGGGGTATGTGGAAACCGTGTTTGGCCGACGCCTGTACCTGCCCGAGATCGGCTCGTCCAACGGCCAGCGGCGCGCGGGTGCCGAGCGCGCCGCCATCAACGCGCCGATGCAGGGCACTGCAGCCGACCTGATCAAACTCAGCATGGTCAAGGTGCAAGAGGTCATTGATGCGCAGAAACTTCGCACCAAGATGATCATGCAGGTGCATGATGAGCTGGTGTTTGAGGTGCCCGAGTCCGAGCTCGACTGGGTACGCCACGAGGTGCCCAAACTCATGGCCGGTGTGGCGCAGCTCAAGGTGCCGCTGCTGGCCGAGGTGGGGGTGGGGCTGAACTGGGACAAGGCACATTGATCCTTGTCGTGCAGGAAATCTGAAGTCATGGAACCAATAACAATTTTTGTGCTTGCGGCGGGGATACTGAGCACCTTGATGGTGTATGTGGCCATGAAGGTGAGCCATTTTGGCGAAAGCAAGGTGCTCGGTGATGAGCTGCTGAAGGCCAAGACCGATGCCGAAAACAACAAAAAGAAGTTGGCCGGCTACACCCAATATGCTGAGCATCTGGAGGCTGCCCGCCAGAGTGCCGCAGACCGCCTCAAGGCCTCACCGGTGCGTGTGCTGCGTGAGTACAGCCATGTGGTGGCCTTGTCCAAGTCCAAACACAACCTGAAGTCCGAGGCCACCGTCATCGTCAAATACGCGGTGGAGTTTTCTCTGGGTTTGGACACCGGGCCCAATGGCTTGGTGGTGGCGCCTGCGGCGAATGGTGTCAGTGTGACCCTCAAACCCCCTAGCCCGGTCGGAGACCCCAAGATCACCACGGTGTCGCACCAGGTGATCAGTGCCAATGAGCTGCCTGATCGCCAGATGGCTCTGGCCGACATCCAGTCGCAGTTTCTGCCGCTGGCTTACGGCCACGCCCAATCCCTGTGTGCCGAAGAGTCTGTGCGCGCCTTGTGCACCCTAAAAGCCGAAATCGCCCTGCGTGACGCATTGGCACAGCAAGCCGGTGTGCGCCACCTGCCGGCTTTTTTCTGCAGCTACAAATAAAGAAAACACGATTGCGCCAACTTGTTGGCAGCTTGCACGCCGGTTCGCTAGCGCCCACAATGTACAAACGGATTGAAGAAAGGCATTGACTGCCTTATTCTTTTTTGAACGTACTTTGACACTGGGGAACAATATGGGTGCCTTTTTGAACAATATGCCGGTGGGCAAACGCCTTGCAGCGGCTTTTGCGCTGGTGTTGGCGCTGTCGGTGGTCATCATCCTTCTCAGTTTGTCGCGCCTCAATGCGGTGGCTGAGGCCACCCAGCAAATGGTGGCCAACCCGGTCAAGACCGAACGCATTGTGGGCGACTGGTACCGCAACATCCACACCGGCATTCGCCGAACCTCGGCCATTGCCCACAGCAGCGACCCGAGCATGGCGGAGTTTTTTGCCGAAGACCAGGCCCAGTCCAGCAAGACGTCCACGGAGTACCAAAAAAAGCTGGAAAGCTTGATGGATACTGACAAGGAAAAGGCGCTTTATGCAGCGATTGGAGTGCAACGCAAGGCCTATATCGAGGTGCGGGACAAGGTGGTCAATCTTAAAAAAGAGGGCCAGGCCGAAGAGTCCAAACAGCTGTTGTTGGAAAAATTTGTCCCGGCCGGCAAAGCTTACCAAGACCGGATGGAGGAGATGCTGGCTTTGCAGCGCCAGGAGATTGATGATCTGGGCCAATCGATTCAGGACAACTACATCGCCAGTCGTAACCTGATGGTGGCTCTGGAGGTGGTCAGTGTGCTGCTCAGCATCAGCGTGGTCTGGTTGTTGTCGGGCAGCATCACGCGGCCTTTGTCCCAAGCCAACACCATTGCTCGCCAGGTGGCTGGTGGTGACCTCACCACCCGCATTGACACCCAGCGCAGTGATGAACTGGGGCAATTGCTGGGCAGCTTGCGTGACATGCAGTCCAGCCTGGTGAAGGTGGTCACCAATGTGCGCCAGGGTTCAGAGTCAGTGGCCACTGCCAGCTCCGAGATCGCCCAGGGTAACCAAGACCTCTCCAGTCGCACCGAATCCCAAGCCAGTGCGCTGCAGGAAACCGCTGCCTCCATGGAAGAACTCTCCTCCACCGTCAAGCAAAACGCTGACAACGCCCGCCAGGCCAACCAGCTGGCCATGAGCGCCAGCAGCGTGGCGGTGCACGGAGGTCAAGTCGTGACCCAGGTGGTCGACACCATGAAAGGCATCGTTGATTCCAGCCGCAAGATCAGCGACATCATCAGTGTGATCGACGGCATCGCCTTCCAGACCAACATCCTGGCCCTGAACGCGGCGGTGGAAGCGGCCCGTGCCGGTGAACAAGGGCGCGGTTTTGCGGTGGTGGCCAGCGAAGTGCGATCCCTGGCCGGACGCAGTGCCGAAGCCGCCAAAGAAATCAAAACCCTGATCAACAACAGCGTGGAGCGCGTTGAACAAGGCACGGCGCTGGTGGACCAGGCCGGTACCACCATGACCGAGGTGGTCAACTCGATCAAACGGGTGACCGACATCATGGGTGAGATCAGCGCCGCCAGCACCGAACAGAGCCAGGGTGTCAGCCAAGTCGGTGAAGCCGTGACACAAATGGACCAGGCCACGCAGCAGAATGCGGCGCTGGTGGAAGAGATGGCCGCAGCCGCGAGCAGCCTGCGCTCACAAGCCCAAGACCTGGTGCAGGTGGTGGCGGTGTTCAAACTGGGCGCCGATGACCACGGTGTATTGTCGGCACCCGCGCGGGTGCGCGCCAGCAGCCCCAGCCCGACACCACTCAACGGGCCTGAGCGACGCGAGGCGGGCGTCTCAAAAGGGGCCGCCGCCAGGGCGCCTGTGCCAGCCAAGACCGTCGCCCCGAAGGCAACTAGTACCAGTGGTGGTGAAGGCGACTGGGAAAGTTTCTGACCCAGCGCCCCTGGCCTGCTGTTAATCGACAAACAGCGTCGCCGGACACTCCAGATAGCTGCGCACCCGCTGGATGAAGCGGGCAGCGGTGTGGCCGTCCACCACCCGGTGGTCGAACGAGCTTGACAGGTTCATCATCTTGCGCGCCACCACGGCGCCGCCCAGGATCACCGGACGCTCCACAATGCGGTTGGTGCCCACAATGGCCACCTCGGGGTGGTTGATGATCGGTGTGCTGGCGATGCCACCCAGCGCGCCCAGGCTGGTGAGTGTCAGGGTTGAACCGGTCAACTCCTCACGTGTGGCCTGACCGCTGCGGGCCGCCTGCGCCAGGCGGCTGATCTCCCTGGCGCAGGCCCACAGGTCCAGTGCCTCGGCGTGGCGGATCACCGGCACCATCAAGCCGCCTTCACTTTGTGTTGCCAGCCCCAGATGTAAGGCCGCGTGTTGGCTCAGTACACCGGCATCGTCGTCATACCGCGCGTTCACCTCGGGAAACTCACGCAGCGCCAGCACCAGGGCGCGCACCAACAAGGGCAGCAACGTCAGGTGGCCACGGGTGGCGGCGTGTTGTTGGTTGAGCTGTGCGCGCAGGTGCTCCAGCTCGGTCACGTCGATTTCCTCGATATAACTGAAATGCGGGATGCGGCGTTTGGCCTCTTGCATCTTTTGTGCGATCTTGCGCCGCAGGCCAATGACGGGGATGGTTTTGATGGCCTCTAGAGGCGTGTAGCCCTTATTCTGTATTGCTAGATCACTATCTTTTTTGGAGCGTGTGGCCGGTTGCTCCAGGTCTGCATGGGTGATACGCCCGGCGTCGTGGCTGGGCTTGATCTGCGCCAAGTCCAACCCCAGCTCAACCGCTCGGCGGCGCACGGCCGGGGCGGCCAGCGGGCGGGAGGCGGTGGGGCCGCCCTCACCCCGGCCCTCTCCCGGCGGGAGAGGGAGCAAATCAGCGGGGGTAGTGGGGGTAGTGGGGGCGGCGGTGTTACTCCCTCTCCCCATGGGAGAGGGTTGGGGTGAGGGCGCTGCTGTGCCCGGATTTTGGGTGGTGCTACTTGCTTCACTAGCTATAGCTACCTGCCCTTGATCCACCTGGGCTACAGCCGTTTTGATATGAATAATGGGTGTTCCCACCGCGACCACCTGGCCCACCTCGGCGTCAAGCGAGATGACGGTGCCATGCACATGCGAAGGGATTTCCACCGTGGCTTTGTCGGTCATCACATCGGCCAGGATCTGGTCCTCGGTCACCGCGTCACCCACGGCCACGCGCCAGGCCACCAGCTCCACCTCGGCAATCCCTTCACCGATGTCGGGCATCTTGATGTTGTGGATCGTCATGGTTCAAGCCTCCATCACACGGTGGAAGGCCGCCGCCAGACGCGCCGGGCCGGGAAAGTAAGCCCACTCCTGTGCATGAGGGTAGGGCGTGTCCCAGCCGGTGACACGTTCAATAGGCGCCTCCAGGTGGTAGAAACAATGCTCCTGGATCAGTGCTGAGAGTTCCGCGCCCAGCCCGTTGGTGCGGGTGGCTTCGTGCACGATGACACAGCGCCCGGTTTTTTTGACCGATGCCACCAAGGTGTCTAGGTCCAGCGGCCACAGGCTGCGCAGATCGATGATTTCGGCGTCCACACCACTTTCACGCGCCGCTGCCTCTGCTACATAGACCATAGTGCCATAAGCAATCACTGTGAGGGCTAAACCCGGTTTATACACAGAAGCGCTGTCCAGCGGCACGGTGTAATAGCCGTCGGGCACCTGGCCCAGCGGGTGTTTGCTCCAGGGCACCACGGGTTGGTCGTGGTGGCCGTCAAACGGGCCGTTGTACAGGCGTTTGGGCTCCAGAAAAATCACAGGGTCGTCGTTTTCTATCGCCGCAATCAGCAGGCCTTTGGCGTCATACGGATTCGACGGCATCACCGTGCGCAGGCCGCAGACCTGGGTGAACATGGCCTCGGGGCTCTGGCTGTGGGTCTGGCCGCCATAGATGCCGCCACCGCAGGGCATACGGATGGTGATCGGGCAGCTGAAGTCCCCCGCCGAGCGGTAACGTAGCCGTGCCGCCTCCGACACAATCTGGTCAGTGGCCGGGTAGACGTAGTCGGCAAACTGGATTTCGACCACCGGGCGCAGGCCGTAGGCACCCATGCCCACAGCGGTGCCCACAATGCCACCTTCGGAAATCGGTGCGTCAAACACCCGCTGTTTGCCGTGTTTTTGTTGCAGGCCTTCGGTGCAGCGGAACACACCACCAAAGTAGCCGACATCCTGGCCGTAAACGACCACTTTCGGGTCACGCGTGAGCATCACGTCCATGGCCGAACGCAGCGCCTGGATCATGGTCATTTGGGAGATGCTGCCCTTGTCTGCAGTCGAGTTCGCGGCTTGTTGGCCGCTGTGTGCCGTCGCCATGGGGAGGGTGTTGTTGTCACTCATGTCGAGGCTACCAGTTCAGCGCGCTGACGGATCAGGTGGGCAGGCATGTCCTTGTAGACATCCTCAAACATGCTGGCCAGATCCAGCGCGTGGCTGTTGGCCAGGGTGCCGAATTGTTCGGCTTCTTTCTGCGCGGCCAGCACCTCGGCCTCCACCTCCTTTTGCATCAACTCGTGCTCGGCATCACTCCAGATACCCAGCTGGATCAGGTGTTGTTTCAGGCGGGCGATCGGGTCGCCCAGTGGAAAACGCGCTGCATCGTTGGCAGGGCGGTATTTGCTGGGGTCGTCGCTGGTGGAATGCGGTCCGGCGCGGTAGGTCACCCACTCGATCAGGGTCGGCCCGAGGTTGCTGCGGGCACGTTCCAGCGCCCAGCGTGAGGCCGCATAACAGGCCAGAAAATCGTTGCCATCCACCCGCAGCGAGGCAATGCCACAACCCGCGCCGCGTGCCGCAAAGGTCGTGCCTTCACCACCCGCAATCGCCTGAAAGGTCGAGATCGCCCACTGGTTGTTGACCACATTGATGATCACCGGTGCATGGTAGACATGGGCAAAAGTCAGCGCGGTGTGGAAGTCGGCCTCGGCCGTGGCACCGTCACCAATCCAGGCGCTGGCCACCTTGTCGTCACCCTGGATGGCGCTGGCCATGGCCCAGCCCACCGCCTGGATCACCTGGGTGGCGAGGTTGCCCGAGATCGAGAAAAAGCCCTGTTTTTTGCTCGAATACATCACCGGCAGCTGGCGCCCTTTCATCGGGTCGCGGCTGTTGCTGTAGAGCTGGCAGATCATCTCGACCATGTTGTTGTCCTCGCGCGCCAGCAGCAGGCCCTGCTGGCGGTAGGTCGGGAAACACATGTCACCCGCGCCCAGCGCCAGCGCGTGGGCGCAGGCTATGGCTTCTTCACCCAGGCACTGCATGTAAAACGACATCTTTTTCTGCCGCTGGGCGATCAGCATGCGGGCATCAAAAGCGCGTGTGAGCAACATGGCGCGCAGGCCACGTTTGAGCAGCGCCGCGTCCATTTGCGGTGCCCAGGGGCCCACGGCTTGGCCTGTGTCGTCGAGCACCCGGATCAGCGCAAACGCCAGGTCATTGGTCTGTGCGGCGGCCACGTCGACGGGTGGACGGCGTTTGGCACCGGCTTTGGATAAGGGGAGGTAAGAGAAGTCCGTGTCACGGCCGGGGCGCCCGGTGGGCTCTGGCACGTGCAGGTGTAGCGGCTGGCGCTGGGGCATGTTGCTTGTCTCCTTGCAGGTTTTTGTCCTGCTTCAGAATGAATCAACCGGCGCAGCACCAGGCGGATAGCCCATGTTTTGCCGGACCATGCAGCCAGTAGCGCGGGGTCTCCGTCGGTCTGGCTGGCGGACCTGAGCATAGCGGATTTCGCCAGAAATTACCCCACACACCGGTGGGTTGACCCGTGCCGCTAAGCTGCCTTCTTTTCACAAGGAGACCACCGTGCTCAACCAGGACCAGACCCAGGACATGTCATCCCTGCTGCCAGGCCAGACCACCGAGGCCGGTGCCAACCGCCGCACCGCGCTTAAAGTTGCGCTCGGTGTGGGCTACGCCGCCGCGGCCATGCCGATCATGGCGCAGACCGCAATCAAGACCCCGGCTGACGGCCTGCGCACAGGTGAAAGTGTCTACGACATGCAGGGCTTCACCGTGCCCTTTTATTACGCCGCGCCCGAGGGCAAAACGAATCTGCCGGTGGTGCTGGTGGTGCACGAGATTTTTGGGGTGCACGAGTACATTGCCGACACCTGCCGCCGTTTTGCCAAGGCCGGGTATTTGGCGATTGCGCCTGATCTGTTCGCCCGTCAGGGGGATGCCAGCAGCTACACCCAGATGCCCAAACTGATGGCCGAGGTGGTCTCCAAAGTGCCTGACGCTCAGGTCATGGCCGACCTGGACGGTGCGGTGGCCTGGGCCGGTGCCAATGGGGGCAACACCAAAAAAGTGGGTATCACCGGCTTTTGCTGGGGAGGGCGCATCACCTGGCTGTACGCTGAGCAAAGCAAGAACGTGAAGGCCGGTGTGGCCTGGTATGGTCGCCTGGTCGGCACCGCCTCAGACCTCACACCCAAACACCCGCTGGACCTGGCAGCGGGTTTAAAAGCACCGGTGCTGGGTTTGTATGGCGGACAGGATGGCGGCATCCCGCTCACCACCATCAACCAGATGAAAGACGCGCTGTCCGACGCCGGCGCCCGTGGCAACCCCGCGGCCAAAGCCAGCGAGTTTGTGGTCTACAAAGACGCACCACACGCCTTTCACGCTGACTACCGTCCCAGCTACCGCAAGGACGAGGCGGCTGACGGTTTTGCCCGTGCGCTGGCTTGGTTCAAGGCACATGGCGTGGCCTGAGGCTGTTCACAGACCGGGGGGCGCTGGCGCCTCAACAAATCAGGGAGGCTTGGGCCTCCCTTTTTCATGGTGGTAAAAAATGTCTGCGACTACCTTGTAATGCACAGTAGATGTGTTTGTGATTCAGCTACCTTGCATTGCATAGTACACAAAACACCTTGTTACTCCCATCCAGACCATGAACATGGCATTAAAAACCCAGCTGCGCAAAGGCGCCATCGAGATGTGTGTGCTGGCCATCCTCCAACGGGCGGACAGCTACACCTATGAGCTGGTGCAGCAGCTCAGCGCCCACATGGCCATCAGCGAAGGCACGGTGTACCCCCTGATGCGCCGCTTGCAGGACGAAGGCTGGGTGCAAACCTACCTGCAAGAGTCAGCAACTGGCCCGGCGCGCAAGTATTACCGGCTCAGCGCCAGTGGCGTCGAAGCCTTGGCCATGATGAGCCAGGAATGGCAAGAGTTTGTTGCCGAAATCAACAGCGTGTTACAGCCGCGCCCCACCAACCCCACCCAGAAAGGTGCTCTATGAACCGCGAAACCTTCCTCCAAGCCTTGTCCGACGCGCTCTCAACCCTCAGCGCCACCGAGCGCGACGAGATCCTGCAAGACTACGCCAGCTACTTTGCCGACGCTATGGCCGACGGCCAGAGTGAGACCGATGTGGCTACCAAACTCGGTGACCCGGTCAAGCTGGCGCGTGAGCTGATTGCGCAGCGGCGCCTGGGTGCCTGGGAGTCGCGCCGCTCCCCCAAAAACCTGTGGGCGCTGTGCGCCGCCACCGCCGCGCTGGGCTTCATGAACCTGGCGCTGGCTGTGCCCTTTCTCTTCTATTTGGCGGTGTTGACGGTGCTGTCTGTCCTTGGCGGCAGCCTGGCGTTGGCGGGTGTGGTGTTGTTGGTGGTGGCCACCAGCCAGGGCCTGTTTGGCTGGCCACCTGCCAACCAGTTTGTCCTCAACACCAGTGGCATCGGCCCGGTGGTGATCGATGCCAGTGTCAACCGCCACATACCCGGCATTCACATTCAGGGTGCGGGTGCCGATGAACATGTGCGTGTGGAACATGGCGCCGACGGCGGGGTGACGATCCAGGCCAGCGAGGGCGACAAAACCTTCAGCCTGGAGAAAGGCGCCGATGGTTCGATCAAAAAGCTCGACATCCGCGACGGTGACCAGCAGGTCGAGTTGTCCCACCTGGGCCATTCAGGCCCCAAGACACACGCGGTGGTGGGGCTGGTGTTGTTGACCCTGGGTGGTCTGCTGCTGTGGTTGTGCCGCAGTTGGTTTGGCAAGTCGCTGCGCTGGCTGCGCAGCCACCTGGGTCAGCAGTTGCAGCACATCCAGAGTCTGGCGGCCTGAGGCCGCTGCAGCAGGTGAGGGTGCTTCAGCAGGCACCCGTCTGTAACCACCAGCGTCTTTGTCCAGACGCTGGTTTGCTGCTTAAAAAATAGCTTCTAGCCCTTGATTCATAAGGGCTAGAGCCTGATTTTTTATCAAACTAAGCCTTCTTGGCCCAGGCGCTGCACCAGCCTTTGGCGGCCACATGTTTGCCGGGGAACAGCGGACAGCCGCCCTCGGTGTCACTGGCCTGGCCCTGGAACAAGGCGCAGTTGGCGCAGTGGCTACCCGCCACAAAGTTTTTGTACTTGGCCTTGTCGGCCTGGGCCGCATCACTGACATAACCCAGGGCCAGGGCTTGTGGGTCTTTGGCATCCACCAGGGGCATCTTGGCCGAGGTGGCGGGTGCTGCAGGTGCTGCGGCCGGTGCTGGTTCTGCCATGGGTGCAGCGGCGGGGGCTGGCGCCGGGGCGGGTTCTGGTGCGGGCGGTGGTGGGGCCACCGGTGCAGGTGCGGGCTCGGGGGTGGGGGCCGGTTTGTCCGAGCAGGCTGCGATCAGGGTGAAACCTGCCAGCGAGAAATATTGGACGAAATGGCGGCGGTTGGCGGTTTTTTGCATGCTGGGCTCCTCAGATTGGAAAACCATGCCGGTTTGGCAAAGGGCAGCATACTGCCAAGTGTGGTCAAAAGTGTGTGCGTTTGTTCACACAGGCACCCACGTCAGCGGTTGGGGTGTTGAAAAATAAAGTGAAAAAAGAGGGTGAATTCCAGTTCATTTCTGCCGATGAGCGTTTATGAAGATCACCGAATCCGCCGTCGCCCTGCAAAGCCAGCACAGCAACCTGTCCTGGCGCAGCACGCAGACCCGCTTGCGCGCCTGGGTTGGCCAAGCGCCTTCGCCGCGCTCACTTGAGCGTGACGTGCAGCACACCCCGGCTGTGCGTGTGACGCTCTCTGACGGCGCGCGTCAGAAGCTGTTGCAACAAGCGCAAGCCCAGGCTGTCCCAGCGGGTGAGGCGGTATCCGACGGCGACATTCAGTCGCTGGCGTCGCGCCTGCGGGTACTGATGGACATGGTCAAAGCCATCACCGGGCGCGAGGTCACGGTGTTTGACGCGCGTGATCTGCAAGCCCAAACCAGCACCCAGGTGTCACCACCGCCCGCAGCAGCCAGCAGCTCCCAGGCGGCAACGGCACCGCAAGCAGCCGGCTGGGGCCTGGAGATGGATGCCAGTGAACACATCGTCGAGGCCGAATCCACCCAGGTCAGCGCCCAGGGTGTGGTCAAAACAGCTGATGGCCAGACGATCCAGTTCAGCCTGCAACTGGCCATGAGCCGCAGTTTTGTGCAAGACAGCCGCCTGTCGATTCGCGCGGGTGACGCGGTGCGCCAGGATCCGCTGGTGATCAACTTCGACGGCACTGGTGCCCAGTTAACCGACGCGCAGTTTGCCTTTGACCTCAATGCCGATGGCCAGACCGAAAACATCGCGTTTGTGGCGGGTGGCAGTGGCTTCCTGGTGCTGGACAAAAACAAAGACGGCCAAGTGAACAACGGCACCGAGCTGTTTGGCCCGAGCAGCGGCGACGGGTTTGCCGACCTGGCCCAGTACGATCTGGACGGCAACTCGTGGATCGACGAGAACGACGCGGTGTACAGCCAGTTACAAGTCTGGCAAAAAAACGCCGAGGGTCAGGACAGTTTGACCAGCCTGGCGCAAAACGGTGTCGGCGCCTTGTACCTGGGCCGGGTGGCCAGCCCGTTCTTCGTCAACACGGCCAGCAACCAGACCCTGGGCCAGGTGCGCAGCACCGGGGTGTTTTTGTACGAATCGGGCGCGGTGGGCACGCTGCAGCAGGTGGATTTGTAACCGCAGGCTTTGAGGTCTGCTCAGGCCTTTGGCCTGCTGTTCAGCATCTTTTTGGCCTCCAGCCCTTATTTATCAAGGGTCAACAGCTATTTATTCTGAAGTGTCAGTGTTCGCTGCATCTCTTCAGCCGTTGTTTCCATGGCCGTGACCAACGCATCCCGCAAGGGGTGCGGCGCCGCCAGCTCGGGCAGCAGCAGACTCACCTGAAAGGCGATGGCCACACTGAGCGGCCGTACCAGCAGCTCCGGGCCAGCCAGTGCCAATGCGGTCAGCGGGTTGACGATGGCCACCCCCAGCCCTTGGCGCACCATCGCACACACAGCGGCGGCGCTGCTGGTCTCCAGCACCATCGTGCGGCTCACACCGGCCTGGGCAAACATGTGATCAATCGCTTGGCGGTAACTGTCACCCACGGCCAGGCTGACAAAACGCTGCCCCTCAAAGTGTTGGGGTGTCAGCACCTCAAACCGGGCCAGCGCATGGCCACGCGGCAACACCACCACCTCGTTCACCTGCAACAGTGGCTTCAGCGTCACGCCAGTGGGTGCCTGCTGGGTTTCACTCAGGCCCAGATCGAACCGCTGCTCACTCATGGCCTGCTCCAGCCAGGGTGACTCTTCCGGAAAGATGCTCACCGCCGCCTGCGGCAGCGCTTGGGTAAACGCCACCAGCGCACTCGGCACAAAGGCCTGGGCCAGTGCGGGCAGGCAGGCCAGGCGCAGTCGCCCGGTGGACAGGGTGCGCAATTCCTGGGCACGTGCTGCAATCTGATCCAGCCCGACAAACGAGCGCTCTACCTCCTGCATCAGCGCCAGCGCGCGCACAGTGGGGCGCAAGCGGCCCCGCACCCGGTCAAACAGATCAAACCCCAGCAGGTACTCCAGCCGCGCCAGCTCGCGGCTCAAGGTTGGTTGGCTGGAGGTGGTCACCTCAGCGGCGCGGCTCAGGTTGCCGTGTTGCATGATGGCGCGAAAAATTGCCAGCTGGCGGTGGGTCAAGGCCGGGGCGGCCGTGCTGGGTGACTGGGTGTTCATGCCCGCATGGTAGTCAAAACCATATCCATTGTGAATGGCTCTGCAAAATAATAGGCATTGTTAGCATAGACAAAGCCGGGCATCATGCCCCCATGAACCCATTTACCCCCGACACCCTGGCCAGTTTGGCCCGCACCCACGGCACACCGCTGTGGGTCTATGACGCAGCCACCATCGAACGCCAAGTGGCCGCACTGCGCTCCTTTGACGTGATCCGCTTCGCCCAAAAGGCCAACTCCAACACCCACATCCTGCGCCTCATGAAGCGCTGTGGTGTGGCTGTGGACTCGGTCTCGCTCGGCGAGATCGAGCGTGCCCTGGCCGCAGGTTTTAAACCCGGTGAATACAACGGCCATGCCGAGATCGTCTTCACCGCCGACCTGCTGGACCGCACCACGCTGGCCCGCGTGGCCGAACTCGGTGTGCCGGTGAATTGCGGCTCGATCGACATGCTGGACCAACTCGGCAGTGTCAGCCCCGGCCACCCGGTGTGGTTGCGCATCAACCCCGGTTTTGGCCATGGCCACAGTAACAAAACCAACACCGGCGGTGAACACAGCAAACACGGCATCTGGCACGGTGATTTGCCGCAAGCGCTGGCGCGTGTGTCAGCCAATGGCCTGAAACTGGTCGGCTTGCACATGCACATTGGCTCGGGCGTGGATTACAGCCATTTGCAGGAGGTGTGTGGTGCGATGGTGGCGCTGGTGCGCACCGTCAAGGCGCAGGGTCTTGACTTGCAAGCGATTTCGTCTGGCGGCGGCTTGTCGATCCCGTACCAGGCCGGTGAGCCGCAGATCGACACCGCGCACTACTTCAGCCTGTGGGATGCCGCCCGCCAAGAGATTGCCACCCTGCTGGGCCACCCGGTGGCGCTAGAGATTGAGCCGGGCCGTTACCTGGTGGCCGAATCCGGTGTGCTGGTGGCAGAGGTACGTGCTGTCAAAGACCAGGGCAGCGCCCGTTTTGTGCTGGTCGACGCGGGTTTCAGCGACCTGATGCGCCCGGCCATGTATGGCAGTTATCACGGCATGGAACTGATCCGCGCCGACGGTACGGCCGCTACCGGTCCGGTGCTTGACACCGTGCTTGGCGGCCCGCTGTGTGAGTCGGGTGACGTGTTCACGCAAGGTGAGGGTGGTGTAGTGCTGACCCGCGCGCTGCCGCAGGCGCAGGTGGGTGACCTGCTGGTGATCCACGACACCGGCGCGTATGGTGCGTCGATGTCCTCCAACTACAACACCCGGCCGCTGATTCCCGAGGTGCTGGTCGAGAACGGTGTGCCCAGGCTGATTCGGCGTAAACAGACAGTGGCGGAGTTGTTGGCGTTGGAGGTGGTTTAGGCTTTTGTTGAAGCCCTTCGTGGATGTGGTCCGGGGCGCGGGCTGGCCGAAAGCCGAGGCCTCATGACGCTTCGCTTTTTAAAATCGGCCTCAACTTCCGCCCAGCCCACGCCCCTGCGTTGAAAGACACTGTACAGGTAGTGTTTGGTGCGCTTGTAGTGCGTCCGACTACGATGGGTTAGCCGTCATCTTTGAGGAGATACTTCGCGCGGAACTCTTCAACGCTGTGAACGAATGAAGTGCGGTGGATCATCCGATGACAGTTTGAGCAAAGGACCGTGAAGTCGGTCTTTGGATCGAGCATCAATTTCTGTCCTTTGAGTTCCGATAGTGGCGTAAGGTGATGTGCTTCGATGAACTCTCGGCCAATGCTGCCGTACTTTGACGCGAAATCAAAACCGCACGCTTTGCATGTGTAGCCTTGTGCCAACTTGGCGCGGTGCGCTAACTTGCGGTTCCTTTCCACTCGCTTGTGCTCGCGAAGTTTCCGAAGATCTTCCTCCTCTAGTGCGGTCTCATCGTCTTCGGCGTCAGCTCGCTCGTAGAGTTGCGGCTCGCGAGAGACAAGGATGTAGTACAGCTCGACGAACCGTCTAAAGTCCGCTTCAAGAGTTGAGTCCGGCGGGAGCGCATCACGTTGGTAGTAGATCGAGCAAATGTTGCCCGCTTCATAGTAAGCACTGAGATTTGCAGCTCCACTCGCTGCAAGATCAAGACCGCCAGTGAAAAATCCGGAAGCATGGGGGCCAAGTCGCGCTACGAAGTCTGTCGCACGGACGCGAAGTGC
The DNA here is from genome assembly GCF_002017865.1 of Rhodoferax fermentans. Lineage (NCBI taxonomy): Bacteria > Pseudomonadati > Pseudomonadota > Betaproteobacteria > Burkholderiales > Comamonadaceae > Rhodoferax > Rhodoferax fermentans. The sequence continues at coordinate 1,044,808 of NZ_MTJN01000002.1, read as the reverse complement.
AGACTTGGCCTCAGAACCATACTGCTTTCGAGCGCTTGTTATTCCCTGGTTCAATGACAGGTAAACGCCGGCAAAGTCTTCGCGCACAAGATAGACAAGGTAGTAGCCGTCTTGTGCGCTTTCAGTGATGAATCTGTCATATACCGCTGCCCAAGGGGCGCGTGCCCAGTTTCCTTGCCCCGGACTCCCATGAACAATGTATCGAGGGTTCGCACCGATGATCTGGTGAAGGACCTCGGGCAAATCCTTTCGGATGAACTCTGCGACGGAGTCGCCCGCGAATGTGCGGGTGATCGCCTTGGGGTACTCCTCGAGGAAGAGGCTGAGTGCAGCTTGGAGACTCATGACGTCAACGCGGCTATCGGTGCAGTTGTTTGAGCAAATAGACTGCTTGCCATTCTGACAGCGCGTGCATGGCCTGGATATCCCCCAAACAGGGGAAACAGTGACAGATTGCAAACACTCTGGGGCATCAAGCACCCAGCCCCCAGCTCAAACCAGGTTGAGAAAATCCAGCGCCTCATCCAAATGCTGGTCAAAGTCACTCAGCGCGTGGTCGCCGCCGGGTAGCAGTTTGATGGTGGCGCCGGGGTAGTGGGCCAGCATTTCGCGCCAGTCCAGCACCTCGTCGCCTTTGGCAATCACCGCAAAGTAGCGCTCGGGTTGGCTGATGTGGGGGATTTCCTGGGCGACGAGTTCGTTCACGTGCGACTGGTCAAACGTGAAGTGTTGCTCGGGGTCGTGCCACAGGCTGTGTTCACCAATTTGTGCGGCCAGGTCGCGCGCGGGTTGGATGGCGGGGTTGAGTAACACCGCTTTGCAGCCCAGTCGCTCGGCCAGCCAGGTGGCATAAAAGCCGCCGAGCGATGAGCCCATGACGGCCATCGAGTCCTTCGGCCAGTTGGTGATGGCTTGCAACACCTGGTCCATCGCCTGTTGGGGGGAGGGCGGCAGCGCCGGGCACAGCCAAGTCACGTCGGGGTGGCGGCGGGCCACGGCGTCGGCGGTCATGCGCGCCTTGGTCGACGACGGGGAGGAACGAAAGCCGTGTAAATACAGCAGGTGGGTGGTGGGCATGGTGGCGGGTGGGTTCAACCCTGGGCCATGGGGCGGCTTGGGTCGCTGCACCAGTCGCTCCAGCTGCCAGCGTACAAAGCGGCGCGGCCCAGGCCGGCGACTTCCATGGCGATGATGTTGGGCACGGCGCTGACACCGCTGCCGCAATGGTGCACCACAGTGGCCGGGTCGCGGCCGGCCAGCAGGGCCTCAAACTCGGTGCGCAACTCGGCGGCGGGCTTGAAGAAACCCTTGGCGTCCAAGTTGTTGGGGAACGGGCGGTTCAATGCGCCGGGAATATGGCCGGCCACGGGGTCCAGCGGCTCAACCTCGCCGCGAAAGCGCGGTGCGCCCCGCGCGTCGATCACGGTCTGGCTCGGTTTGCCGAGTTGTTTAACTATCGAATCTGCAGCTACCAGCCCAGCCTTTTCGGGGGCTAGCGGGTAATTGGATGCTTGAGGTGTGGGGCCGGGGCCAGCCTCTACCGGAGCACCGGCGGCGGTCCAGGCGGGCAGGCCGCCGTCGAGCACCGCCACCGCTTCGTGGCCCAGCCACTTGAGCATCCACCACAGGCGGCCCGCGTAGTTGACGCCTTGGCGGTCATACACCACCACCTGTCGTTCGGGTGTCAGGCCCATGCTGCCCAGCCAGGTGGCGAAGGTCGCGCGTGAGGGCAGCGGGTGGCGGCCACCGCTGGCGGCGTCGGGGGCGCCTTTGGCGCTCAAATGCCGGTCCAGGTCGGCACGTAATGCGCCGGGGATGTGGCTCTCCAGGTACTGCGCGTCGCCCGCGGTGGGTTGCATCAGCTCGAAGCTGCAATCAAAAACAAGAGGTGGCTGGCTGCTGGCCAGCAGGGCTTGCAGTTGTGCAACGGAGATCAGGGTGGTGTACATCGGGTGGTTCCTGCGTGGTGTCTTCAGACGGGCATTTTAGGAAGCCGGGACACGCCTTCAGTGTTCGTCGGCGGGGGCGTTGGGCAGTGCGCGGGTCCGCAGCACGGTGGCCGTGACGCCGCTGACCAGGATCATCGCGATACCTGCCCAGCCCACGGCGGTGATTTGTTCACCAAACAGCAGCAGGCCGTATCCGCCCGAAAACACAATGCCCAGGTAGGCCAGGTTGGCCACCAGCAGGGTCGAGCCACGGCTGTAGGCGCGGGTCATGGTCCATTGGCCCAGCGTGGCCAGCACCCCAATCGGCAGCAGCCAGGCCAGCGCCTGCCAGCGCACGCTGCTCCAGGGTGTGAAGCCCGTCCACAAGGAGCCTGCCAAGCCCACCAGCAGGGTGCCGATCGAGAAATAAAACACCACCCGGCCTTCGGGCTCGCCAATACGGCCCAGCGAGGCCACTTGCAACAAAGCCATGGCCGCACCCAGGCCAGAGAGCAGGCCAATCAGCCCGGCAAACAGCTGGTTTTCTGCCAGCGAGGGTTGCAGCAGCAGAATCACCCCGGTAAAACTGACCAGCACCGTGGCCATCAGCATGCCCTGGTTGCCTGGTTTGCCGTACAAGACCGCGCCACCAATCACAAAAGCGGCCATCCAGACACCACTCATGTAGTTAAGCGTCATTGCAGTGGCCAGGGGCAGGTGGGCGATGGCGTAAAACCAGCAGACCATCGAAAACACCCCGATCATCGAGCGCCAGGCGTGCATGAACGGGTACTTGGTGGCAATCGACACACCGCGCGAGCGCAGCACCATCGCCATGAACACCACACTGATCACACCCCGGTAGAACACCAGCTCAAAGGCGTTGAAGTCCGCACCGGCCATCTTGACCCCGACGGCCATGGTGGCAAATAAAAAGGCCGCCAGGACCATCCACAGGGCTTGCATGGTTGTATCAGTAAAAAGTGCCTCTGGCCCTTATATAACAAGGGCTAGCTGCTATCAAAGTTATGGGAATCACAAGGCCATCTGGCGGCGGTACCACGCGTGAAAGTGTTGCATGCCGTCTTCCATCGGGCTCTGGTAGGGGCCGACCTCGTTGTCGCCGCGCATCAGCAGCGCCTTGCGGCCAGCGTCCATGCGTTCACCGATCTCGTCGTCCTCGATGCAGGTTTCCATGTAGGCGGCCTGCTGGGCTTCGACAAATTCGCGCTCAAACGCCTGGATGTCCTCGGGGTAATAAAACTCGACCATGTTGAGGGTCTTGTCCGGCCCCATTGGGTGCAGGGTCGAGACGGTGAGCACATGCGGGTACCACTCGACCATGATGTGTGGGTAGTAGGTGAGCCAGATTGCGCCGCGTTCGGGGGCTTGGCCGCCACGGTAGGCCAACAGCGCCTCTTTCCAGCGTTTGTAGACAGCCGAGCCCGGCCGGTCAAACGCGCTGGACACCCCCACGGTCTGCACCGAGTAGTGTTCCTTGAATTCCCAGCGCAGGTCGTCACAGGTGACAAAACTGCCCAGACCCGGGTGGAACGGGCCCACGTGGTAGTCCTCCAGATAGACCTCGATGAAGGTCTTCCAGTTGTAGTTGCAGGTGTGCAATTCCACCTTGTCGAGCACAAAACCCGAGAAGTCGAGTTGTGCGCGGGTGTCCATGTCGGCCAGGTCAGCCGTCACATCACGCGCGCCGGGGCCTGCCTCGAACAGCAGGCCGTTCCACTCCTGCAGCGGGTAGTTGGTGAGGTTCAGGCACGGGTCCTGGGCAAAGTGGGGCGCACCAATCAGCGTGCCGGCGGGTTGGCTGCCGCTGGCCGAGTAGGTCCAGCGGTGGATCGGGCAGACCACGTTGTTGGCCGAGCCGTCGGCGTTGAGCGAGCCCCGGCCCTTGAGCATGACCGCCTGGCGGTGGCGGCAGACGTTGGAGACCAGCTCGATGCCCTTGTCGGTGTGGATCAGCGCGCGGCCTTCGTTTTCCTGCGGCAGGGCGTAGTAGTCGCCCACGTTGGGCACACTGGAGGCGTGGCCCACGTAACGTGGTCCCCGCTGGAAAAGGGTTTGTAGTTCGCGCTGGTAGAGCGCGTTTTCAAAATAAGCTGAAACTGGTAGTTGGCCGGTGGCCTGCTGCAGTTGAAGACTTAAATCAGACATGGGTGACCTGACCTAAAGACTCCCCACAGGGAGATGCACAAGCAAAGTGCAGAGTGAAAAAAACCAGCCGAAGCTGGCGCGAAAGCGGCCCGATTGTAGCTGGGGTGCTTGAAACACCTGGGTTGGTCAGCCTTCTGGCGCAAAACCGAAGTTGTTGCGGCTGGCGGTTTTGACGCGGTACATCGCGTTGTCGGCGCTGTTGAGCAGGGCGTCGGCGGTGTCGCCGTTTTGCGGGTACAGGCTGATGCCCATGCTGAGCTGGATCTGGCACAGGTGGCCGTTGAAGAACCAGGGCTCGCGCATGCTGTCGATCAGTTTTTGTGCCACCAGCGCCAGCTGCTCTGCTTGCACCTGGTTGTCGAGCAGCACCACAAATTCATCACCGCCGAGGCGCGCCACGGTGTCGGTCTCGCGGGTGTGCTCCAGCAGGCGCTGGGCCACCCATTGCAGGGCCGCGTCCCCGGCCTCATGGCCCCACTGGTCGTTGATGGCCTTGAAGTGGTCCATGTCAATGAACATCACCGCGAGCTGGGTCTGGGTACGTTTGGCACGTGCCAGTGCGTTGTCGAGCCGCTCGATGAACAGGCGCCGGTTGGGCAGGCCGGTGAGGGGGTCGTGGCGCGCCAGGTGTTCGAGCTCCTGGCGATTGGCCTGCAACTCGGTGAACTGCTGGTGGATTTGTTGTTGCATCTGCTCAAAACTGCGCGCCAGCTGGCCAATTTCATCCTGGCGTGTGAGTGGCAGGCCCAGGATCGGGTGCCCGATGGAAAAACGCGCCACGGCGTTGCTCATGGTGTTGAGTGGTCGGGTGACCCAGCGCGCCAGCAGCAGGGCCAGCGCAAAACCGACCAGCCCCAGCACGCTGGCAATCTGCAGGATGGTCAGGCCCAGCGCGTGGGAGCGCTGCAGCACGTTGCTGCGCGGTTGCGCCAGGCCAAGAAATCCGGCGGCGTCCGGGTTATCGGACCTGGCCCGGTTGGCGGTGAAGGTGGCGATCACCGGCTCCGTGGCATGTTCGCCGCTGTCGGCTTCGAACACCAGTTGGTCGACCCGGCGCGCCACCAGGTCGCGGGTGGCCGGGAACTCGTCTTGCAGCAAGACCCGACGTCCGGTATCAAAACCAAAGGTGCGGGTGTTGTCGGGATGGATCAGGAAGTCGCCATCCCGGTTGGCCAGATACAGCTGGAACTCAGCGGGTAAATCGGCAGCGAGCCGGGAAAATGCCCCCTTGAGGTCGATGTTGATCACGATCACCCCGAGTGTCTGGCCCCGTGCATTGACCACCGGTGAGGCCAGCAGCACGGTGGGCTGGCCCAGCCCGGCATGGGCGCCGCGTTCGTGGTTGATCACGGTGCGCGACTGGTAGGTGCTGCCCGCAGGCATCTGCAGGGTGTCGGACACATAGGGGTAGTGGCCTTTTTCCTGCAGGTCGTCGCCTTCAATACGCAGCAGCTGCTGGCCGTCGCGGTCCACACGCACACGCTCCAGTCCCGAGTCGCTGGCCGAAATCAGCCGGATCTGGAAGTAGCCGGGGTTGGCGGCCATGATCAGCTCGAACAGGGTGGCCAGCTGGTCGGCCTGGGTCGCCTGCTGGGGCGACGGGTTCTGCAGCAGCGCCAGGCTGGCCGGGTGTCTGCTCAGCATATGCAGGTCACGGGAAGCGTCCAGATGGACGTCCCGAATGCGTCGTCCCACCACCTGGGTGGCGGTCATCAGCTCGTCCTTGGTGGCTTGCACCAGCAGGTCTCGCGCCACCTGGAAGGCATACAGGCCGGTCATGCCCGCCATCAGCAGGCTGACCAAGGCCAACACGCTGCCCAGCCGGGTCGCCAGCCCCCATTTCATTGGCCAAGCACCCTGGCGGCGCGGTCACCCGAATAAATACGTTCCCACAACTGCTGGCGCCGCTCGCTGTTTTCCACCGGCTCCAGCCAGACCAGGCGGTCCTGAGGCTGCAGGTGGGCCGGTTCTGACACGGTATTGGCCAGGCCTTGGCGCATTTCCAGGGCCTGGCTCGGGGCCGGCTCCAGCAGGTAGTTGATCCAGGCATGTGCCAGCGCCGATTTCTGGGTCGGGCGCAGGATGGCCCAGGTGTCGAGCCAGGCCAGCGCGCCTTCTTTGGGGATGGCGTAGCCCACGTCGGCACCGGCACGCCTGAGCAATTGCAGCTGTTGTGAGCCGTAGTTGGCCAGCATCAGGGCGGCCTTTTTGTCGCGGAACAGCTCCACCGATTCGTCGGGCTGGGTGTAGAAGCCCAGCACATTGCGGCGCAGGGCGATCAGCTGGTTGACCGTGGTGGTCCATTGTTTGCCCGCCAGCTCGAAGGGTTTGTGGTTGCCCAGTGACTGGGCCGCCAGGGTGAAGTTGTGGCTGCTGCTGTTGTACACCAGCACCTTGCCCTGATAACGCGGGTCCCACAAGGCGGTCAACGAGCTGGGCGGGGTCTTGAACTGCTGGCGGTCATAAATCAGGCCCATCTCGGCGTAGGTGTAGGGCACACCAAACACCTGGCCTTGGCGCACCAGCCCCTTGATGTTTTCCAACTCGCGAAACCGTGGCAACTGGTGACGGGTGTTGGGAATCCTGGCGAGGCTGATGGGGGAGACCAGTCCGGCATGGATGTAGCGCTGCAGCTCGGCGGTGTTGACGGCAAACACGTCAAAGTCCCTCCCCTGGTTTTGCTGCACCCGCTGCCACAGGGCTTCGTCCGAGTCGATGAAGGTTACATTGACCTTGTGCCCGGTGCGGGCTTCAAAGGCTTTGACCAGGTCGGCGTCGGCATAACCGGGCCAACTCAACACCCGCAAGATGTCGGCACAGCCGAGCGTGGGCAGCACCAGGGCCAGCAGCAGGCCCAGCCGACGCCACAGTAGCGGGGGTGTTTTGAAGCAATTCACAGAGACGTTTTTAATAATTTGATTTGCATCAACGTTTTGCCAAGACCTGATGATCCTACCTGCTTTTGGTGTCAGCTTGGGTGAACCTGCCAGCGCCTAAAATGCGCCACTTTGCACTTAGGAATATTCGCCGATGGCTACAGCTTCCAAACACGGCCCTGCGGCGCCTGCCAGCTATGAAGCTGCTTTGCAGGAGCTTGAGCAACTGGTCGCCAGGCTGGAGTCGGGCGACATGCCGCTGGAGCAGCTGCTGACCCAGTACCAGCGTGGCGCCGAGCTGCTGACCTTCTGCCGTGATCGGCTGGAGGCGGTGCAAGCCCAGGTCAAGGTGCTGGACCAAGGTGTGTTGACAACCTGGACTTCTGACGAACAATGAGCTCCTCTGCCGCTTTTCCCCTGGACCTGGCTGACTGGATCAGCCACCAACTCGCTGCCGTCGAACAGGCGCTGGACCAATGGGTGTCCGTGGACGCCTCGGCCCATCTGGAGCACCAGGCGCCGGTTGAACTGATGGCCGCCATGCGTTATGCGGTGCTTGATGGTGGCAAACGCCTGCGCCCGCTGCTGGTGATGGCGGCGTTTGAGGCGGTGCAGTCAGGTCTGTTGTCCCAGGTGGTTAACGCCAGTGAAGAAGCGGTCACCGTGCCTGGTGCCTTGGAGCAGGCAACGGGCCCGTACCAGGCCGCGCTGCGCTCGGCCTGTGCGGTGGAACTGATCCACGCCTATTCCCTGGTGCACGACGACATGCCGTGTATGGACAACGATGTGCTGCGCCGTGGCAAACCCACGGTCCACGTCCAGTTTGGTCAGGCCAGCGCCTTGCTGGCGGGGGATGCCTTGCAGGCACTGGCGTTTGAGCTGCTGACGCCCGATGACGCCAGCCTGCCCGCCGCCCAACAGGCCCAGCTGTGCCGTCTGCTGGCACGCGCTGCGGGTTGCACCGGCATGGCAGGTGGCCAGGCGATTGATCTGGCCAGTGTCGGTTTGCGCCTCACCGAGAGCCAGTTGCAGGAGATGCACCGCCTGAAAACCGGCGCCCTGCTCAAGGCTAGCGTGATGATGGGGGCCGCCTGTGGCCACACCGGCGCGGCCACCTGGTGCGCCTTGCAGGAGTTTGGTGCCGCCATCGGTCTGGCGTTCCAGGTGGTGGACGATGTGCTGGACGTCACCGCCGACTCGGCCACCCTGGGCAAGACGGCCGGCAAGGACGCCAACAGCGACAAGCCGACCTATGTTTCCCTGATGGGCCTGGATGAAGCCAGAGCCTTTGCCCAGAACCTCAAGACGCAGGCACTGCAGGCGCTCCAGCGCAGCGGCCTGGCCGATGTGCGCGCTTTGCAGGGTCTGGCCGAGATGGTGGTGGACCGGACCTACTGAGCGCCTCAAATTTATATAAAAAGTGCCTCTAGCCCTTATGTAAAGAGCGTGATTAGCTATTTAAATCAGAGCATCTATTCATGAAAAACATGTACCCCCTGCTGCAGACCATTGACACGCCAGACGATTTGCGGCGGCTCAACCGCTCGCAGCTGGAGCCGCTGGCACACGAGTTGCGCGCTTTTCTGCTCGAGAGTGTGGCCAAAACAGGTGGGCACCTGAGCTCCAACCTGGGCACGGTGGAACTCACGGTGGCGCTGCACTATGTGCTCAACACACCGTATGACCGCATCGTCTGGGACGTGGGCCACCAGACCTACCCGCACAAGATCCTGACTGGCCGACGTGAGCGTATGCACAGCCTGCGCCAGCTCGGTGGCCTGAGTGGTTTCCCAAGGCGTGACGAGAGTGAATTCGACACCTTTGGCACGGCACACTCCAGCACCTCGATCTCGGCGGCGCTGGGCATGGCCCTGGCCAGCCGGCTCAAGGGGGAAGACCGCCACGCGATTGCGGTGATTGGTGACGGCGCCATGACCGCTGGCATGGCGTTTGAGGCGCTCAACAACGCCGGTGTGGCCGACTGCAACCTGCTGGTGATCCTCAACGACAACGACATGTCGATCAGCCCACCGGTTGGGGCGCTGAACCGCCATCTGGCCAAGCTGCTCAGCGGCCAGTTTTATGCGGCCGCCAAAAATGCCAGCAAAACCGTGCTCAAAGGTGCGCCGCCCCTGTGGGAGCTGGCCAAACGCTTTGAAGAGTCGGCCAAGGGCATGGTCAAACCGATCACGCTGTTTGAGAAGTTTGGTTTCAACTATGTCGGCCCGATCGACGGCCACGATGTGGACACGCTGGTGAGTGTGCTGGAGAACATCAAGCAGCTCAAAGGCCCGCAGTTTTTGCATGTGGTCACCAAAAAAGGCCAGGGTTACAAAATGGCCGAGGCCGACCCGGTGGCCTACCACGGGCCTGGCAAGTTTGACCCGGCGGTTGGCTTGGCCAAAGCCAGTGGCCAAGCCAAGATCACCTTCACCGAGGTGTTTGGCAATTGGTTGTGTGACATGGCGGCCACCGACAGCCGTTTGGTGGGCATCACCCCGGCCATGCGGGAAGGCTCGGGCATGGTCGAGTTTGAAAAGTTGTTCCCCAAGCGGTTCTTTGATGTGGGCATTGCCGAGCAACACGCGGTGACCTTTGCCGCAGGTCTGGCCTGTGAAGGCCTGAAGCCGGTGGTGGCGATCTATTCCACCTTCTTGCAGCGGGCCTACGACCAACTGGTGCATGACGTGGCCTTGCAGAACCTGCCGGTGGTGTTTGCGCTGGACCGCGCCGGGCTGGTGGGCGCCGACGGTGCCACCCACGCAGGTGCGTATGACATCCCGTTCATGCGCTGTATTCCCAACATGAGTGTGGCCTGCCCGTCGGACGAAAACGAATGCCGTCAGCTGCTCAGCACCGCTTATGCCCAGGAGGGGCCGGTGGCGGTGCGTTACCCGCGTGGTGTGGGGGCCGGTGTGGCCGTGTCTCGCGCCCTCGATACCCTGCCGTTGGGCAAGGGTGAAATCCGTCGCACGGGCAAAAAAGTGGCGCTGCTGGCTTTTGGCACGCTGTTACACCCGGCCTTGCAAGTGGCCGAGGTGCTGGACGCCACCGTGGTCAACATGCGTTGGGCCAAACCGCTGGACACCGAGCTGCTGCTGCAGATCGCTGCCGAGCACGAGGCCTTGGTGACGCTGGAAGATGGCTGCATCATGGGTGGCGCAGGCAGCGCGGTGCTCGAAGCGCTGGCGCAGGCCGGGCTGGCCAAACCGGTGTTGCAGCTGGGTTTGCCCGACCGCTTCATCGAACACGGTGACCCGGTCAAACTGATGGCCATGCTGGGCCTGGATGCGCAGGGCATCGAGGCCTCTGTGCGCGCACGTTTCTGCGCCATTTACCCCGCCAACTGAGGTGTTCAGACGACAAGGCACGGGAAAACCCGGGCCTTGTCGCTGGGGTCCGCTCCCTAGAATGACTGGTCAACTTGCCCTGCGCGTGCTGCGTTGGCAAGTCAAGTGTTACCCAGTTCACAACTAGAGGAGTTCATCGATGGATCGTCGTTCAATCATCAAAAACGCGGGTATCGCCGGTGTTTTGGCCGCAGGAGCCGCACCTGCTGTGCATGCGCAGGCCGCCGTGCGCTGGCGCCTGGCGTCCAGTTTCCCCAAATCACTGGACACGATTTATGGCGCAGCCGAAGTGATGTCCAAGGCGGTCAGGGCGATGTCGGGCGGCAAGTTCGAGATTTCCGTGCATGCCGGTGGTGAGTTGATGCCTCCCTTTGGTGTGGTGGACGGTGTGCAAAACGGCACGGTGGAGATGACCCACACCGTGCCTTATTATTTTTACGGCAAGAACCCGGCGTTTGCCCTGGGCTCGGCCATACCATTTGGTCTGAACGCGCGCCAGATGACGGCCTGGATGATGCACGGCAATGGCCGCAAGCTCATGAACGAGTTGTATGCCACCTACGGCATGGTCAGTTATGCCGGTGGCAACACCGGTGTGCAGATGGGTGGCTGGTACCGCAAGGAAATCAAGTCGCTTGCCGACTTCAAGGGCATGAAGATGCGCCTGGGTGGTGGGTTGGTGGGTGAGGTGATGCAAGGACTGGGCGCCGTACCACAAAGCATTCCGGGTGGTGAGATTTACCAGGCGTTGGAGAAAGGCACGATTGACGCGGCCGAATGGGTGGGCCCTTATGACGACCAGAAGCTCGGCTTCAACAAGGTGGCACCGTACTACTACTATCCCGGCTGGTGGGAAGGTGGCCCCGAAGTGGACTTTTATGCCAACCAGAAAGCGGTGGACAGCCTGTCGGCAGAAAACAAGGCCATCCTGGAAACCGCCTGTGCCATGGCCTCCACCGACATGTTGGCCAAATACGACGCCTTCAATCCGACCGCTTTGAAACAACTGGTGGCCGCGAAAACCAAGGTTCTGCCCTTCCCGCAGGACGTGCTGGAAGGCTCTTTCAAGGCGGCGATGACGGTGTTTGAGGCCAACAATGCCAAGAGCCCCGAGTGGAAGAAGATTTACGCCGACCTGCGCAATTTTCAGCGTGACCAGGTGTTGTGGTTCCGTTTTGCCGAAGCCAAGTTCGACTCGTTCATGGCCACCCGCAAGCTCTGACAAGGCGCTTTTCCCCAACAACAAAAAACCCGCTTGATGCGGGTTTTTTTATGGAGCAGACCTGTGCGCTGGGCAACAGGTCGCATGCGACAGCTCGGCTTATTGGTTGGCTTTCATGGACTCTTCCATGGCTTTCATGGGGTCGTCCGCAGCGGGGGCGCCCGGCGCCGGTTCGGGTTGGGGTTCGGTGCTCTCGGTCGGGTCCACGTCCGCATCCGGCACGGGAGCCTCTGGCTCGGCGTCCGGCATGTTGGCCATCATTTCGGCGGCCACCTTGTCCAGATCCACCGCCTCTTTTTTGTCCAGGCCACTCGAGACAATGCCCGGGAAAGCAATGATGAGCCCCACCATGATGATCTGGATGATCACAAACGGCACCGCGCCCCAATAGATCTGCATCGTGGTCACCGGCTGGATCAGCTTCTTGGTGAGCCGGTCAGTGTAAGCCTTGCCGGGGGCCACACTGCGCAGGTAGAACAGCGCAAAACCAAACGGTGGGTGCATGAACGAGGTCTGCATGTTGACCCCCAGCAGCACACCAAACCAGATCAGGTCAATACCCATCTTCTCTGCCACCGGCGCCAGCAAGGGCACCACAATGAACGCCAGCTCGAAGAAGTCCAGGAAAAACGCCAGGAAGAAGATCAGCACGTTCACCACAATCAAAAAGCCCAGCTGGCCACCTGGCACCGAGCTCAGCAGATGTTCCACCCACTTGGAGCCATCCACCCCCTGGAACACCAGGCTGAACACGGTCGAGCCGACCAGGATAAAGACGACAAAACTCGACAGCTTGGTGGTGGAGGTCAGCGCCTGCTTGAGCAGGGCCAAGCTCAGGCGTTTGCGGCTGGCGGCCATCAGCAGCGCGCCCATGGCGCCCATGGCACCACCTTCGGTGGGGGTGGCAACTCCTAAAAAGATAGTGCCAAGCACAAGAAAAATAAGGAGAAGCGGCGGGATCAACACAAAGGTGACGCGTTCGGCCATGCGTGACAGCAACCCGGCGCGGGTCACCTTGTTCAACACCGCTATCAAAAAGGCCAGCACCACACCGGCACACAAAGACACCACAATGGTTTCATCTTTGGCCACCATCAGCACCTCTTCACCTTTGAGGTAGCTCAGCACCTCGGCGTAGTGCTGCCCCAGGTAGATCGCCACACCGGCACTCAAGACCGTCAGAATGCCGAGCGAGGGCAGGCCACTGCTGCCGTTGTCCTCGCGGATGGTGCGCGCCTCGGGTGGCAAGGCTGGCACCCAGCTGGGGCGAAAAAAGGTGACCAGCACCACGTAGCCAAAATACATGCCTGTGAGCAAAAAGCCGGGCAAAAAAGCGCCCTTGTACATCTCACCCACACTGCGGCCCAGCTGGTCGGCCAGGATGATCAGCACCAGGGACGGCGGGATGATTTGTGCCAGCGTGCCCGAGGCGGCAATGACCCCGGTGGCGATGCGCCGGTCATAACCGTAACGCAGCATGATGGGTAGGGAAATCAGGCCCATCGAGATCACCGAGGCGGCCACAACACCGGTGGTGGCGGCCAGCAGCGCGCCGACAAAAATCACCGCAAAAGCCAGCCCGCCGCGCAGGGGGCCAAACAGCTGGCCGATGGTGTCGAGCAAGTCCTCGGCCATGCCACTGCGCTCCAGGATCAGGCCCATCAGCGTGAAAAACGGGATCGCCAGCAGCGTGTCGTTTTGCATGATGCCAAAAATGCGCAGCGGCAGCGCCTGCATCAGGGCTTCGGGCAGCAGCCCAAGCTCCACCCCGACAAAACCAAAAAACAGGCCACAGGCGCCCAGGCTGAACGCCACCGGAAAACCCAGCAGCAGGAAGACGATCAGCCCCATGAACATGATCGGGGCGATGTTGGTTGCAATGAATTCCATGAGAGTTCCCCTGGCCTCAGGCCGCTTTGGTTTGCGCGGCTTTTTCTTCAGCCAGTTTCTGGATGGCGGCGGCCAGTTCTTCCTCGGCGGATTTGCCCAGCACCTTCTCGGTCGGGTCGTCGATCAGTCCCATCAGGAATGCCAGCCGCTTGATCAGTTCGGACAGACCTTGTAACCACAGCAGGGCAAAACCCAGCGGCATCATGGCGTACACCGGCCAGCGGATCAGGCCACCTGCGTTGCCCGACATCTCACCACTGTTGAAACCTTTCAGGAAAAACGGCAGGCTGAACCAGATGATGGCGCTGCAAAACGGCAGCAGGAAACAGGTGAAGCCAAACACATCGACCCAGGTCTGGGTGCGTTTGCTCAGGCGCCCGTAAAACACGTCGATCTTCACATGTTCACCATTGAGCAGGGTGTAGGCCGAGGCCAGCAGAAAAGCTGCTGCAAACAGGTACCACTGCACTTCGAGAAAAGCGTTGGAGCTGACGTTGAAGGTTTTGCGTACCACCGCATTGAGGGCGCTGATCACGGTCGAGGCCAGAATGAGCCAGATCACATACTTGCCGATCCAACGGTTGAGCCCGTCAATGGCATTCGATAACTTTAAAAACGCCTGCATGTTGTCTCCAGCTTTGGGAATGGTGAGGGCGTCTGTCACCCTCAGTTTGTTATTGCGATGCAGCGCAAAGTTTAGCGGGAATGCCTGGTTTCAGAGCGAGGGTTGAACCCGGGGCACGCAGCTGTATCCAGCCCTTGGCCAGAGTCCGCCAGCAGCTACCCAGGTGCTTGTTCAAACGGTGCTGGGCCATGGTTTTTTTCCAACGCCAGTGATGTGTCGGCTTGAACGCCTATTTGCACTACAGCCCTTGATTGATAAGGGTTGATTGCTTTCAAAAGCATAGTGGATGGCAGAAAGACACACACTCGGGTCTTGCCGTGGGGCAGAATGCTTGTCATGCGCCCGCTTTGTCTTGCCCGGATCCCTATGGCCGCCACTTTGTTGGTGTGGGTGGAGGCTGTTTCTGGCATGGGACGGGCCAGATGGGTGGGCCGGGGGAGGCTGGTGTGAGGTTTGCGCAAACGCGAGCTTCGCCCCTCACTGGTGGTCGTCGGATGCGCGGGCGCGGTTCCTGGTATTGGCTGCTGTTTGTGCTGCCGATGCTGGCCGTCATGGTGGCGGCCGGAGGCATTGTTTATGCCATCGCGCACAACCTGCGCCAGGAATACCGCGTGGTGGCCCTGGCGCAAGCCCAGGACACCGCCCAACTGGCGGTGGCCAACCGACTCAACCAGGATGTGGCCGCGATCCAGAAGCTGGTGGCCGACACCTTGGATCTGGCGGTGCGGGGCCAGGCCGATGCGGGCAGTGTGGCCCGGGTGCACACCACGGTGGTCAATTGGCTGACCAGTCTGGAGCCCCGACTGCTGGAGCTGGAGGATTCGCCTGACGCGGTGGTGACCACCCAGCAGGCGCGCCAGGACTTTGACAGCTACCGCCAGCAGATTGTCCAGGCCACCGCACTGGCGGCCAAGAATCCGACGGCTGCCATGCAGCTGGCGTTTCGGGCCGGGCAAAGTTATGTGGCGTTCAGCGAACACACCCACAGCATTGTGAATGCGGCCACCGCCACCATGGCACAACGCAGTGCCGACCAGGTTCGTCTGTTTGAGGCGCATGTGATCAAGCTGGGTGTCACTGGCGGGGTGTCGCTGCTGCTGCTGTTGCTGGGCTGGCTCTGGCTGGCGCACCAGATGATGCAGCGGGTGTCCTTGTTGTCGGGTGCGATGCTGGGCATGGCGGCGCAAGACGCCTCGCCCCCGGCCCTCAAGGAGGTGGAGGCGCTCAGCCACAACAGCACCAGCCTGTTGCGTGACCTGGCGGTGGCGGTTCTGGCGTTTCGTGATGCCTTGCTGGCGCGCAAATCTGCCCAGAATGACCTGGACAAACGCATGAGGGAGCTGGCCTGTTTGCATGAGGTGTCGCGCCTGAGCGAAAACGATGCCATCCGTGACGACGAGCTGTTGCAGCAGGTGGTGGCGCGCTTGCCTGCGGCGATGCGTTTTCCGCAGCTGGCTGCTGCCTGTATCACCGCGCCGGGTGTGGTGTGGGGTGAGTCTTCGGCGCTGCAGCAGGCTCAGCAGCTGTGTGTGGACTTTGGTGGCAAGGCGGAGGTGCCGCGCCACCAGATCTGTGTGGCCTACCTGGCCGAGTTGCCACCCGGGACGGGGCCCGCCTTTTTGCCGGAAGAGCAGGCGCTGCTGGACGCAGTGGGCACGCGGCTGCACAAAACCTTTGCGCTGCGCCGCGCACGTGAGCAAGAGGCCGAAACCCAGGCGCTGATGCATGCCATCGTCGAACAGGCCGCCAATGCCATCAACCTGGTGGAGCTGCCCTCCTTACGCCTGGTACAGGTCAACGCGGCCAGTTGCCAGATCCTGGGTTACAGCCGTGACGAGTTGCTGCAGATGAATCTGGTGGACTGCCAGGCGCTGATGGATGCCCGGGCGCTGCAGGAGCGGGTGGACAAGACGCTGGCAGAGGGTGGTGCCCGGTTTGAAACCCGCTATCGGCGCAAGGATGGCCGGGAGATTGATGTGTCGATCAATGCCCGGGTGATTCGCCAGCAGGGGCGGGACTACATGGTGGTGTTGTGGGACGACATCAGCGAGCGCAAACAGGCCGAGCTCGCGCTGCGCAAGATCAGCATGGCGGTGGAACAAAGCCCGCATGCGGTGGTGATCACCGATGTGCAAGCCCGTATCGAGTTTGTCAACGACGCCTTCATCAGCCTCACTGGTTACAGCCGCAGCGAGGTCATCGGCCAGAACCCCAGGTTGCTGAGCTCGGGCAAAACCCCGCCCAAGGTGTTTCGGGAGATGTGGCAGGCGCTCGCCGCCGGACAGCAGTGGAGCGGGCATTTTGTCAACCGCACCAAGGACGGGCGTGAACGCATCGAGGCTGCCATCATCAGCCCCTTGCGGAATGCCGAGGGCCGGATCTGCAACTATGTGGCGGTCAAGGAAGACATCACCGAGCGGCAAAGCACCGAGGACCAGCTGCGCATGCTTTACTTGGCGGTCGAGCAAAGCCCGGAGAGTGTGGTCATCACCAACCTGAATGCCGAAATCGAATACGTCAACCAGGCCTTTACCCAAACCACCGGCTACAGCCGCGAAGAGGTTTTGGGTGCCAACCCGCGTCTGCTCAAGAGTGGCAAAACACCGCCCCAGACCTATGAAAACATGTGGGCTGCCCTGGCCCGCGGTGACACCTGGCGGGGTGTGCTGTTCAACCGCCGCAAAGACGGCAGTGACTACGAGGAAGAGGTTCATGTCACCCCGGTGCGCCAGCCCGATGGCCACATCACCCACTACCTGGCGATCAAGGAAGATGTGACCGAGAAACGGCGCATGACGCTGGAGCTGGCGCGGTACCGCTCCCATCTGGAGGAACTGGTGGCACAGCGCACGGCCGACCTGGAGCAGGTCACCGCTGCCTTGCGGCTGGCGGGGGAGGAGCAGATCGCCATTTTTGAGACCGCCTCCTCGGGCATGGCACTGATCAGGGACCGCGTTTTTGTGCGCTGCAATCGGCGTCTGACTGAGCTGTTTGGCTGGCTCGAAGGCGGCATGGTGGGGCAGCGCACCAGCATCTGGTATCCCGACGCAGAGGCCGAGGCCTTGGGCGGTGACCCGGTCTACGAGGTGATCTGGCGTGGCCAGGCGCACACCCGCGAGCAGTTGCTCAAACGGCTCGATGGCAGCCTGTTCTGGGTGCGTCTGACCGGCAAGGCGGTGGACGTGGCGGACCACAGCAAGGGCACGGTGTGGGTGGTGGACGATATCTCAGAAGAACGTGCCGCCGCCGATGCCATGCGCCGTGCCAAAGAACTGGCCGAAGACGCTGCACGCACCAAGGCCGATTTCCTGGCCAACATGAGCCACGAGATCCGCACCCCCATGAACGCGGTGATTGGCATGACCCACCTGATGCTCAAGACCGAGCTGTTGCCGCGCCAGCGCGACTACATGAAAAAGATCATGGACTCGGGCCAGCACCTGCTGGGCATCATCAACGACATCCTGGACGTGTCCAAGATCGAGGCCGGCAAACTGGCGATTGAACACATCGCTTTTGACCTGGAGAAGGTGCTGGGCAATGTCAGTAACCTGATCGGGGAAAAGGTCGCGGCCAAAGGGCTCGAGCTGATCTTTGACGTGGACCGCGACGTGCCCAACAACCTGGTGGGTGACCCGCTGCGTCTGACCCAGGTGCTGATCAACTACGCCAACAACGCGGTCAAGTTCACCCAAAAGGGTGAGGTTGATGTGGTGGTGCGGGTGCGCGAGCAGAGTGACAACGATGTGCTGCTGTATTTTGCGGTGCGCGACACCGGCATCGGCATCTCGGACGAGCAGCGCAGCCAGCTTTTCCAGTCGTTCCAGCAGGCCGACAGCTCGACCACACGCCACTACGGCGGCACTGGGCTGGGCCTGTCGATTGCCAAGAAGCTGTCCCACATGATGCAGGGTGAGGTGGGGGTGGACAGTGTGCCGGGCCAGGGCAGCACCTTCTGGTTCACCGCGCGCCTGGGCAAAGGCGTGGCAGCGCAGACCAGCCGCATCCTGAGTGCCGACTTGCAGGGCTGCCGGGCGCTGGTGGTGGACGACAACGACCACGCCCGCACGGTGCTGCGGGGCATGCTCGAGGGCATGGGTTTTGGTGTGGAGGAGGCCGATGGTGGCACGAGTGCCATCCATGCGGTGGACCAGGCCGAGACCCAGGAGCGGCCTTTTCACTTTGTGTTCCTGGACTGGCAGATGCCCGGCTTGGACGGCATCGAGGTGGCCAGGCGTTTGCAGGCACGGCCTCTGAGGCACCCTCCGCACCGGGTCATGGTCACCGCTTTTGGCCGTGAAGATGTGCTCAAGGGCGCCGCCCAGGCCGGGCTGGACGATGTGTTGATCAAGCCGGTCAACCCGTCGATGTTGTTCGAGAGTGTGATGAGCCTGATGGGTGACGTGTCTGCCGGGCGACGTGGCACATCACAGGCGCCGCCGCTCAGTGTGGAAAACCTATCGGGCATCAAGGGCGCCCGGATCTTGCTGGTGGAAGACAACGACCTCAACCAGGAAGTGGCTCTGGAGTTGCTGCGTGATGCCGGTTTTGTGGTGGAACTGGCAGAAAACGGCGCGATTGCGCTGCAGAAAGTGCAGCGCAGCCCCTTTGATCTGGTGCTGATGGACATGCAGATGCCGGTGATGGACGGCGAAACCGCCACCCGCGAGATCCGCCATCTGCCGAACTTGGACACCTTGCCGATTGTGGCCATGACCGCCAATGTGCAGGACAGTGACCGCCAGCGTTGCCTGGATGTGGGCATGAACGACCACATTGCCAAACCGATCGATCCCGATCGGTTGTGGCAGACCTTGCTGAAATGGATCACACCGCGCCCGGGGGCCGCCTTGCTGCCGAGCCCGGTGCCCGCTGTGTCCGGCGCCCCAGACATGGGTTGGCTGGCGCCGACCGACATTGCCGGGCTCGATACACAGGCCGGGCTGCGGCGGGTGCTGGGCAAGAGAACCCTGTACCTTTCGATGCTGCGCCGTTTTGTGGCGGGTCAGAAGGACTTGTTGAGCAGCTTGCAAGTGGCGCTGGACCAGCAGGATCTGGCCACGGCCGAGCGTCTGGCACACACCACCAAGGGCACCGCTGGCAGCATCGGCGCACATCAGGTGCAGGCGCTGGCTGCGGTGGTGGAAGAGGCTGCCCGACAGGGAGCGGCAATGGCCACAGTGCGCACTGCGGTGCAGGCCTTGGCTGGGCCACTCACCGCGCTGATCGATGCGTTGGAGCAGGCCCTGCCGACCGAGTCGCCCCGACCGCGTGTGGCGCTGGACCCGGTCCAGCTCAAGGCCATGTGTGACCGGCTGGATGCTTTGCTGGCCTACGACGACGCGGCCGCTGTGGACCTGGTCAGTGAACATGCCGACTGGCTGGAGGCTGCTTTCCCGCAGCATTACCGTCAGATCGAAAGCGCGGTCAAGGTGTTTGACTTTGAGGCCGCTTTGTTGCACCTGCGTGCTGCTATGAAAACCTTGAGCCCATGATGCCTGCCCTGATGGACGTCAACCCGGCCTCCCACAAAGCCACGGTGCTGGTGGTGGATGACACACCTGACAACCTGTCCCTGGTGAGTGGGCTGCTACGCGACGACTACATCGTGCGGGTCGCCAACAACGGTGAAAAGGCCTTGCGTATTGCGAGCTCTGAGCAGCCACCGGATTTGATCCTGCTCGACATCATGATGCCGGGCATGGACGGCTACGAGGTCTGCCAGCGCCTCAAGGCCGACCCCAAGGCGCGCGACATCCGGGTGATTTTCCTGACCGCCAAAGCCGAGATCGAGGACGAGCGCAAGGGCTTTGAGCTGGGTGCGGTGGACTACATCACCAAACCGATCAGCCCGCCCATTCTGCAGGAGCGGGTCAAAACCCATCTGGCGCTCAAAGCCTCGTCGGATTTCCTGCGCGACAAAAGCGCCTATCTGGAGCAGGAGGTGGCGCGGCGCACCGCCGAGGTGATGGCGATCCAGGATGTGACCATTTTGGCGCTGGCCTCGCTGGCAGAGACCCGCGACACCGACACCGGCAACCACATCCGGCGCACCCAGTACTACGTGCAGGCGCTGGCGCTGCAGCTGCGCCAGCACCCGCGTTTTGCGCGGTATCTGACGGAGGCCAATATCACCATGCTGTTCAAGTCAGCCCCGCTGCACGACATCGGTAAAGTGGGCATTCCGGATCGCATCCTGCTCAAGCCTGGGGGCTTCGAACCGCACGAGCTGGAGATCATGAAAAGCCATACCACTCTGGGGTTCGAGGCCATTGAACACGCGGAGAAAGCGCTGGGCATCACGGTGGATTTTTTGCGCACGGCCAAGGAAATCGCCTTGTCGCACCAGGAAAAGTGGGATGGCAGCGGCTACCCGCAGGGCCTGGTGGGGGATGCCATCCCGATCAGTGCCCGCCTGATGGCGCTGGCCGATGTGTATGACGCCTTGATCAGTCGACGGGTCTACAAGGCGGGCATGTCACATGCCCAGGCGGTCGAACTCATTCTGGCGGGCCGGGCTACCCACTTTGACCCCGACGTGGTCGATGCGTTTGTGGCGGTGCAGGATGCGTTTCAGGCAATTGCCGCGCGGTTTGTGGACCGCGAAGTTGCGCATCGCCCAGACCTCCTTGTGCCCCCTGCATTGCCCTAGTTGGGCATCAAAACAGCCTGTAGCCCTTATATAAAAAGGGCTGGTCACTATCAAAAACGATGTATCCCCGAAGCACGCTGTTGCTCGGGGCCACAGACAGCTCGCCCCTCAACAGACGCCGCTCCAGCGTCAGCGCTCCAACACAGCTCGGGTGAGACAAAAGCACCGGATGTCGCGAGCTTGGGCGGTGGCCACAAACCTGCCCAGGTGGCGCTCAACCCCAGGCTTGCTGTTCTTTTCAAGAATGGTTATCATTTGCCAACTGGGAATAGTTACCATTACTGGAGATCAAGAGCGTCATGATTATTTGCGTTTGCCGTCGCGTCAATGACAAAACGATTGAACGTTGTGCGCGCGCGGGTCTGGATTTTGATGACCTCCAGATGGAGTTGGGCGTGGCCACCCAGTGTGGCAAATGTGAGTGCAAAGCCAGAAGCATCATCGCGGAATGCAACCCGAACCAGCTGGTTGCCCACATCGAGCACAACGGCCAGCCAGCCCGGGGTCTGCTGGCTTTGGCCGGCTAGCAGATGCCAGCGTCTTGCGCCCTGTGATGCCCTGACAAATCTGCTGGGGTGGGTGATGACCCCACGTGGTTGACGTGCGTCTGTGCATTTCTACAATGCGCGGACCCAATCATCAGGAGCCCACCATGCAAGGCAGTCCAGCAGTTCTTTCTTATCTCAACTTCCTTCTGGCCGGCGAGCTTGCTGCGCGTGATCAGTACTTCATCCATTCGCGCATGTTTCACGAATGGGGCTATGGCAAGTTGCACGACCGCATTGCCCACGAAATGGCCGATGAAACTGGCCATGCCAGTGCCTTGATTGCCAGAATTCTGATGCTGGGCGGCACACCTGCCATGACACCCGAACAACTCAACATTGGTAGCAGCGTGGTGTCCATGCTCGAGAACGATCTGGCGGTGGAGTTCAAGGTGCGCGCTGACCTCAAGAAGGGTGTGGCCCTGTGCGAGACCGAGCAGGACTATGTGTCGCGCAACATCCTGGTGGCGCAACTCAAGGACACCGAAGAAGACCATGCCCATTGGCTGGAACAGCAGCTGTTCCTGATCCAACAGATTGGCCTGCCCAATTACCTGCAAAGCCAGGCCAGCTGACACCCCCTTTAGGAGCCATCACCATGAAGATCTCCCAGCCCGTTTTGATGGTGCTCAACAGCGCCTTGCGTGAATCGCTGACCGCCATCAACCAGTATTTTCTGCACGCCCGCATGGCCAAAAACCAGGGGTACGAGAAGCTCGACAGCAAGATCTACCACCAGTCGATTGACGAGATGAAACACTCGGACCGGCTGATCCAGCGCATCTTTTTGCTCGAAGGGCTGCCCAACCTGCAGGAACTTGGCAAGCTCCTGATTGGTGAAGATGTGCCGGAAATCATCAGCTGTGACTTGCAGCTGGAGCAGCGCAAACACAGTGTTCTGGTGGACGCGATTGCGACCTGTGAGCGCGAGCAGGACTATGTCTCACGTGATCTGCTGGAGCACCTCAAGGAAGAAAACGAGGAACACCTGGACTGGCTGGAAACCCAGCAGGAGCTGATCCAGAGCATGGGCCTGCCCAACTACCTGCAGAGCCTGACGAGTTAGAACACGCTCAGGGGTGGCTGAGCTGCCACTTCTGGATGGCCAAGCGAACGTCGGCCAGCGCCAGCGCCACGGCTTTTTCACCTTCCAGAATGGCTTTGTCTTTCTGGTCAAAGTCGGTGACGCCAATCTTGCCCACCTTGGGGCGGATCACCACATCGGCGCGCGCCAGCTCTTGCTCACCCAGGCGTCTGATCATGATGACCAGGGATTGATCAATCACATTGCTCAGGCCGTCAAACACCAGCCGCCGCTCCAGTTGGGCAGAAATGTCCACCCCGATCACGATGTCGGCGCCCATCTTGCGCGCGGCATCCACCGGCACCGGGCTCACCAGGCAACCGTCCACATAGGTTTTGCCGAGGATCTGGGTCGGTTTGAAAAACACCGGGAAGCTGCTGGAGGCGCGCACCGCCTGCCCGGTGTTGCCGCGGGCAAAGTCGACCCGCTGGCCGGTATCACCCTGTGTGGCGACCGCCACAAAGGGTTTGGACAACTGGTCGATGGTCCGGTTTTTGACCAGCTGGTTGACATAGTCCTGCAGTTTCTGGCCAATCACCAGCCCCTCCCAGGGGCTGCGCAGGTTGAAGTCTTTGACCTTGCTCTCGTCCAGCCCAAAGGCCAGTTCCTGCAGCGCAAAACCGTCGAGCCCACTGGCGTACAGGGCGCCGACCACGCTACCGGCGCTGGTGCCTGCGATCAGTTCGGGCCGCAGGCCCTGCGCCTCCAGCGCCTTGATCACCCCCACATGGGCAAAACCCTTGGTGCCACCGCCGCCCAGGGCGATGCCAATACGCGGCTGGCGTGGCGGGCCGGGTGGGGCCAGCGGTGCCGGGGGTGGGGGGGCAGAGGTGCTGCAAGCGGCCAGCAGGCCAGCGGCAGACAGGAGGAGGGAGCGGCGGTGCATAAATTTAAGGGCAATTCAAGGCTCAAGCCCTTATTTCATCAGGGCGAATAGCTATAGATTCAATAGTTTCAGGTGTTGGCTGGCAAGGTGGTGTACAGCACCACCTGGTTGCGCCCGGCTTCTTTGGCGCGGTACATGGCTTCGTCGGCATGGTGCAAGATGCTTTCCTGGTCGGTCTGGCTGGGGTCAAACACGGCCACCCCCATGCTGGCGGTGCAGTGGTGCTCGACCGCCTGGCTGGCCGAGCCCGTGTGGCCGTTGCGGGTGAGCCGGTACACCTCGGCAATGGACCGGCGGATTTTATCGGCGATGGCCATGGCCTGTATCTGCGAGGTCTCCATCGTGAGGTCAAGTTCGCTGAGCAGCACCACAAACTCGTCACCCCCCAGGCGCGCTACGGTGTCGACCTCGCGCACACTGGCTTTGAGGCGCCGCGCCACTTCGACCAGCAGCAAGTCGCCCACCGCGTGGCCGTGGGTGTCGTTGAGCGGCTTGAAGTTGTCCAGGTCCATGAACAACACCGCGCCGAAGTGGCCGCTGCGTTTGTTGGCCAGCAGGATCTGGCTCAGGCGGTCGGTCAACAGGCGGCGATTCGGCAACTCGGTCAGGGCGTCAAAAAAGGCCAGTTGCCGCACCCTGTCCTCAATCGCCTTGCGTGCCGAGATGTCGGAGAACAGGGCCACATACTGGCGCGTCACCCCGCGCTCG
The DNA here is from genome assembly GCF_002017865.1 of Rhodoferax fermentans. Taxonomy (NCBI): domain Bacteria; kingdom Pseudomonadati; phylum Pseudomonadota; class Betaproteobacteria; order Burkholderiales; family Comamonadaceae; genus Rhodoferax; species Rhodoferax fermentans. The sequence goes on along the minus strand of NZ_MTJN01000002.1, from coordinate 1,020,873 downwards.
TCACGCACCGCGCTGATGGTCAGCAGCTCGGGATAGATTTCGCCATTTTTGCGCCGGTTCCAGATCTCACCGCTCCAGTGGCCATTGATCAGCAGGGCCTTCCACATGGTTTGGTAAAACGTGCTGTCCTGGCGCTCGGACTTGAGCAGCCGCGTGTGTTTGCCAATGACTTCGGCGCGTGAGTAACCGGTGATCTGGCAAAAGGTGTCGTTGACGTTCAGGATGTGGCCGTGGACATCGGTGATGCTGATGCCTTCCTGCGCATGGCTGAAGACACTGGCCGACATCTCCAGCTGCAGTTGCGCGCGTTTGCGTTCGGTGATGTCCCGCACAAAAGCAAACATGTCACCGCCACCATCGGTGTGGGTGGTGAGGCTGACCTCCACGTCCCACAGTGTGCCGTCCTTGCGCCGGTGGCGTGTTTCGAACTGGTCGCGACCGGTCTGGTACAGGCGCAGTACCCGCGCGGCAATGTCTTCTGGCCGTTCGCTGACCTCCAGGTCAAGGATGGACATCTGCAACAACTCGTCCTGAGAGTAGCCCGACATGGCGCAATAGGCCGGGTTGACCTGCAACAGCCGCCCCTGCTTGTCGGCCCGCACAAACCCGTCCAGCGTGGTTTGCAACACCGCCTGCAGCGCACCATAACTGTGTTGCAGGGTCTCCTGGATCTGGCGTTGTTCGGTCACATCCTGCAGGGAGCCCATCAGGCGGCGCACCACCAGCTGGGCGTCACGCTGCACCTCACCGCGCGCCAGGTAGTAGCGCTGGGCGCCGTCGCGGCGCAGGGTGTGCAATTCCAGTTCAAAAGGAATGGCGTAGTGCAGCGCCCGCTGTACCGCTTCCTCGAGCCGTTTGGCGTCTTGCGGGATGAACAGCCCGGCCAGCTGGCGCAGTGTGGGTGCACCCATGGCCGGGTCCAGACGGAAGAACTGGAACAATTCGTCCGACCAGGTGGTGGTGTTGGTGTCAACATCCCACGACCAGCTGCCCAGGTGGGCCAAGGCCTCGGTGCGCGACAACATGTCCTGCTGGGCCAGCAGTTTCTGGTTGCGTTGTGCCAGGGTGGCCAGCAAGGTGTTGAAGGCCTGGATCAGTTCACCGATTTCTCCGGGTGCATTCACTGGCAGGCTGATCGGCGTTTTTTTGTGGGGCGGGTGTCGCCCCAGCGCCCGGATGGTGTCGAACACGGGCGCCAGCTGGTGTCGCACACGCCACCAGGTCAGGCCGCCGGCCAACAGGGTCAGCAGCAGGGTGGCCAGCAGCATACGCTGCTGCATCGCCTGGATCGGGGCAAACGCCTCGGTCGTGGGCAGCACCGCCGAGAGAATCCAGCCGGTGCTTGCCAGGCGCTTGTCAGAGGCGAGCACTTCTTCCCCTTTTGGGTTGGTCAACACCAGCGAACCCTGATAACCATCCAGAAAACGGTCCAACACCGGGTTGAGGCCGACCGCTGGCAGTTGTTCCATCAGGCGCGTGGTATCGGTGGCGGCAATCACCCGGCGTTGGAGCGGGTCGACCAGCAAGTAGCCACCCGTGCGACCATAGCGGTTGGCGGTGACGGTCGTGAGTGGGTTGGGTTTGCGCAGGTTGGTGAGGCCGACCACCGTGCCCACCACGCGGCCACTGGCATCGCGCAGTGGTGCCGCCATGTCGAGACTGGGGGTGCCGACCCCGGCCGCCACAGACACCTGTCCGATGCTGCTGCGTCCCTCGTTGCGTGCGGTGTGTACCGAGGCCAGCCCCAGCAGTGTTTGCCCGTCGCGCCTGGGGCCACTGGCACTGTCGGCCAGCACCAGTCCTTGGCTGTTGAGCACCAGCACCCCCTCGTTGAACTTGCTCGGCAACAAAGCACGGTGGTCCAGGCTGCTTTGCAATTTGGGCGGGTCCAGCAGCAGCTTGGCGTCGATGTCGTTGGCCACCATCTGCAGCCACGCGTGTCGCTCGGACAACTGCTCATCGAGCTGTTTGGACAACAGGGTCACGGTGGCAAACTGCTGGGCACTGAGGCCGGCCTGCAAGTCGTTCTTTAATTCAACACTGGCATAAAAAGACAGGCTCCACAAACTGGCCAGGAAGATGGCCATGGTCGACAGCGTGACCCGTGTCTTGATGGAATGCTTGGCCAAAAAGTTGAGCTGCATGAAAGCATGCTAACGCCAGCCCGCGACTTGGTACAACCACGCAGCCGTGACGTTTGCACGGTTTGGCGTGTTTTTTGCCTCAAGCCCTTATTTTGAAAGGGCATGTTGCTATGGATAGTGAAGTGTTGTGGGGCCGACACGCTGGGCCGCCGTGTTATGGCATCGGCGCAGTCGGCGCCGCGATGCCCAGCTCGGCCAGTTCAGCGGGTGTGAACACCCGTGAGCGGGTATGAAAGGACTTGCCCTCTGGGCTTTCGAGCGAGAAGTTGCCGCTTTGGCCTTCGAGCACGTCGATGATGAGCTGGGTATGTTGCCAGTAGTCGTATTGCGCTTTGCCCATGTAGAACGGGCAGCCGCCGATGTCACCCAGGTACACATCACCGGCACCCATGGTGATTTCTCCAGGCAGAAAGCAATTGGCGGCGCTGTTGTCGCAGCAGCCACCCGATTGGTGAAACATCAGCGCCGGACCGTGTTTGGTTTTCAGGAACGCGATGAGTTCGAGTGCGGCGGGTGTGGCGATGACTTTGTTGACCAAAACAACTCCTTGTGGTGGTGGCGATCTTTGCCAACAGACAGGGGCAGCTGCCCGCCCCTTGTCTGTTGTGCACCAAGTGGCGCAGGGTTAGAAGAAGCCCAGCTTTTTCTCGCTGTAGCTCACGAGCAGGTTCTTGGTCTGCTGGTAATGGTCCAGCATGATCTTGTGGGTTTCACGACCAATGCCCGACTCCTTGTACCCCCCAAAAGCGGCGTGCGCCGGGTAGGCGTGGTAACAATTGGTCCACACCCGTCCGGCCTTGATGGCACGGCCCATGCGATAGGCGACGTTGCCGTTGCGGCTCCAGACACCGGCACCCAGGCCGTACAAGGTGTCGTTGGCAATGGCCAGCGCTTCGGCCTCGTCCTTGAAGGTGGTCACGGCCAGTACCGGGCCAAAGATTTCCTCTTGGAAGATGCGCATCTTGTTGTGGCCCTTGAACAGCGTGGGCTGGATGTAATAACCACCGGACAAATCCCCGTCCATCTGGGCACGCCCTCCACCAATCAGCACCTGTGCGCCTTCTTCCTTGCCGAGTTTGAGGTAGGACTCGATCTTGTCCATCTGGATCTGCGAGGCTTGTGCCCCCATCATGGTGTCGGTGTCGAGCGGGCTGCCTTGTTTGATGGCGGCGACGCGTTTCAAGGCCTTTTCCATGAACTTGTCGTAGATCGACTCCTGAATCAGCGCGCGTGACGGGCAGGTGCACACCTCACCCTGGTTGAAGGCGAACAAGACCAGGCCTTCAATGGCTTTGTCCAGAAAACCGTCATCCTGGTCCATCACGTCGGCAAAAAAGATGTTGGGCGACTTGCCACCGAGCTCCAGCGTGGCCGGGATCAGATTGTTGGCAGCTGCCTGGGCAATCACCCGACCGGTGGTGGTGGAGCCGGTGAACGCGATCTTGGCAATGCGCTTGCTGTTGGCCAGCGGCATGCCCGCTTCACGACCATAACCGTTGACGATGTTGAGCACACCCGGAGGAAGAATGTCGGCAATCAGCTCGGCCAGCACCAGGATGCTGACCGGGGTGGACTCGGCCGGTTTGAGCACCACACAGTTGCCCGCACCAATGGCTGGCGCCAGTTTCCAGGCTGCCATCAGGATCGGGAAGTTCCAGGGAATGATCTGACCCACCACACCCAGGGGTTCATGGATGTGGTAGGCCATGGTGTTTTCGTCAATCTCGCTGATGCCACCCTCTTGTGAGCGCAGGCAACCAGCAAAGTAGCGGAAATGGTCGATGGTCAGCGGAATGTCGGCGTTGAGGGTTTCGCGGATCGGTTTGCCGTTGTCCACTGTTTCGACGTAGGCCAGCAGCTCCAGATTGGCTTCTAGGCGGTCGGCAATTTTCAATAAGATGTTGGAGCGGGTGGCAGCATCGGTCTTGCCCCAGGCGTCTGCGGCGGCGTGGGCGGCGTCCAGCGCCAGCTCAATGTCTTCGGCGCCAGAGCGGGCCACCTGGGTGTAGGGCTTGCCGGTGATGGGTGTGGCCACGTCAAAGTACTGGCCCTTGACCGGCGGAACAAATTTGCCACCGATGAAGTTGTCATAACGTGCTTTGAAGTTGTGTTTGGCACCGGCCGAGCCGGGAGCGGCATAAATCATCTTGTGTCCTCTTTATGTGTCTTTGTGAATGAAATTGCCTTGCGGCAAGCTGGGTCTATCAAGTCGCGTGCCAGATCAGTGGAGTCAACTCAAGTGGTTGATTTCATTGAAAAATGTCTTCGTGGGTGCGCGGTGTCAGCGTTGTCCGTGGGGCCAGGAGGTGTACCAAAATGTGACAGGTGTTCCTCAAGGTGACAGGTCTGACGAGCACCCTGGCCATGCAATACACTTCCTGCTGCATGAACGCGTGGGCCTGGTCACCATGGCCCTGACGACAACCAGAGAGTGGACTTCAGTCCGCCCAGGAGACAACGTGCGAACACCCCCCACTGCCGTGGCCTTGCGCCAGGCACGCCTGCATTTGCTGGAACATGGTGACTGCCCGCCCGGTGGTCTGGATGAACGCGTGGCGCGCTCCTGGCGGCGCAGTCTGGCGGCTGGCTCGCTGCCTGCGGGGCGGGTGCCGGAGTCTGAGCACAGCAGCGGTGCCGAACTGCTGCACACCATGGCCTCCAACCACGAGTTACTCGCGCATTCGCGTCCGGTGATGGCGCACCTGTTTGAGCAGGTGCGCCACACCCAGGGCATGGTGATCCTGGCGGACCAGCGCGGCACCCTGGTCCACACGCTGGGGCATGCCGACTTTCTGAGCCGGGCCGAGCGTGTGGCCTTGTCATGTGGTGCCAACTGGCATGAGCAGCAGCGGGGTACCAACGCGATTGGTACCGCTTTGGTGGAGGCCAGTGGGGTGGAGATCCACGGTGCCGAGCACTTTCTGGAGCGCAACGAGTTTCTGACCTGCACCGCCGTGCCCATTTTGTCGGCGCAGGCTGAGCTGCTGGGGGTGCTGGACATCTCGGGGGACCAGCGCAGCCGCCACCCGCACACGCTGGGTTTGGTGGGCATGGCTTCACGCATGATTGAAAACCGCCTGATCATCAGTACCTGCCAGCGCCACATCCGCCTGCATGTCCATGCCCAGCTGGAAGGTATTGGCAGCATCGCCGAAGGCATTGTGCTGCTGTCCGAAGACGGCTGGCTGGTTGGGGCCAACCGCGCTGCCATGGCTTGGTTCAAACTCAGTCGCGCCGACCTCGGTGCGGTCCAGCTGAACCAGCGGCTGGAAGTTCCGCTGGCCGAGTTGTTGTCCCGCCACAAGCGACGCCCCGGGCAGCCCACCCAGGTGCGTCAGCTCGATGGCAGTGGCTTGTATGTCCTGGTGCAACATACGTTGCCGACCTGTGTCTCGGTGCTGCCACAACCGGTGTCCAGCGCGCCCCCCCTGAGGGATGCCCTGCACAGCCTGGATACTGGTGACCTGCGCTGGCGTAGTGCCGCCGACAAGGTCCGGCGGGTGTTGGACAAACCCATACCGGTGCTGATTCAGGGGGAGTCCGGGGTTGGCAAAGAGCTGTTTGCCAGAGCCTCTCATGACAGCGGACCCCGCAAAAATAAAGCGTTTGTTGCTATCAATTGTGCTGCTGTTCCGGAGAATCTGATCGAGGCCGAGTTGTTTGGTTACACCCCGGGTGCCTTCACCGGCGCACGGCGCGAGGGCAGTGTCGGGCGCCTGCGTGAAGCCCAGAGTGGCACACTGTTTCTGGACGAGATTGGTGATATGCCGCTGGGCCTGCAGGCGCGTTTGCTGCGGGTGCTGCAGGAGCGTCAGGTGACGCCTCTGGGTGGTGGCCAGCCGGTGGCGGTGGACTTTGCCCTGATCTGTGCCAGCCATCACAAACTGCGTGAAGAAGCCGCTGCTGGTCGTTTTCGCAACGACCTGTATTACCGCATCAACGGGCTGACGGTGTTGTTGCCGCCGCTGCGCGAGCGAACAGATTTTGTGATGTTGACCGAGCGTCTGTTGGCTGACCTGAGCCCGGGGCACCGGGTGTCTGTGGCGCCAGATGTGTTGGCGCGTTTTTGCCAGCACAACTGGCCTGGCAACCTGCGCCAGTACGCCAATGCCTTGCGCACCGCCTGTGCCATGCTGGGTACACACGAGGACTGCATCAGCTGGGACCACCTGCCCGACGATTTGTTGGAAGACTTGCAACATACGCTGCATGTGCCAGACGGGGTGGCAGCTGGCCCAGTGCCAGCCGTGCCAGGGTCCCCAGCCCGGGTTCAGAACGCTGCAGCAAGCACCACCGAGTCCGGCAACGTGACCTTGTTGCATAACCTGCAGGCCTTGTCTCGCCAGGCCATTCACCAGGCGCTCGACGCCAGTTCGGGCAATGTGTCCCAGGCGGCGCGGCGACTGGGCATCAGCCGCCAGACCTTGTACCGAAAACTGGCTGAGGCCGGGGCAGGTATCCGGGCGTGAGTGGGCTGTGGCTTTCTAAAAAACAAAACCCGCCGAAGCGGGTTGTTGGTGAGCCAGGGCTGAGGCCTATTTTTTGGCGGCGCTGGCGCCTGCTTGGGCCGCGTCAGTTTTCTTGCTTTCGGCTTTTTTGGCGGTGGGCATTGTCGCCTTGAAGGCTTCACCATTGACGGTCAAACCTTCTTTTGAAAATTTGGCAGCGTTGCCTTCCCCCACACCTTGGACACGATCCATGAAATCTGTCCAATCCTTGAAGTTGCCTTTTTTGCGCTCGTCCAGGATTCTGGTGGAAATGCCCGGTCCAATACCTTTGATGCTGTCCAGCTCGGCAGCGGTGGCTTTGTTGACATCCACAGCGGCAAAGCTTGCAGCTGCATACAACATGGCCCCCAGGGCCAAAATTTTCTTCAGCATGATGAGTCCTCCTGAGCTTGGTTGACGAGACAAGGTGACGCTGTGTGGGTGCCAGAGGGCACAGCATTCACGCAAGCAGTGTAAAACCGCACCTCAGAAAACGCTGTCGCAAATTTGTATCAATCCGGCAGTTTCAGCTCTGACCCGTTTGCACTCGTGACTTCACGTAGCTCGCCACACCGGTTTGCACATCGGCGAACTGGTGGTTACAACCCACAGCCCGCAGCGCTGTCAGGTCGGCCTGGGTGTAACACTGGTATTTGCCACGCAGCGCGTCCGGGAAGGGGATGTACTCCAGCAGGCCCTGGCTCACCAGCTCTGGCAGCGACAAGGCGGGCAAGTTGTCCAACTCGCGCAGGCTGTTGACCACCGAGCTGGCCACATCGTTGAACGGCTGTGCACGACCGGTGCCCAGGTTAAAAATGCCCGAGATACCCGGATGGTCAAAAAACCACAGGTTGACCGCCACCACGTCGTCGATGAAGACGAAGTCGCGCATTTGTGCACCGGCCGCATAACCACCGTATTCGTCAAACAGCTTGACGCGACCCTCAGAGCGAAACTGGTTGAACTGGTGAAATGCCACGCTGGCCATACGACCCTTGTGTTGCTCACGCGGGCCATAGACATTGAAGTAGCGGAAACCCACCACCTGCATGGTTTTGCCGGCAAAAGCACGTTCGAATTGCAAGCCACATTCGCGGCGCATGCGTTGGTCAAACAGCAGCTTGGAGTAACCATAAACGTTGAGCGGTGCCTCAAAGGCGGGCTCTTCACGGAAGGTGTCCGAACCGCCGTAGGTGGCGGCGCTGGAAGCGTAGAGCAGCCTGGCGCCACGTTTTTGGCAGGCATGGTAGAGCTGCAGCGAGGTGGCAAAGTTGTTTTGCATCATGTACTTGCCATTGCTTTCCATGGTGTCGCTGCAAGCACCTTCGTGGAAGATGGCCTCCACCTGCCCGTAGGCGCCTTCTGCATAGTTGTCGTAGAACACGTCGGCGTCGACATAGTCGGCAATCTGTAGGTCAGCGATGTTGCGGAACTTGTCGCCTTGTGTCAGGTCATCCACGGCGATGATGTCGGTCAGGCCGCGGGCGTTGAGCCCCTTGATGATGTTGCTACCAATAAATCCGGCTGCACCGGTGACGACGATTCGGGTCATACAAACAACTCCTCGTAAGAAACGGTAGCGGTGCCAAACTTGCCCACCACCACACCACCCGCCCGGTTGGCCAAGGGCAAGGCGTCACGCAGGCTCATGCCAGCCGCGACCATCGCCGCCATGGTGGCGATCACGGTGTCGCCAGCACCAGTGACATCAAACACCTCACGCGCTTGCGCGCTGACGCTGATCTGCCCCTGGGCATCGAACAAGGTCATGCCTTCTTCACTGCGGGTGAGTAACAGGGCTTGCAGGCCAAGTTGTTCACGCAGAGTTTGGGCTTTGCTGGTCAAGTCGGCTTCGTTGTGCCAGTGGCCGATGACCTGCTGCAGCTCCGCCTTGTTGGGGGTGATCACCGTGGCGCCCTGGTAGCGTGAATAGTCTGTGCCCTTGGGGTCGATCAGGATCGGCTTGCCCGCAGCACGAGCGCGTGCAATCATGTCGCTGACATGGGCTAGCCCCCCTTTGCCGTAGTCCGAGAACAGCACCGCATCCTGCTGGGGCAGCAGGCCGATGAAGGCAGCGGTTTGCGAGGCCAGGATCTCGGTTTGAGGGGTGTTTTCGAAGTCCATGCGCAACAGCTGTTGCTGACGGCCAATCACACGCAATTTGACCGTGGTTTTGAGTTCGGTGTCGCGTCCAAAATGTGCCTGGATGCCGGTACCTGCGACCAGAGCTTCGAGTTTGTGGCTGGCTTCATCGTTGCCCACCACCGTCAGCAAGGATGATTGCGTCCCCAGTGTGACCAAGTTATAGGCCACATTGGCGGCGCCACCCATGCGCTCGTCTTCGCGGGTGACACGCACCACCGGCACCGGGGCTTCGGGGCTGATGCGGTCTACCGCACCGTACCAGTAGCGGTCCAGCATCACATCACCCACCACCAGGACACGGGCCTGGCTCAATTGTTGTTTGGTTATTGTGGTCATAGTTCTTCTACCCGCCTTGCGGGGTAACTGTCCCAGGTCTGGCAACCGGGGCACTGCCAAAAATGCTGTGTGGCCTCAAAACCGCAGGCGGCGCATCGGTAACGCAACAGGGGTTTGATGGCATGGTCAAGAGCGCGTTGCACCTGGGGGTGAAACTGCTCGTCTTCAAACTTCTCGCCAGCAATCCAGCGGGTGGCCGCGACCAGCGAAGGCTCTTGCGCCAGGTGACGGGCATACAGGTTGCGCTCGGCGCCAGCGGTGTCGGCAGTCAGTCGAACAATCGCATCCAGGACATCCAGCGAGGCTTGCTGCTCATAAAGTGTTTGCAGCCGGTCCAGCGCCTGCTGAACGTTGCCCAGTCGCAGTGCGATGTCTGCCAGCGGGCCGGCTATCAAGGGGATGGCTGTCGGCGCGTGTGTCATGGCGTCGAGCAGTGTTTGTTGTGCACCAGCCAAATCACCGACGTTGGCCTGGAGTTGCGCCAGTGCCATGCGAGCACGTGCTGCGTCCGGCGCCTTGTTCACCGCTTCTTCAAGGTGGACGCGTGCGGCATCCACCCGACCATGCGCCAGATCGTCCGCAGCCTGCTCGCACAGGTAATGTGCCAGGCGCTGGTGGAAGCTGCCTTGGTTGGCGCTCTCAAGTTTGTGGGCCACCTGGGCTGCCAATGCCCAGTCGCGGCTGCGTTCGTAGTTGGCCAGCAAGGCCAGCCGGGCCTCGGTCTCAAAGGCTGTGCCTTCGAGTTTGTTGAGCGCGTCTTCGGCGCGGTCCAGCAGCCCTGCCTTGAGGAAGTCCAGCGCCAGTGCGTGTTGTGCCCGATGCCGGTCGGCCTGGCTCAGGTCACCGCGTGACATCAGGTGTTCATGCACCCGTACCGCGCGTTCGTATTCACCACGACGACGAAACAGGTTGCCCAATGCAAAGTGCAACTCAGAGGTGTCCGGGTCTTTTTGGACGGCTTCGATGAAGGCGTCAATGGCTTGGTCCTGCTGTTCATTGAGCAGGTAGTTAAGCCCCCGGAAGTAGGCCTTAGGCGCCTGTCGGTTTTCCAGACGAATTTGGCGCAAATCAAAACGCGAAGCCAACCACCCCATTGCAAAGGCCAGCGGCAGGCCCAACAAAATCCAGCTCAGACTAAATTCCATCGGCGTAGGCAGGTGCGTTGGCAGGCGGTGTGGCTGTCAAGCCGGCGGGTGTGTTGGGCGAAGTCGGCACTTCTGCGATGGGCTGTTTGGACTGGCGTCTTTGCCGCCACCACCAGGGCACCATGCCCACTACGCCAACGGCTACACCTGCCGCAAACGCGGTCAACACCACCAGAACCTGGGGTGCTTGCCACTGGTTGCCAAAGAAAAAATGCACCGTGGTGTCTTGCTGGTTGTTCAGCGCAAAGGCGAACAGGGTAAAAAAAATGGCTGCTTTCAGCATCCACTTTATCAACCAGATCAGTTTGTTCATTGGCGTGTTCCCAAGGGCTCAAAATTTTAACGCCAACAACTTCGGCCATGATCACCGACGGTCAGGTTTGCGACCGCAGGCATGATGGGGGCTGCTACAGCGTCAGGGGCGGGCGGTTTGGGTCAATTCTGCCGTGCGCTGGTCAACTGCCTCACGCAGCGCTTTACCAGGTTTGAAATGGGGCACGCGCTTTTCGGGAATGGCCACACTTTCGCCGCTGCGCGGGTTGCGGCCCATGCGCGGTGCACGGTAGTTGACGGAAAAACTGCCAAAACCACGAATTTCGATGCGGTGGCCACGCACCAGTGCGTCGTTCATCGCGTCCAGAATGGCTTTGACGGCAAACTCGGCATCACGCTGGGTGAGTTGGCTGAAACGCGCAGCTAGCTCTTCAACAAGGTCGGAACGGGTCATGATCTGGGGCCTGAAACGAAGAAAAAAACGACCGGTGCACGGGTGCAACCGGTCGTCAGTTCAGAGGGGCAACAACCTGATCAGTTGTTGTCCAGCTTGGCGCGCAACAACGCACCGAGGCTGGTGGTGCCAGCGTTTTCACGAGCCGATTGCTGGCTCAGAGATGCCATGGCTTCGTTCTGGTCAGCAGCGTCTTTGGCCTTGATTGACAACTGGATGTTGCGGGTCTTGCGATCCACATTGACCACCACAGCGGTGACTTCGTCGCCTTCCTTGAGCACATTGCGCGCATCTTCGACGCGGTCACGGCTGATTTCGGAAGCACGCAGGTAACCAAGGATGTCTTCACCGAGGTCGATTTCAGCGCCCTTGGCATCGACAGTCTTGACCTTGCCGGTCACCACAGAACCCTTGTCGTTGATCGACGAGAAGGTGGTGAACGGGTCGGAATCGAGTTGTTTGATACCCAGGGAGATGCGTTCGCGGTCCACGTCCACAGCCAACACCAGTGCTTCGACTTCTTGGCCCTTCTTGTACTCGCGCACAGCGGCTTCGCCGGTTTCGTTCCAGGACAGGTCGGACAAATGCACCAGACCGTCGATACCAGCAGCCAAGCCGACGAACACGCCGAAGTCGGTGATGGATTTGATCGGGCCCTTGACGCGGTCACCGCGCTTGGTGTTTTGCGCGAATTCTTGCCATGGGTTGGCCTTGCATTGCTTCATGCCCAGGCTGATGCGGCGCTTGTCTTCGTCGATTTCCAGAACCATGACTTCGACTTCGTCGCCGAGGGCAACGATCTTGCTCGGGGCCACGTTCTTGTTGGTCCAGTCCATTTCGGACACGTGCACCAGACCTTCGATGCCGGGTTCCAGTTCCACAAATGCGCCGTAGTCGGCGATGTTGGTGATCTTGCCGAACATGCGGGTGCCTTGCGGGTAGCGGCGGTTCACGCCCATCCACGGGTCATCACCCATTTGTTTCAGACCCAGAGACACGCGGTTCTTCTCGGTGTCAAATTTCAGGATCTTGGCGGTGATTTCCTGGCCAGCAGTCACCACTTCAGACGGGTGACGGACGCGGCGCCAGGCCATGTCGGTGATGTGCAGCAGGCCGTCAATACCGCCCAGGTCCACAAACGCGCCGTATTCGGTGATGTTCTTGACCACACCGTGAACAATCGCGCCTTCTTTCAGCGTGTTCATCAGCTTGGAGCGTTCTTCGCCCATGGAGGCTTCCACCACGGCACGGCGGCTCAGCACCACGTTGTTGCGCTTGCGGTCGAGCTTGATGACCTTGAATTCCAGGGTCTTGTTTTCGTACGGAGACAGGTCCTTGGTCGGACGGGTGTCCACCAGAGATCCGGGCAAGAAAGCGCGGATGCCGTTGACCAACACGGTCAGACCACCCTTGACCTTGCCGCTGGTGGTGCCAGTGACAAATTCGCCTGTTTCCAGGGCTTTTTCCAGGCTCATCCAGGAAGCCAGACGTTTGGCGGTGTCGCGCGACAGGATGGTGTCGCCGTAGCCGTTTTCGATGGAGCCGATGGCCACGGAGACAAAGTCACCGACTTGCACTTCGGTTTCGCCCTGATCGTTCTTGAACTCTTCCAGCGGCACATAGGCTTCAGACTTCAGACCAGCGTTGACAACCACAAAGCTGTGTTCAATACGGACCACTTCAGCAGTGATCACTTCGCCTGGACGCATTTCTGTGCGTGTCAAGGACTCTTCAAACAGGGCGGCAAAAGATTCAGACATTTTTTGTGTGGCATTAACGCCACGGGGTTAAGTTTTGTGAACCTCACCTGCGGTGCGCAGTGCAGCGCGAAAAGGCAGATGAGGGCCGGTTGCAAGGGGATCAGCCCCTGCGGGTACAGCCCTTGAGAAGGTTCAAAAGGGCTGTTTGCCTAGCCACCAGCCCACTACCAGATCGACCGATTTTTCAACCGATAAATCCGAGTTGTCCAGCAACACGGCGTCTTGTGCGGGTTTTAAAGGTGAGGCGCTGCGGGTTTGGTCCCGCTCGTCCCTGGCTTCTAAATCAGCGCGAAGACTGTCGAGTGTAGTTGAAATCCCTTTTGAAATCAACTGTTTGAAACGCCTTTGTGCGCGTTCTGCGGCACTGGCGGTCAGAAACACCTTGAGTGGGGCTTGTGGAAAGATCGCGGAGCCCATGTCGCGCCCATCGGCCACCAGCCCGGGCAGGCGGTGAAAGCTGTGTTGCAGGTCGACCAAGGCGGCCCGCACCTGGGGCAGGGCAGACACTTTGGAGGCGTTCATGCCATTGGCTTCCGAGCGGATCGCCTCGGTCACGTCGACCCCATCCAGCAGGATCTGACCAGCGGTGAACGTGATTGACAGGTCTTGCACCAGACTAGCGATAGCGGTTTCACCACTGGTATCAATCGGCAGGCCCGCGCCGGTGGCCGCCAAGGCGGTGATGCGGTACATCGCGCCTGAGTCCAGGAAGTGGTATCCGAGCCGTTTGGCCAGTGCTGCCGCGAGCGTGCCCTTGCCCGAAGCCGTGGGACCATCGATACAGATCACCGGAATGTGCTGGCGGCTGGTCTGGACCAGCGAGAACAGCGCCTCAAAATAATCCGGGAAGGTTTTGGCGACACATTTCGGGTCCTCGATGCGCACCGGCAAGCCCGCCGGGTTGAACGCAGCGAGCGAAAAACACATGGCCACGCGGTGGTCGTCGTAGGTGTGGATGCTGGCGGGCTTCCAGTCTGCCGGGTTCGGCAGCGGTAACACCCGAATGAAGTCGGCGCCTTCTTCCACCGTGGCGCCGAGCTTGCGTAATTCACAGGCCATGGCGGCAATGCGGTCGGTTTCCTTGACGCGCCAGCTGGCGATGTTGCGCATGGTGCAGGGGCCGTCGGCGTAGAGCGCCATCACCGCCAGCGTCATGGCGGCGTCGGGGATGTGGTTGCAGTCCAGGTCAATCGCCTTGAGCGGCCAGGCACCGCGTGTGACCTCCAGCCAGTTCGGGCCACTGGTAATCTGTGCGCCCATCATCTGTGCGGCTTCGACAAAGCGGATGTCACCCTGAATGGAGTCGGCACCGACGCCCAGAATCTTGATGCAATTTTGGCTGCTAGCCCTTTTGGCGATTGCCCCAAGAGCTATGAAATAACTAGCGGATGAGGCATCGGCTTCGACATGGATTTCACCCGGAGAAATGATCCGGCTGCCCGCTGGAATGGTGAAACGTTGCCAGCCCTCGCGCTGCACCACCACGCCAAAACGCGCCAGCAGGTTCAGCGTGATCTCGATGTAGGGGCGCGAAATCAGCTCGCCCACAACTTCTATCGTGATGTCTTGCTTTGCAACAAGGGGCAAAGCCATCAGCAGCGCGGTCAGGAACTGGCTCGACACATCCCCGCGCACCCGGATCGGCTGCGACACGTCCAGCGTGGGCTGACCGATGCGCAGCGGCGGGTAGCCTGGGTTCTCCAGGTAATCAATCTGGCAACCCAGTTGGCGCAGTGCGTCCACCAAATCACCAATCGGACGCTCGTGCATCCGTGCCACGCCGCGCAATTCATAACTGCCACCCATCACCGCCAGCGCAGCGGTGAGTGGCCGGATGGCGGTGCCGGCATTGCCCATGAACAGCTGGGCTTGTGCTGTTATGGGCTTCCCGCCCAGACCCTCTATGGTGACCGTGCTATGGTTTTGTTCAATCCTGCAACCCAGTTGGCGCAGGGCTTCGAGCATGACGCGGGTGTCGTCGGAGTCCAGCAGGTCGTGCACCACCGTGCTGCCCTGACTCAGGGCGGCCAGCAGCAGAACCCGGTTCGAGATGCTTTTGGAGCCGGGCAGGGTGATGGTGCCAGCGGCGGTTTCTAGGGGGGGAAGATCAAGGAAAGCGGTGGTGAACATGCGCAACGGGACTCACGGTAACTGGTTCATGCGCCAGGCGGCGCGGGCGGTGCTGGCCTGGGTGATCAGGGCTTCCAGCGTCTGCTGGTCACCCGCCAACATGGCAGCTTCAAACAGGGCCAGCTGGTCGCGAAAGTGCTGGCATTGGGTCAGCAACTCGGCCCGGTTGGCCTGCAGAATGTCGCGCCAGACCTTGGGGTCGCTGGCGGCAATGCGGGTGAAATCGCGAAAACCCGGCCCGGCCAAGCCCATGTAGCTGGCTCCTTTGCTTTGCCCGATCACCGAGTTCATCAGCGTGAAGGCCAACATGTGGGGCAGGTGGCTGACCGCAGCAAAAGCCGCGTCGTGGGACTCGGGCGACATCTGCACCACTTTGCAGCCCAGCGCGCTCCAGACCTCGGTCGCGCGTTGGGTGTGGGCGGATAGCGTCACCTCGGTGGGCGTCAGGATCACCTGTTTGCCCACATACAGCTCGGCGTCGGCGTTGTCGACACCAGCGAGCTCCTTGCCTGCAATCGGGTGCGCAGGCACAAAAGAGCCAACTTGCTCGCGCAGGCCGCGCGCCGCCGCCTCGACCACGTCACCCTTGGTTGAACCCACATCCATGATCAACATGCAGGGCGTGACCATGTGTTTGATGGCTTTGAAGGTGGCCTCGGAGGCTGCCACCGGCACCGCCATCAGCACAATGTCGGCGCCCGACACCGCCAGCAAGGCCGATGGGGCTGCCACGTCGATGACCCCCATCTGGCAGGCGCGCTCGGTGGTGGAGGGTGACTTGCTGTAACCCACAACACGTTTAACCAGGCCCGCCTGTTTGAGTGCCAGTGCAAAGGAGCCACCCATCAGGCCGCAGCCAATCAAGCCCAGTTGTTCAAACATCAGACCTCCCGGCTGGTTGACTGCTGCACATGCCGAGCGGCCCAAATGGGTGGGCACGTGTGGGTAACTTGTTCATTCGGCCACCGGGTAGGTGCCCAGTACCTTGTAGAAGGCACACAGGCTGCGCAACTCTTCGAGCGCGGCGGCCACATGCGGCTCGGACGGGTGGCCGGCCAGGTCGATGTAGAAGTAGTACTCCCACTGGCCAGAGCGCGCCGGGCGTGACTCAAAACGCGTCATCGACACCCCGTGCCGTTTGAGTGGCACCAGCAGGTCGTGCACCGCGCCGGGCTTGTTGTTCACCGACACAATCAGGCTGACACAGTCTTTGCCGGTGGCTTGCGGCGCCGCCAAGGTGGTGGGCAGGCAGATCACCGCAAAGCGGGTGCGGTTGAAAGCGTCGTCCTGGATCGCGTAGGACACCACATGCAGGCCAAATTCGCTGCCCGCGCGTTCGCTGGCAATCGCGGCCCAGGCTGGGTTGGTGGAGGCCAGGCGTGCACCTTCGGCATTGCTCGGTGCAGCGCGGCGGTCGGCATGCGGCAGGTGGGTGCTGAGCCAGTCCTGGCATTGCGACAGGGCCTGCGGGTGGGCGTAGACCGCCTCGATGTTGGACAGTCTGGGCTCCAGGCGCAGCAGGTTGTGGCGCACCAGAAAGCTGGTTTCACCAATGATGTGCAGCGGTGAGCTGAGCAGCAGGTCCAGCGTGCGCGAAACCACCCCTTCGGACGAGTTCTCGATCGGCACCACACCAAATTCGGCGCTGCCCGCCGCCGTGGCGCGGAACACCTCGTCAAAGCTGACACACATCACGCGTGCCATGCTGCCGCCAAAAAACTGGATCGCGGCCTGTTCGCTGAACGTGCCCGCCGGGCCCAGATACGCAACGCGCTGCGGTGCTTCCAGAGAGCGGCAGGCCGACATGATTTCGCGCCAGATGATGGCCACGCTGTGGTCTTTGAGGGGGCCTTGGTTGACGGCCTGCAGGTTGCTGATCACCTGGTTTTCGCGGTCGGGCCGGAACACAGTCGAGCCGTCCAGGCGTTTGATCTCACCGACCTCGTGGGCCAGGGCGGCGCGTTTGTTGAGCAGGGCGATCAGTTCCAGATCGACCGCGTCGATCTGGTTGCGTAACTCAGGAAGGGTCTTGGCCATCGTGTCGGTTCAGTTGATTGGGCTGGGTGTGTGACCGGCGTTGGGGTGGAATCTCTGTGGGCGGGTACGGCTGACCGAAGTGGTCAGCCGTGCTGCGCTTCGAAGTCGCGTAAATAGGCCACCAGCGCCTGCACCCCTTCGAGCGGCAGCGCGTTGTAGATGCTGGCGCGCATGCCTCCCACCGACTTGTGGCCTTTGAGTTGCAGCAGACCACGTTCTTTGGCGCCAGCCAGGAAGGCTTCATTGAGACTTTCGTCACGCAGGTAAAACGGCACATTCATGCGGGAGCGGCAGCTTGGGTCGACCCGGTTGGTGTACAGGCTGGAGCGGTCGATGGCCTGGTACAGCAGCTCAGCCTTGGCGATGTTGCGCGCCTCCATCGCGGCGATGCCACCCTGGCGCTTGAGCCACTTGAACACCAACCCGGCGATGTAGATCGCATAGGTGGGCGGGGTGTTGAACATGGAGTTGTTCTCTGCCACGGTTTTGTAGCAGAAAGCGCTTGGGCAGATCGGCAGGGCACGGTCCAGCAAATCCTCCCGCACCACCACCAGGGTCAAGCCAGCGGGGCCAAGGTTTTTCTGAGCACCGCCAAAAGCCAAACCGACCCGTGACCAGTCCACCGGGCGCGAGGCGACGTGGGACGAGAAATCGACCACCAGCGGTGCCTCACAGCCCAGCGCCTTCAGGTCAGGCAGGCTCTGGTACTCGACCCCGTTGATGGTTTCGTTGCTACAGATGTGCACGTAGGCTGGTTTGTTGCTGAGCTGCCAGCTGGCCGGGTCGACCAGCGTGGTAAAACCGCTGGCTTGGGTGTTGGCAGCCTCCCGCACGGTGCAATAACGGGCGGCTTCTTGTGCTGATTTCTGGCTCCAGCTGCCGCTGACCACAAAGTCAACCGCCTCCCCACGCGACAGGTTCAGCGGCACGATGGCGTTCTCGGCCAAGCCACCGCCTTGCATGAACAGCAGTTTGAAGTGCGCTGGCACGGCCAACAGCTCGCGCAAATCGACCTCGGCTTCCTGGGCGATCTGGCCAAACTCTTTGCCGCGGTGGCTCATCTCCATCACACCCATGCCGCTGCCGTGCCAGTCCAGCATCTCGGCCGCGGCCTCTGCCAAGACTTCTTCGGGCATGGCGGCCGGGCCGGCAGAAAAGTTATAAGGTCTGTTCATGCGTGACATCTATAAGAAATCAGGCTCTAGCCCTTATACATAAAGGGCAAGAAGCTATGTTTTTAGAAGTGCTCAGGCGTCAGGTGCAGTGGGCTCGTCGGCAGCATCGCCAGCGCTGTCGTCTGCTGTTTTGGCAATGGCATCGTTTTCCACAATACGCTGCAGACCACTGAGCTGTGAGCCTTCGTCCAGACCAATCAGGGTCACGCCCTGGGTGGCACGGCCCAACTCGCGAATTTCGCTGACGCGGGTGCGTACCAAGACACCCTTGTCGGTGATCAGCATGATCTCGTCATCGGCGTGCACCAGCGTGGCGGCCACGACCTTGCCATTGCGCTCACTCTGCTGAATAGCGATCATGCCCTTGGTGCCGCGGCCATGGCGGGTGTATTCGACGATGCTGGTGCGTTTGCCGTAGCCGTGCTTGGTGGCGGTGAGCACACTTTGGGACTCGTCCTCGGCCACCAGCATGGCGATCACACTCTGGCCCTCGTCAAGCATCATGCCGCGCACACCACGTGCCTGGCGGCCCATCGGGCGCACATCGTTCTCGTCAAAACGTACCGCCTTGCCACCATCGGAGAACAACATCACATCGTGTTTGCCGTCGGTCAATGCCGCGCCAATCAGGAAGTCGCCGTCGTCCAAGTCCACCGCAATGATGCCTGCCTTGCGCGGGTTGCTGAATTCATCGAGTGCGGTCTTCTTGACGGTGCCCATGCGGGTCGCCATGAACACATACTGGTCTTCGGGGAATGTGCGTTTTTCGCCAGTGAGTGCCAACACCACGGTGATTTTTTCGCCATCTTGCAGCGGGAACATGTTGACGATGGGGCGACCACGCGAGCCGCGTGAACCTTGTGGCACCTCCCAGACCTTGAGCCAGTACATGCGGCCTCGGTTGGAAAAACACAGCAGGTAATCGTGGGTGTTGGCGATGAAGAGCTGGTCGACCCAGTCGTCTTCTTTGGTGGCGGTGGCCTGTTTGCCACGGCCACCACGCTTTTGGGAGCGGTATTCACTGAGCGGCTGGCTCTTGATGTAGCCGCTGTGGCTCAGCGTGACCACCATGTCGGTTGGGGTGATCAGGTCTTCGGTGCTCAGGTCAAACGAGCTGTGCTCCACCAGCGAGCGGCGCGCGCCGATTTTGGTCAGACCGAATTCGGTTTTGATCGCGGTGAGTTCGTCGCCAATGATGATAGAGACCCGTTCCGGGCGAGCCAGGATGTCGAGCAAGTCGTCAATGACCGCCATGACTTCCTTGTATTCACCCACAATCTTGTCCTGCTCCAGCCCGGTCAGGCGTTGCAGGCGCATTTGCAGAATTTCTTGGGCTTGGGTTTCAGACAGTCGGTACAAGCCGTCAGCTTGCATGCCAAATTGCATCTCCAGACCGTCGGGGCGGTAGTCGTCGGCATTGACCACACCACCATCGGCACGGGTGCGGGTGAGCATCTCGCGCACGAGTTTGCTGTCCCAACTGCGGGTCATCAACTCGGCCTTGGCCACCGGTGGGGTGGGTGACTCGCGGATGATGCGGATGAAGTCGTCGATGTTGGCCAGCGCCACGGCCAGGCCTTCGAGCACATGGCCACGTTCGCGTGCTTTGCGCAATTCGAACACGGTACGCCGTGTCACCACCTCGCGGCGGTGGTTCAGGAAGACCTCGATCAGATCCTTCAGATTACAGAGCTTGGGCTGGCCGTTGACCAGGGCCACCATGTTCATGCCAAAGGTGTCTTGCAGCTGGGTCTGTTTGTACAGGTTGTTGAGCACCACCTCGGGTACTTCACCGCGCTTGAGTTCGATCACCAGGCGCATGCCGGATTTGTCGGACTCGTCCTGGATGTGGCTGATGCCTTCGATTTTTTTCTCGTGCACCAGCTCGGCCATGCGTTCCTGCAAGGTCTTTTTGTTGACCTGGTAGGGCAGTTCGTCAACGATGATGGACTGGCGCTGGCCTTTGTCGATGTCTTCGAAATGGCATTTGGCGCGCATCACGATGCGACCACGACCGGTGCGGTAGCCGTCCTTGACACCGTTGATGCCGTAGATGATGCCGGCGGTGGGGAAGTCAGGTGCCGGGATGATCTCCATCAGCTCGTCAATCGAGGCTTCTGGGTTTTTCAGCAAATGCAGGCAGCCATCAACGACTTCGTTGAGGTTGTGCGGCGGGATGTTGGTGGCCATACCCACGGCAATACCGCCAGAGCCGTTGACCAGCAGGTTGGGCAGGCGGGTAGGCAACACCAGCGGTTCTTTTTCGGAGCCGTCGTAGTTCGGGCCGAAGTCCACGGTTTCTTTGTCCAAGTCGGCCAGCAGCTCGTGCGCAATCTTGGCCAAGCGGATTTCGGTGTAACGCATGGCGGCAGCGCTGTCGCCATCGACGGATCCGAAGTTGCCTTGGCCATCCACCAGCATGTGGCGCATGGAGAAGTCCTGCGCCATACGCACAATCGTGTCGTACACCGACTGGTCGCCGTGCGGGTGGTATTTACCGATCACATCACCCACGATACGTGCGGATTTTTTGTAGGCCTTGTTCCAGTCGTTGTTCAATTCGTGCATCGCAAACAACACACGCCGGTGCACCGGTTTCAGACCGTCGCGCGCATCCGGCAAAGCCCGCCCGATGATCACGCTCATGGCGTAGTCCAGATAGCTGCGGCGCATTTCGTCCGCAAGACTGGTGGGCAAGGTTTCTTTGGCGAATTGGGTCATGGGGAGTTGATGCGAGGCAAATTCAGTGGAGTTCTGCGATTTTATGCGGTCAGGCTGTGGCTAGCCCGCAACGGAACCGTCAATTAACGCACACTTGTCGCGGCTGCGGTCCGCTTGGCTGAAACTGCACCGGTATGTGGAAACGCTATGTGGCACAATAGATTAACCGTTCCAAGTGATAGGCATCTTGGGCGTCTGTTTTACTTACGCCGCACCGATGCGGTCTTTTTCATCTAGGAGAATCATGAAAAAATTGAACAAATTTGCAATGTTGATCGCTGCTGTGGCGTTTGCTTCCGCTGCTGGTGCACAAACCGTTGACAACTGGCGCGCTGCCGATGGCACGGTGATCAAGAACGGTTCCAACGAACTGTGCTGGCGCGATGCCTTCTGGACACCTGCCACTGCAGCTGTTGGTTGCGACGGCGCCATCGTGGCAGCTGCTGCTGCCGCACCGGCTCCCGCCGCCGCTCCTGCACCGGCCGCCAAAGCTGCTCCCGCACCAGCTCCCGTTGTTGCTGCTGCCAAGGTGACCTACGCCGCTGATGCGTTCTTTGACTTCGACAAAGCTGTTCTCAAGCCCGAAGGCAAAGCCAAGCTCGATGATTTGGTCGCCAAGGTCAAAGGTATCAACCTCGAAGTTATCATCGCTGTGGGTCACACCGACTCAGTGGGTTCTGATGCTTACAACCAAAAGCTGTCGGTCAAACGTTCTGAAGCTGTGAAGGCTTACTTGGTGTCCAAGGGCATCGAAAAGAACCGCGTTTACACCGAAGGCAAGGGCGAAAAACAACCTGTTGCTGACAACAAGACCAAAGATGGCCGTTCCAAGAACCGCCGTGTGGAAATTGAAGTGGTCGGCACCCGCGCCAACTGATCTTCAGGCTTCTGCCTTGATAAAAAAACCCGCTTCGGCGGGTTTTTTTATGGGTGTTTGACGGCTATGTGTGCCCAATCGTTTGGATATCGATGTCGGGCTGTTGTAAGCTTGTTGGTGTTGAAAAACTAAGGGTATACCCTAAAATATGGTCTGTCCCAAACAGGTGCCTCGGAGAGGTTGACCAGTGTGCTGCGTTTGTCCAGTCTGGTTGTCACGGCTTGGCGGGGCGCAATTTTTGACATGTGCTGCTCCGGTGCGTGCGTTGTTTTTTCGAAGGTAAACCGACGATGCAGATCGAAGTGGAACAAGCCCGGCGCCTGAGTGTGTCTCTGGAAACCCTGGGTGAGCGGATTGCACGCCTGGCCATCGGGCTTGGCATCAAGCTCAATGACCAACAAGCGGTACAACAAGTCATAGACCAAGCCCCGCCACGTGGCAGGGGGACATCCGGCCGGGCGGCGCAAGCCATGTCAGGGGGGCGCCGTGTGGTTCTTTTGCGCGAAGAACTGCGGGGCCTGTTGGTGTTACGCTATCAACTGGAGACGGTCAGTCTCAATCAGCATGGTCTGGAACTGACCCGTGAAATCGTGTCTCTGGCGGAATACCGACTGGAACAACGGGGCTTCAGGCCCGGGGCCAATGGGCCAGATGCTGATGGTCTTTTCAACGAACACTAGGCAAGTATGAATCTTCCCTCCGACTCTGAGCTGATCGAAAACCATGTCTTCGATGAAATCATGGTCGGACAAAGTGCACGTTTGTTGCGTGCCCTGAAGCTCGAGGACATCCGGGCGTTTGCCGCTGTCTCGGGTGACACCAATCCAGCCCACCTGGACCCAGAATATGCCAACGACACCTTGTTCCACGGCGTGATTGCCCATGGCATGTGGAGTGGTGCCCTGATATCAGCGTTGCTGGGAACCCAGTTTCCGGGCCCTGGGACGATCTACCAGGACCAGGCCCTGCATTTTGTCAAACCGGTGCGCGTTGGTGACACCCTCACGGTGACGGTGACGGTGCTATCCAAAAACCCGGAGAACCACAGCATTGAGCTGGATTGCCAGGTGGTGAACCAAAAGGGAATCTGTGTGCTCAGCGGCATGGCCCGGGTGCTGGCGCCCACGGTCAAGGTCCGTCTGCCACGTGTGGCTGCGCCACAGATTCAGTTGTATGACCCCCAGGTGCGTTTCAAACAACTGCTCGCCCTGGGTAACAAGCTGGACGCCGTCCGTTGTGCCGTGGTGCATCCGTGCGACGATGGTTCCCTCAGTGGGGCCATGGATGCGGCGCGCTACGGCCTGATCCTGCCGGTGCTGATTGGCCCGGAGGTGCGCATTCGCCATGTCGCGGCCGAGGCCGGGATCGACCTGACCGGTGCCGAGATCATCAACCAGCCACACAGCCATGCCGCTGCCGAAGCTGCCGCAGCGTTGGCTGCCAGTGGGCAGGTTGAGATGCTCATGAAGGGCAGTCTGCATACCGATGAGCTGATCCACGCGGTGTTGTCCCAAGCTGTGTTGCGCACCGGGCGGCGCATGTCCCATGTGTTTCGCTTCGATGTGCCGCTCTACCACAAGCCCTTGCTGATCACCGATGCGGCACTCAACATCCGCCCCAGCTTGCAGGAAAAGATCGACATCGTCCAGAATGCCATCGACTTTGCCCGCATCTTGGGTGTCACCACACCCAAGGTGGCGATTCTGTCGGCGGTTGAAACGGTCAACCCCACGATCCCGTCAACCATCGATGCGGCAGCTCTGTGCAAGATGGCTGATCGCGGGCAGATCACCGGTGGTGTGCTGGATGGCCCGCTGGCCTTTGACAATGCCATTTCGATGCATGCCGCGCAGATCAAACACATCACCTCTGCGGTGGCTGGCCACGCCGACATTCTGGCGGTGCCTGACTTGGAGAGTGGCAACATGCTGGCCAAACAACTGGAGTACCTGGCTGGTGCCAGTGGTTCCGGGCTGGTGCTGGGCGCACGTATACCGATTGCGCTGACCAGCCGCGCCGAGGGGCCCTCCAACCGGGTGGCGTCCGCTTTGCTGGGGCTGTTGGTAGCCCACAATGCAAGGCGCAGCCAGCCCCGCACTGCCTGGTAGGTGGTGGGGTGGCGATTCTCTCGGTCAACGCGGGATCGTCTTCACTCAAGTTTGCTCTCTATCCCCTGATCGGTAGCGAGGTTCAAACACAGATCCTGTCAGGCCTGATGGAAGGTTTGGAGTCAGGTGGTGCGCCGCAGATGCGTTGGCACTACCAGGGGCAAGAGCACTGCTGTGCCCTGGTGGTGGACGATCAGCCGGTGTTTGCCCAGGCCTTGTGCAGCCTGCGTGAGTTGTTGGCACAGTTGCCAGATGCCCCGACCCTGCAGGCGGTGAGCCACCGGGTGGTGCACGGGGCGGACAAGTACCGCGCCAGCCTGTTTGTCAACGATGAGGTGCTGGCGCAACTGGCTGCGTTCAACTCGCTCGCGCCTTTGCACCAGCCACACAATCTCGAGGGCATTCGTGCTTTCCGTGCGGCGTTTGTTGGCTTGCCCCAGGTCGCCTGTTTTGACACCGCGTTTCATGCCAGCTTGCCTGAGGTGGATTACCGCTTTGCCCTGCCACAAGAGCTCTACGCGCAGGGCTTGCGTCGCTACGGTTTTCATGGCCTGTCGTACCAGTATGTGATGGGGACCTTGTTGGCTCACTCAACGCGGGCCAAGGGGCGCACCTTGATGGCGCACCTGGGCAATGGCGCCAGTCTGTGCGCGGCGCGTGACGGCAAGAGCTGCGCCACCACCATGGGCTTCTCGGCGCTCGACGGGCTGATCATGGGAACCCGTCCCGGTGCACTGGACCCGGGGGTGTTGCTCTACTTGTTGGAGCAGGGCTGGGACCATGCGCGGCTGCAAAAGCTGCTTTACAAGCAAAGTGGTTTGCTGGGTTTGTCGGGCCTGTCTGCGGACATGCGACGCCTGCGTGAGGCGTCGTCACCGCAGGCCAAGCTGGCCATCGAGGCCTTCACCTACCGCGTAGTACGTGAAACTGGTGCGCTCGTGGCTTGTGTGCAGGGCCTGGATGTGCTGGCCTTCAGTGGAGGCATCGGTGAGCATGATGTGACATTGCGTGCGCAGGTCGGGCAACAGCTTTCCTGGCTGGGTGTGGTGATTGACCCAGAGCGTAATGCGCGGGCCACCGGCAGTGAGGTGGTGGCGATTCACGCGCCCTCGAGCCAAGTCGAAGTGTGGGTGGTGCCCACCGATGAAGCGGTGGTCGCTGCCCGTGAGGCGGCCACCTTGTTGTTTGCCTGATTGACGCCGGTTCTGGCTGTTGTCCAGGCTTTGAGATACTCGCAGCATGCAACTGCAAGACATTCTTTATTCCCAGGGTTTTGGCACACGCCGCGTCTGTGCCGGTCTGATCCAGCAGGGTCTGGTTCAGGTTTATCAAGAAAATGAGCCTCTAGCCCTTGTCACCATTACGCAAGCAGCTATGGAGTTTGAAGCTGAAAATCTGCGCTTCAGGGTGCGAGGGGTGGATTGGCCGTATGCGGAGAAGGCCTACATCCTGCTGCACAAGCCGGCAGCCACCGAGTGTTCCCAAAAGCCCTCGACCTATCCCAGCATCTACACCTTGCTGCCCGCACCCTTGCGCCAGCGGCCGCAAAAAGGCGCAGTGCAAGGGGTTCAGGCGGTGGGGCGGCTGGACCAGGACACCACCGGCATGTTGCTGCTCACCGATGACGGCCAGTTCATTCACCGCATGAGTTCACCGCGCCACCATGTGCCCAAGGTGTACGAGGTCACGGTCAAGCATCCGCTCGATGAGCGGCAGGTGAGTCAGCTGCTGGCTGGTGTGGTGCTGGACGATGACCCCAAACCGGTGCGTGCTGCCGCCTGTGAGGCAGTAAGCAGCCACCATCTGCGCCTGACGCTGACCGAGGGCAAGTACCACCAGGTCAAACGTATGTTGGCGGCGGTGAGCAACCGGGTCGAGGGCCTGCACCGCTCGCAGATCGGTGGTCTGCGTCTTCCTGAGGACCTGCTGCCCGGCCAGTGGCGCTGGCTCAACGCCGCCGATCTGGCGCTTGTCAACCAGACCACTCCTCGCTGAGCGGGCGCTGGTGCGCGTGCTGGGCTCGGGTATGCTCACACCATGAATTTGCTGTTTGACTCGTTCTGGCGGGCGTTGCTGGATTGTTTTCGTCCACGCGTGATGTTGTTGTCAGCGGCGCCCCTGGTGTTGATGGCGGTGTTGTCCGTGACCCTGGGCAACCTGTACTGGGAGACCAGCCTGGTCTGGGTGCGTGCCACGCTGGAGGCGTCGAGCATTGTGGGTGTGGTATCCGGCTGGATGCAGGCCCTCGGCCTGGGTGGCATCACCTCGGTGCTGGCACCCTTGATTGTGATTGTGAGCATCATGCCGGTGGTGGTGCTGTTGTCGCTGCTGTCGGTCGCTCTTTTGATGACCCCTGCGCTGACCCATTTTGTGGCCAAGCAACGCTTTCCGCAGTTGGCGCGCAAAGAAGGTGGTTATTTCATCCTGGGCTTGGGCTGGGCCCTGTTGTCGACCTTGCTCGCCTTGGTGGCTTTGGTGGTGTCGATTCCCCTGTGGTTTATCCCGCCGCTGATTCTGGTGTTGCCACCGCTGATCTGGGGTTGGCTCACCTACCGGGTGATGGCGTTTGACGCACTGGCCAGCCATGCCAGCGGTGAAGAGCGGCGTGAGCTGTTTCGCAAGCACCGGCTGAGTTTGCTGGGTATTGGCGTGTTTTGTGGTTATCTGGGGGCCGCGCCCAGTGTGATCTGGGCCTCTGGGGTGTTGTTTGCGGCCGCATTTGTGGTGTTGGTGCCGATTGGCATCTGGCTCTACACCTGGGTCTTTGCACTGTCGTCCCTGTGGTTCGCGCACTACTGTTTACAGGCCTTGCACAACCTGCGGCAACAGCGCGAACTGGACCTGCCGTCAGTGGATGAGCACCTGGTTGAAGCAACTTTGGCCGAGCCCGAGGCGTTACCATTGACCCATGACACCAACACCAAGCCCCCAAGCGCAGCCTGAACATCGCCCCGGTTTTCGCCTGATTGTGATCGGGGATGAGATCCTGTCTGGCAAGCGAGCTGACAAACATTTGCCCAAAGTGATTGAACTGCTCAAGGCACGTGGCCTGCAGTTGGACTGTGCCGAATATGTGGGGGATGACCCGGATCGCATCACGGCGGTGTTGCAGCGGGCTTTTGAATCCGGCGACGTGGTGTTCTCGACCGGTGGCATTGGCGCCACCCCTGACGACCACACCCGCCAATGTGCCGCAGCTGCGCTAGCGCTGCCCCTGGCCTTGCATCCTCAGGCCAAGGACCTGATTGAGCAACGTATGCAGAATCAGGCGCGAGAGCAAGGCAAGGTCTACGACGCCCAAGCGCCAGACAACGTGCATCGGCTCAACATGGGGGTGTTCCCTCAGGGTGCCAGCATCATCCCCAACCCCTACAACCAGATCCCTGGCTTCAGCGTCGGGCGGGTGCATTTTGTGCCGGGTTTCCCGGTCATGGCTTGGCCGATGATCGAGTGGGTGTTGGACAGCTGTTACGCCCAGTGGTTTCAGAACCAGGCTTGGCTGGAGCGCTCGGTGATTGTTTTTGGTGCCATGGAGGCGACACTGACGCCGCTGATGCAGCAACTGGAGCAAGACTATCCCGGCATCAAGGTGTTCAGCTTGCCCAGTGTGGATCACCCGGAATGGGGGCGCCATATTGAGTTGGGTGTCAAAGGTGCGCCAGGCCTGGTCAACCCGGCCTACGTCGCTTTGTTGGCGGGTCTGCAAACCTTCCAGGTCAAACTTGGCCCCGAATTGGTGCAATCCTGAGCACTTTGTTTTAGTGCATGTTTTTTGCACCAGTATGGTGCCTATCATTGTTCTTTCCATTGCACTTGTCGGAAGAACAGGCAAACCTGCAAACGCTGAACCCGAAGTTGTGCCGTAAAGTGGGTGCAAAATGGCGGAGGTGCGGACTTGTTGAACATGCCCCGACACTGGCACAAAACCTGCATTCAATTTCACAAACCCTTTCTCAACAGCAACCAGGAGTATTTGATGGCCAAGACCGTCGCAGATGTCATGAAGATGGTGAAAGACAACGAAGTCAAGTTTGTTGACTTCCGTTTCACCGATACCCGTGGCCAAGAACAGCACGTGACTGTGCCCGTTTCGCATTTTGATGAAGACAAGTTCAGCTCCGGCCATGCCTTTGACGGTTCTTCCATCGCTGGCTGGAAGGGTATTGAAGCTTCGGACATGCAACTCATGCCCGACCCGAACACCGCCAACATCGACCCGTTCTTCGAAGAAACCACGCTGTTCCTGAGCTGCGATGTGGTCGAGCCAGGTGACGGCAAGGCCTACGACCGCGACCCGCGGTCCATCGCACGCCGCGCAGAAGCCTACCTGAAGGCGTCTGGCATTGGTGACACCGCCTTCTTTGGTCCAGAACCAGAATTCTTCATTTTTGACAATGTCCGTTGGAACACCGACATGTCGGGCACCTTCTTCAAGATTGAAGAATACGAAGCCCCCTGGAATTCCGGTGCCAAGCTCGAAGGCGGCAACCGTGGTCACCGTCCCACCGTCAAGGGTGGTTACTTCCCGGTGCCTCCGATTGACAGCACCCAAGACATGCGCGCCGAAATGGTGCTCATCCTTGAATCGCTGGGCATCCCGGTCGAAGTGTTCCACCACGAAGTGGCTGGCGCTGGTCAGAACGAAATTGGTACCAAGTTCAGCACCCTGGTTGAGCGCGCTGACTGGACACAAGTTCTGAAGTATGTGGTGCAAAACGTGGCCAATGCCTACGGCAAGACCGCCACCTTCATGCCCAAGCCCATCGTGGGTGACAACGGCTCGGGCATGCACGTGCACCAGTCGATCTGGAAAGACGGCAAGAACCTGTTTGCCGGTGACGGTTATGCCGGTTTGAGCGATTTCGCCCTGTACTACATCGGCGGCATCATCAAACATGCCCGCGCACTGAACGCGATCACCAACCCCGGTACCAACAGCTACAAGCGTCTGGTTCCTGGTTTTGAGGCGCCGGTGAAATTGGCTTACTCGGCCAAAAACCGTTCTGCATCGATCCGTATTCCGTTTGTCGCGAACCCGAAGGGCCGCCGTATCGAAGCCCGCTTCCCCGATCCGTTGATGAACCCGTACCTGGGTTTCTCGGCCTTGATGATGGCGGGTCTGGACGGTGTGGAAAACAAGATCCATCCTGGCGAAGCCGCCACCAAGGATCTGTACCACCTGCCGCCCGAAGAAAACGCACTGATCCCGACCGTTTGCCACAGTTTGGACCAGGCGCTGGAATGCCTCGATGCAGACCGCAGCTTCCTGACCAAGGGTGGAGTGTTCACTGACAGCATGCTCGATGCCTACATCGAACTCAAGATGACTGAAGTCACACGTCTGCGTATGGCGACCCACCCGATCGAGTTCGACATGTATTACTCGCTGTAATCAGCGACCTTACCAGGTGGGTCAGCCATGACAACTTGGTACCGCAAAAAGGACGGCAGTTGCCGTCCTTTTTTATTGTGGGAAACTATACCAATGGGGCGGGCTGCCGGGTTCAGGCAGCCCGCCAAACCTGGTCACGATGGAGAGAGCAAAAGCCTTATGAAACAACTGTGGATGCTGGTGGCCTTGGCAGCGGGTGTAGCAGCCTTGCCCAGCCAGGCACAGGCTGAGATTTACCGCTGTGGCAACGAATACACCAACACCAAGCCGGATGCACGCGCCAAAGGCTGCAAACTGGTCGAAGGTGGCAACATCACTGTGGTGCAAGGGACACCCGCCCCCAAAGCCAATCCCACCCCCTCCGCTGGCAGTAACACCTCCAAGGTGGAGTCGTCGCAGCAAAAAGCGCGTGACTCGGACCGCCGACTGATCCTGCAAGATGAACTCAAGAAAGCCCTGGCCCGTCAGGAAGAGTTGAAGAAAGAATACAACAACGGCGAGCCCGACAAGCAGGGCGGCGAGGCCCGCAACTACCAGAAATACCTGGACCGGGTGGCCGAACTCAAAGCCAGTTTGGCGCGCACCGAGAGTGACATTGCTGGTCTGCGCCGTGAGATTGACCGATTGCCTCCCGCCAGCAGCTCCCCATCGCAGTAAGTCTGCGCCTATCTGATGACCTGCCATCCTCTCTCAGGGTCTGCCATGATCCCTTCATCCTCGGTCAACGCCGAGCGCTACAAGGCCTTTGATTTGCTGGCCACCCTGGTGGCGGTGGTGCGTAGCGACGGCACCGTGTTATTTGTCAATGCGGCCATGGAGGACGCGCTGGGCATGTCACGCCGCATCATTGTGGGCGCCCATTTTCCGGACTGCTTCACCCAGCCGGAGCATTTACGCACCATTCTGACGGGCGTGGGTGGCAACGACTTTTCGGCCTTGCGTTACGACGCCGCCTTGCTGCGGGTCAGCCGTGACGCTTTGCCCGTGCATGTGATTGTGACCCTCACCGAGGGGCCGGAGATCATTGCCGAGCTCCTGCCGCTGGAGCAACAAGCCCGGCAAGACCGCGAGGAGCGTCTGGCTGAACAGGCGTTGGCCAACAAGGAGCTGATCCGCAATCTGGCGCATGAGATCAAAAACCCGCTGGGCGGGATTCGTGGTGCGGCCCAGTTGTTGGAGATGGAGTTGGCCTCGCCTGACCTCAACGAATACACCCAGGTCATCATCCATGAGGCAGACCGCCTGCAGTCGCTGGTGGACCGGCTGCTGGCGCCGCATCGCAAGGCGCATGTGGTGGGAGATGTCAATATCCATGAGGT
Organism: Rhodoferax fermentans; assembly: GCF_002017865.1. NCBI lineage: Bacteria > Pseudomonadati > Pseudomonadota > Betaproteobacteria > Burkholderiales > Comamonadaceae > Rhodoferax > Rhodoferax fermentans. The sequence continues at coordinate 990,370 of NZ_MTJN01000002.1, read as the reverse complement.
GTGTGAACGGGTCCGCTCGCTGATCCTGGCAGAGTTTCCCAAGGGGCTGGAGGTGGTGCAGGACTATGACACCTCCATTCCTGAGCTGCGGGGCGACCGCGAGCAGCTGATCCAGGCCCTGCTGAACATCGCCCACAATGCCTGCCAGGCCCTCTCAGAGCGCATTGCGCAGGGGGATGGTCGCATCACTTTTCGCACCCGGGTGGCGCGTCAGACCACCTTTGGCAAACAACGTTACCGGTTGGCACTGGAATTGCATGTGATGGACAACGGGCCTGGGGTGCCAGACTCGATCAAAGACCGTATTTTTTATCCGTTGGTGTCCGGACGTGAGGGTGGTTCCGGGCTGGGGCTGACATTGGCACAAACCTTTGTCCAGCAACACCAGGGTTTGATCGAGTGTGACAGCTCTCCCGGATTGACTGATTTCAAGATACTGATTCCTCTGCCCTGACCCGCAGAATGGCACGCCGCAAGGTGGGCTGTACCCGGCCAGAGCGTGGGTACTTAACGAGGTGACCACACACTATGAAGCCCATCTGGATTGTTGACGATGACCAGTCGATCCGCTTCGTGCTTGAAAAAGCGCTCTTGCGTGACAACCTGCCCACCCGCAGTTTTACCAATGCCCGTGATGTCCTGAGTGCCCTGGACGACGACAGCGACCGCGGACCGCAGGTGCTGGTCAGTGACATCCGTATGCCAGGCGGCTCCGGTCTGGACCTGCTCGAAAAAATCAAGGCCAAGTTGCCCGGTCTGCCGGTCATCATCATGACGGCGTATTCGGACCTGGACAGCGCGGTATCGGCGTTTCAGGGCGGTGCGTTTGAGTATCTGCCCAAGCCGTTTGATTTGCCCAAGGCGGTGGAGCTGATCCGCCGTGCGGTCGAAGAGAGCCAGCGCGAGGAAGTGGCCGAAGAACGTATCACCGAAGCCCCGGAAATGCTCGGCCAGGCACCCGCCATGCAGGATGTGTTCCGGGCCATCGGGCGATTGAGCCAGAGCAATGTCACGGTCATGGTCACTGGTGAGTCGGGTTCCGGCAAAGAACTCGTCGCCAGAGCACTCCACAAGCACTCACCCCGCGCCAGTGGGCCATTTGTTGCTATCAATACTGCTGCAATTCCGAAAGACCTGCTGGAGTCTGAATTGTTTGGCCACGAACGGGGGGCCTTCACCGGTGCCCAGACCATGCGCCGTGGCCGTTTTGAACAGGCCGATGGTGGCACCTTGTTCCTGGACGAAATCGGTGACATGCCGTTTGACCTGCAGACCCGTTTGCTGCGGGTGCTGTCAGATGGTCACTTTTACAGGGTCGGTGGCCATGGTGCGGTCAAGACCAATGTGCGGGTGATTGCCGCGACCCACCAGAATCTGGAGCAACGGGTCAAGGAAGGGGTGTTCCGCGAAGACTTGTTCCACCGTCTGAACGTCATCCGCCTGCGTCTTCCTGCGCTGCGTGAACGGCGCGAGGACATCCCCGCGCTGACCCGCCATTTCCTGCAGCAAAGTGCAGCCCAACTGGGTGTGGAACCCAAGCGGATTTCCGAGGCTGCTCTGGCCTGGCTCAGCGATTTTTCATTTCCCGGCAATGTGCGTCAGCTCGAGAACATCTGCCACTGGCTCACCGTCATGGCCCCCGCCCAGTTGATAGAACCCAAGGACTTGCCGCCCGAGGTGGAGGTGACCCATGGCGCCAACCGGTCCTTGCCTGCGTCCACCAGCAGGGTGGCTGAGGTGGTCCAGGCGTTTCCGGCCGGTTTGGCGGAAGTCATGGCCAAACCGGCGGGTGTTCAGGCGGATGCGCTGTCAGGTGCCCATCTGGATGATGTCGAACTGCGTGTGGCAGAGGTTGCGGCCGCGTTGCCCCAGCCGTCCAGCTGGGAGCTGGGCCTGGAGGCTGATGCCCACGCCCTGTTGGCCACCGACCGTTGTGATGTGTGGGACGAACTCACCCGCCGTTTTGAGTCCCGCCTGATCCTGGCGGCCCTGGCCAGCACCCGGGGCCGGCGTATCGAGGCGGCGCAAAGACTGGGCATCGGGCGCAACACCATCACCCGCAAAATCCAGGAGCTGGGTCTGGAATAGGGGCGGGTGGGGCAATGGCGGTCTGACGCAAGGGTATTGCCAGTCTGTAGACAATCCAAAGTTTGACAGACCACCCAAGGAGACACCTATGCCAACAGCACATCACACCATCACCCTGGGCGGAGGTTGTTTTTGGTGCCTGGATGCGGTTTACGCCAAGGTTAAGGGCATCGTGGCGGTGGAGTCGGGCTACTGCAACGGCCACGTCGCGCAGCCCACCTATGAGCAGGTCTGCACCGGACGCACTGGGCATGCCGAGGTGGTTAAGCTGGTGTTTGACCCAGGCCAGATCAGTTTGCGTGAGATCCTGGAGATCTTTTTTGTCATCCATGACCCGACCACGCTCAACGCCCAGGGCAATGACCACGGCAGCCAGTACCGCAGTGGTATTTATTTCACGGACGCCAGCCAGCAGCAGGTGGCGCAGGACATCGTTCAGGAGCTGATGGCCAGCGGCATTTACACACGCCCCATCGTGACCGAGGTGCTGCCCTTGCACAACTACAGTGCTGCCGAGGACTACCACCAAGACTTCTTTGCGCGCAACCCGCACCAGGGCTATTGCCTGGCGGTGGCGGCACCCAAGGTGGCCAAGTTCAGGAAAACCTTTGCCCGTCTGGCATTGGATTGAGGCCAGGGGGGCTGCTGAGGTCAAATTGCACACCATCGGCGTGGAGGATGGGAGAAAATAGTCGCGCCCCACACGTCTCTTTGAGAAAGTGACTCCATGGACCTCAAAAGCCTGATCGACATCCCCAGCAAGTTGCCCACCATCCCGAAGTTGGGCCAGCAGCTTTTGGCCAGTTTTGGTGCTGAGCAGGTGTCGGTGGCCGAGATCAGCAAGCAGCTTGCCGCCGATCCGGCCTTGAGCGCCAAATTGCTCAAGCTGGCCAATTCGGCCTATTTCCAGGTCTCGCACACCATCGGTACGGTCGATGGTGCACTGCAGATGTTGGGCCTGGTGATGGTGCGTAATCTGGTGCTGGGCAGCACCGTGGCGGCGGCCTACAAGGCGACACCCGGTCTGGATTTGCCGCAGTTCTGGCGCTACAACCTCGAGACGGCGTGCGCCGCACGGTGGCTGGCCGAACGTACTGGCTTCAACGCTGATCGGGTGTTCACGCTGGCCTTGTTACATGCCATTGGCCAGTTGCAACTGCATGCCATCGCGCCACAGACCATGGCCCCGCTGGACCAGCAAATGAGTGTGTTGCACCCGGGGCGCCCGCAACTGGAGGTGCGCACGCTGGGCTTCCATTGCGGTGATGTGTCGGCCGAACTGGCCTTGGCGTGGAATTTGCCGCTGCCTTTGGTGGACGCACTGCGCCACATCGTGGACCCGCTGGCGGCGCCTGAATTTCTGGAGGCGGCGGCTCTGGTGCATATGGGGGCGTGGCGTGCCCGCGCCGAGGTGCTGGGCTGGAGCGACGCGGAGCAGGTCGCGAACTACCCGTTTGATGTGGGTGAACGGCTGTACCTGCAAGCCAACTGGACCCCCGCGCTGGCAGCGCAATCCCACACTGACGCGCTGCTGCTGATGCCGCCCCTGGCCGAACTGACCCAGGGCCTGGACGCCTTGTTTGAGTGAACCCGATCCCCGGCTCTGGACCTGAGGGTCCTGTGCCTGCAGGCCAAGCCAGTGTGCCCTTGGCCAGACCGTGTGTGTGGTGCAGATCGCACCATGCTGACCCATGTACACCTTCAGTGGCGAAAGCGAGCTCATGAAACTCAAGCACCTGATTGACCAGCCCGACAAAATGCCCACCATTTCCAAAGTGGGCCAGAAACTCATTGCCAGTTTCAACGATGACGAGGTGTCGGTCAGCCAGATTGCCGAGCAGCTGGCGCTGGACCCGGCCTTGAGCGCCAGAGTGCTGCGGCTGGCCAACTCGCCCTATTTCAAGGTACCGCGCAGCATTGAGACGGTCGAGGCAGCGCTGCAGACGCTGGGTCTGGTGATGGTGCGCAACCTGGTGATTGGCAGCACGGTGGCCGCAGCCTTCAAGGCCACGACGGGGCTCGATCTGAAGCAGTTCTGGCGCTACAACCTGTACACCGCCTGTGCCTCGCGCTGGTTGGCGAGCCAGGCCGATGTGGATGCCGACCGGGTTTTCACGCTGGGGGTGATGCATGCCATTGGTCAGCTGCACATGCATGTGATGATGCCGGCAGACCTGGTGGCGCTGAACAAACAAATGAGTGTGCTGGATACCCGGCGAGCGCAACTGGAGCTTGATGCGTTTGGTTTTCACTATGGTGACGTGTCGGCTGAGCTGGCGCAGGTCTGGCATTTCCCGCTCTCGCTGGTGGATGCGCTGCGCCACGTGGCCCAGCCCCTGGCAGCTCCCAATTTTTCGGAAGCAGCCGCCTGGGTGCATCTGGGGGCCTGGCGCGCCAGTGTCGAGGTGCTGGCCCTGGGTTACAAGGCCCAGCTGGACTGTTACCCCTTGGCGGTGGCCAGGCGGCTGCATCTGAACCTGGAGCCGAACTGGACACCCGCGCTGGCCGAAGCCGGTCACCGGGATGCCCGGGGGGTGATGCCCCCCTTGGCCGAACTGAGTGGTGGTCTGGAAGCTCTGTTTGAGTGAGGCGCTAGCGTGCCCGCACACCGGGTGGCGTGGCTGAATTGACCTGTATCAATACCCACCCGGCCTAGAATCCAAGGGCTGGACTGCCCCCAAGCAGGCACCATCTGCCAGCCCTTGTTCTAGCCCACCACTCAACCCGTCAGATGGGGTTTGAAGCTGTCACCGGGAGCTTGCCATGACCACCGTCTGCCTGAGCATCTTTCACTTCGAGTCCGTGCTGGACAGGTTATGGGTGGTTGGCCAGATGGCCTGGGCGCGGGGGCCGCTCAACAACATGCCCGACCTGCAGTTCTACAAGCTGCTGGGCTCTGGTACGGGCGAGGGTTTCACGCCCCAACCCAACACGGCGGTCTGGGGCATCTTCACCGTCTGGCCAGATGAAGCCACGGCCCGCCAACAGATCGCCAACCAGGCACTGTTCCAACAATGGCGCGCCAAGTCGGATGAACACTGGACGGTCTACCTCAACCCAATATCCGCCAAAGGCCTGTGGGGTGGCAAGGTGCCGTTCACTGCCGACAACTACGACTCCAACGCCATGCCAGACGGCCCGCTGGTGGCGCTGACCCGGGCGCAGGTCAAACTCGGTGCCGCCACCCGCTTCTGGAGCCGTGCGCCCAACATTTCCCAGATGATTGGTGCCGACCCGAACGTGGTGTTCAAGATCGGCATGGGTGAGACGCCGCTGTTCTACCAGATGACCTTCTCGATCTGGCCCGATGGCCAGTCGATGGCGGCTTTTGCACGGGGCAACACTTACCACGGCAAAGCCATCGCGTCCGCCTATTCGGAGAAGTGGCTGGTGGAGTATTTCTTTGCCCGCTTCCGGCTGCTCGGCAGTGAGGGCAGCTGGAAAGGCCAAGACCCGCTGGCCGCGCTCGCCAAGCTGGCACCGGCCAAGCCTGCGGCCTCCGTCGAGGAATTCGAGCCCGCTTGAGTTTCAGTCTTTTTGGCCTCTAGCCCTTATTTTGAAAGGGCTAGTAGCTACTGAAAACAGAGTGTTTCAGAGGCATGTTGGGGTGGCGTCTGGCGGCCCAGGTCGGCCATCGACAAATGCCGGTGGCTGCTGCTGCGGGCCAGGTCGGCATCGTGGCTGACCAGCAGCACCGCACAGCCCGATTGCGCTGCGCAGTCACACAGCACCTGCATGGTGTGGCGCTGGGTGATCGGGTCCAGGCGCGAGGTGGGCTCGTCGGCAAAGAGGAAGGCCGGCTGCAGCAGCATCAGGCGCAGCAGCGCAAAACGTTGCAACTCCCCACCCGAGACCTCGTGGGGCCGCCGCGCCAACAGGCCCTCATCCAGACCCAGGGCCTGCATCCACTGGGTTTGTTGGGCATCGGACAGGCCATGCAGCTGGCGCACATCGGCCAATGCCTGACCCAGGGTGCGAAAAGCTGAAAACGCGGCAGGCGGGTCCTGGTAGAGCTTCTGGAACTTCCAGCGGGGCAGGCCGGTGCGGTGTTGTACCTGTCCGGCATCCGCCTGCACCACACCCAGCAACACATTGCCCAGCGTGGTTTTGCCACAACCGCTGGGGCCGCTGATGGCCACCACTTCACCCGCCTGCAGCGCCAGGTCCAGCCCGTCAAACAAGCGGCGCTCGCCGTAGCACTTGCTCAGGCCATGCGCTTGTATCACCGGTTCAGCCTCGCCAGTTGCGGCAAAGGGATAGTTGGCCCAGTGTTTGGGTTGGGCAGCGATCAGGGCCTGGGTGTAGGCATGTTGCGGCTGCTGCAGCACCTGCTGGACCGGGCCCTGTTCCACGATCTGGCCTTGGCGCATGACAACGATCTGGCCACCCAGCTGGGCGGCCAGGTCCAGGTCGTGGGTGATGGTGAGCAGGGCCTGCCCCTGGGTCTGGGCCGCCATCAACAGCTGTGCCACTTGCGCGCAGGCCTGCGGGTCCAGGCCTTTGGTGGGCTCATCGGCGATCAACAGGCTGGCCTGTGCCACGGCGGCGCAGGCCACACCCACACGTTGGGCCATGCCACCTGAAATCTGGTGCAGCCATTGTTGTGCGGCATGTCCCACGCCCACAGCCTGCAAGCGGGTGCTGGCTTGTTGTCTGGCCGTGGGCCAGTCCAGGCCGCGCGCAAAATGGGCGGCCTCGGCCACCTGGCTGTGCATGCGCATCAGCGGGTTCAGTGCCGACCAGGGCTCCTGCGGCAGCATCATCATGCGCCGACCCCACAGCGCTTGGGTCAGGGCGCGCTCGCCGTTGGTCGCCACACCACCGATCGAGATGGCGCCACTGGCCCGCAAGGCCGCAGGCAAGGTGCCCATGATGGCCTGGGCCAGCAGCGACTTGCCCGCACCTGATTCCCCCACCATGGTGAGGCGCTCACCAGCGTTCAGGGCAAAACTGCAGGCTTCCAGCAGGGTACGCCCTTTCGGCTGCTGTGCATTGGGCTGGAGGTGGATACGCAGGTCCTTGACCTGCAACAGGGGGGCGTTCATGCGCTCTCTCTTTCATGCGGCCGCGTGGCCGATTGCAGGGCGGCCACCGTCAGTACCAGCAAGAGCACCGGGCCGGCCAGCAGCCACGGGGCTTCGTCGTAGTAGGGTAGGGCCTCGGTCATCATCAGACCCAGTTCGGCCGTGGGCGGGCGCAGGCCCACCCCCACAAAACCCAGGGCCGCGACCGCCAGCACCGCGTTGGCCACGGCGTAGCTCCACAGGCGCAGCAGATCGGACTGCAGGGGCGGCAGCACATGCCAGCGCAACAGGTAAGGCGCACCAAAACCCAGCAGGCGCCCGGCCTGCACCGCATCACCCGCCAGGGTCATGCTGGCGCGGCTGCGCACCAGGCGGAAGAACTCCACCCAGGCGGTGAGCACCAGCCCGCTGTAGAGCGCCCATTTTTGCCCCGGTGCCAGCGCGGCCACCAGCAGCACCCAGAGCAAGCCAGGGATGGCCGCCACACCATCGGCACACAGACACAGCAGGCGCTCGGTCAGCCCGCGCTGCCAGGCGGCGCACAGCCCCAGCACGGTGCCCAGCCCCACAGCCAGCAGGGCTGAGCCCAGCGCCAGCCAGAACGACACACGCACCGCCTCGCCCAGGCGGGCCAGCAGGTCGCGGCCCAAGTGGTCGGTGCCCAGCCAATGGCTGGTGCTGGGGGCGGCCAGGCTCTGGTCCAGGTTCTGGATGGCGGGGTCTGGCCCCAGCCAGGTGCTCAGCAGGCCCAGCAGCAACACCGCCAGCAGGACCCAAACGCCCCAGCGTCCCAGCGGTGCAGGCGACGTCACGATGGCAGAGGGTGACGCGGCGCTCATGTTGCACTCCTTCTGCCAGCGGGCTCGCGCAGACGCGGGTCCAGCCATTGCACGGCGGCATCCATGAGCCCATTGAGCAGCACAAACAGCAGACCCATGGCCAGCGCCGTGCCCTGGATCATGGGCACATCGCGCGAGAGGACAGCATGCACCAGCGCATGGCCAATGCCGGGCCAGGCCACCAGGCTTTCCACCACCACCACACCTTCGACCAGCAGCACCAGTTGCATGCCCGCATAGGCCAGGGTGCCCAGCGCCAGCGGCGCCAGGGCGTGGCGCCACAGGGCAGCGCGCAGTGGCAAACCCTTGGTCAGCGCGAACTCAAAAGCGTCAGAGGCCAGCACCTGCTGCAGCCGCTGACTCACCACCTGGGTCATGCCGGGCAGCAGGGTCAGAGCCAGGGCCAGAGCGGGCAACACCAGGTTGATGGCCTCGCCATGGCCTGCCACCGGCAGCCAGTCCAGATGCACACCCAGGCCCAGCATCAGCACCACGCCCAGCACAAAGGCCGGGCTGGCCCGCAGCAACGTGCACACTGGCTGGATCCAGCGGGCACTCCAGTGGCCGCCACGTAAAGCCACCCAGCTGCCCAAGAGCAAGCCCAGGGTGATGGCCAACAGCCACGCGGCCACAGAGAGCTGCAGTGTGTGTCCGAGCTGGTGGGTGATTTCATCGACCACCGGGTCGCCCGACACCATCGATTCACCCAGCCGCAGTTGCAGCAGGTCGCCCAGCCAGTGCAGCAGTTGCTGCCAGGCGGGCTGGTCCAGGCCCAGTTCGCTGCGCACTGCATCGGCCGCCGCTGTGTCGACCAGGTCGTACCCATAACGACCTGCGGCAATGCGGTAGGCCGCATCACCGGGCAGGGCCCGCGTCATGACAAAACTCAGCGCCCCCACGGCGCCAGCCACCAGGGCACCCTGGCCCAGCAAACGTGCACTCTGATGGGCTACCCATGTCCAGCCCATGCTCATTTCGCCCAGGTGAACTGGCTGATGCGGTAGCTGCGCTCCAGCGGGTCGATGCTGACATTGCCGATCCGTTGGCTGTTGGTGGCCGTGTGCTGGTACCAGGCCACCGGGATGATCGGCAGTTCGGCCTGCAACACGGTGGCGAGCGCTCCGCGCAGGCGCGAGCGGCGCGCCGGATCATTGGCGCTGCTCAGGCTCTCCAGTGTGCTGGTGACCTGGGCACTTTGCCAGCCCATGGCACCCCAGTCGCCGCCCTTGGGACCCAAGTCCTGCAACAGGGTGCCAATCGGGTCGGGCACCAGCGCGTAGTTGCGCGCCACCAGCGCCAGCTCCAGCGAGCCGTCCTGGTGACCGGCGGGGATGTCACTGGCGTTGACGATGGCCACCGCCACGTCCATACCGACCTCGCGCAGCTGGGCCTGGATGGCGGTAGCCATGGGCGGCTGCTCGGGCCGGTCAGAGAAGGTGTGCAGTGTGAGCTTGAAGGGGCGGCCGTCCTTGCGCAGCAGACCATCCGGCCCCGCCTGCCAGCCAATCTCTTGCAGGAGCTGGCGGGCCTTGCCAAGGTCGCGGGTCAGCGGCTGCAAGCCCGGCACATGCCATTCGGCCATACCGGGCGTGAACAGCTGGGTGGCTGCGGCCTTGGGTTCGCGCAGAATGGCCTTGGCGATGCCCGGGCGGTCGATCGCCAGACTGATGGCCTGGCGCACTTTCACGTCCTTGAGCAGCGGGTGTGCGGCATTGACCTTGAGGTACAGCGTGCGCGGAATCGGCAGGGTGTGGAACTGCAGCCGTGGGTTGCGTTTGAGCCGCTCGATGGCCACCGCATCGTGGGTGAAGACCAGGTCGGCCTGACCACTTTCGGCCAGCATGCCCCGGGTTTCGCCGCGACTGCTGGAGAGGTACTCCACCCGCTCGACCGCCGGGCGTTTGCCGCGCCAGCCCTCAAAGGCAACTGTCTCCAGTTTTTGGGGTGCATTGATACGCACGATTTTGTAGGGGCCTGAGCCAAGCACCGCCTGCACTGTGCCGTCTGCCGCAAAGGCGGCGGGCGCGAGGATCTGGGTGCTGTTGTGGGCCAGGTAGGCCGGCAGCGCGGTAAAGGCTTGTTTGAGCGCGATCTGTACCTCACCGTTGACCGCCGCGATGCGTTGGATGGGGGTGTTCTTGAGGATGCCGGGTTGGGCCAGTGCCCGCTCCAGGCTGCGCACCACGGCCTCGGGGGTTACGGCCGAGCCGTCATGGAACAGGGCGCCGGGCCGCACAGCAAAGCGCCAGGTTTTCTGGTCGGGCGAGACGCTCCAGCGTGCGGCCAGGCCGGGGCTGAGTTGGCCAGTGGCATCCACATCCACCAGGGTTTCGGTGATTTCCAGGCGGGTGAAGATGTAGCCGGTCTTGGACGGGTCCAGGCTGCCGATTTCCCAAGGTGCAGCCACCTTGAGGACGCGGGCGTTGGCCGAGGGGCCGCTTTGGGCCACGGCCGCAGGGACAGCGGCGACCAAGCCCAGGAGCAGGGCGCGGCGAAGCAAGAAGTTTGTGCTGGCAGAGACGATAGGTTTCATACAAGTATTTGAGAAGTTACAACCGTGGAGCCAAGGGCGGGAGCTGGCTCAGGCGGGGTTTTCATGCGTTCCCATGATGGAAGCGGGTCGTCTTGTTCACCAGCGAGGCGTCGATGTTGACCTCGCTCATGTCATTGACCATGACCGCCACCCGCAGCCCCTGCCGGTTGGCCAGCATGTGGTTGAGCAAGGTGGTGTTGCCCGCGCCCAGAAAACCCGACAGCACCGTGACAGGCACAAGGGAATGTTGCATAGGGACCTCCAAATTTTTGACAAAAAGAAGCCCCAGCGCTTGTTGAACAAGCGCTTGACGCTACAAAATGAATATCAAAGCGGTCTGCACCCGGCGCCCTGCACCGATTGCAGCTGGCCGGATGCTTCAGGCCCAGCATCGCGGGCGCTGCCCGCGTGTGTCAAGACTCAGTTGAGTTTCATGCCCGCCACCAACTGGGTGACGTTGTGCTGCATCAGCTTCAGGTAAGTGCTGGCTGGCTCACTGGGGCTGGAAAGGGCGTCCACATACAGCTTGGCGCCCAGGGTCACGCCGGTGTCCTTGGCAATTTGCGCCAGCAGCTTGGGGTTGCTCATGTTTTCCACAAACACCGCGCGGATCTTGTCCTGCTTGATCTGGCGGATCAGTTTGGCCACCTCTTTGGCACTGGGCTCACCCTCGGTCGAGATGCCTTGGGGCGCCAGGAAACGGATCTGGTAACGCGCGCCAAAGTAACCAAAAGCATCGTGTGAGGTGATCACCTGGCGTTGACGCGGGCTCAGACTGGCCAGCTGCTCTTTGGCAAAGCTATCCAGCGTATCAAGCTCCTTGATGTAGGCGTCGCTATTTTTCTGGTAGCTGTCAGCCCCCTGCGGATCAAGGCTGGAGAGCGATTTGGCAATATTTTTCACATACAGCTTGACGTTGGTTGGGTCTTGCCAGGCGTGCGGGTCGGTGGCCGAGTGGCCATGGTCATGCCCATGCCCATGCGCTTCTTCGGCGGGCATGCTGCGGGGTTTGACACCTTGGCTGGCCACCAGAGTCGGGCCAGCGTAAGCGGCTGACTTGGCCAATTTTTGCGCCCAGGGCTCGAAATTGAGCCCGTTGATGACAAACAGACGTGCGCCCAGAATCGCCTTGGCATCGGCAGGCGAGGGTGTGAACTCATGCGCATCGGCATCGGGCCCGACCAGGGCCTGCACCTTCACGCGTTCACCACCCACCACCTGCACCAGGTCGGCCAGGATGCTGAAGCTGGCTACCACCGGGATTGGTTCGGCGGCGTGGCTGGTTTGCAGCAGCAAAGGCGCACTCAGGGCGGCGCAGGCCAACCATTTCAAGGTCAGTCGTTTCATGGGATATTCCTTTCAGGATGTAAAGACAGGGCTCACGCCACCCGGTGTGGGCGCTTGAGCAATTTGGGCAGCCAGCCGCCCGGCGACAACAGCAATGACAAGGCATACAACACCCCGGCACAACCAATGATGGTGGGGCCACTGGGGGTGTCCAGGTGGTAAGACAGCAGCAACCCGGCCAGGCTGGCCAGCATGGCCTGCACACTGGCGTTGACCAGCTGGGCGCTCAGGTGTTCATGCCAGAGGCGGGCCGAGACGGCGGGCAACATCATCAGGCCCACCGCCATCAGTGTGCCAAGGGTCTGAAAGCCAGCCACCAAGTTGAGCACCACCAGCATCAGAAAGCCCTGTTGCCAGACCCAGCCCCTGCCGCCAGCGGCGCTCAGGTACACCGGGTCAAAGGTCTCCAGCACCAGGCCACGGTAACCGGCGGCCAGCAGCAGCAGGCTCAGGCTGGCGACACCGGCCACCAGCAGCAGCCCGGGTGCATCGACACCGAGTGCGCTGCCAAACAGGATATGCAACAGGTCCAGTTGGCTGCCTTGGCGCGAGATCAGTGCCACGCCAATCGCCAGCGCCACCAGGTACAGCGCAGCCAGACTGGCATCTTCTTTGAGGCTGGTGGCGCGGCTGACCAGACCGGCAATGCCGGCCACCAGCAGCCCAGCGACCACCCCACCGAGTGCCATGGCTGGCAGGGACAGGCCAAACAGCAAAAACCCCACCGCCACACCGGGCAGCACCGCATGGCTCAGCGCGTCTCCGAGCAGGCTCATGCGCCGTAATGTCAGAAACACTCCGAGTGGCGCGGCGCTGAGTGAGAGCGCCAGCGTAGCCACCAGCGCACGGCGCATGAAGGCAAATTCGGCAAACGGGCCAATCAGGCTGTCCCACAACCAGGGGGCCATCGTCATACAGCCTCCCGCTTTGGTAGTGAGGGCAACTCGTCGGTGTGGCAGATGTCGGCGTGGTCGTCCCAGGCCTCGGCCAGGGCGCGGGCGCGTTGCAGGTTGGGCCCGGTCAGCACGGTGTGCGTGTCGCCCCAGGCCACCAGCTCACGTGCCAGCAGCAGCGTCTGGTCAAAGTGGGCACGCACCTGCTCGTCGTCGTGTAACACCGCGACCACGGTGCGGCCCTCGGTATGCCAGCGGTGGACCAGGGCCAGCAGTGCGTCGGTGGTGCGGCTGTCCATGGCGTTGAAGGGCTCATCGAGCAAGATCAGATCGGCGTCCTGCACCATCAGCCGAGCAAACAACACCCGTTGCAATTGCCCGCTTGAGAGTGAGCCCACACTGCGCTGCTCAAAACCGGTCAAACCGACCTCGGTGATGGCATTGGCCACGCGTTGCCGCAGCGCCGGGGTGACCCCGCCCCAGGCGCCGCTGGCAGCCCAGCAGCCCAGCTGTACACAGTCCTGCACCGACATCGGAAACGTGCGGTCGATCTCGGTGAGCTGGGGCATGTAGGCAATGCGTGCGCGTGGGGTGTTCACCTGCACCCGCCCACCCGCCGGGCGCAGCAGGCCCATGATGCTTTTGAGCAGGGTGCTTTTGCCCGAGCCATTGGGGCCAATCACCGCCGTCAGCGACCCGTCCACAAAACGGCCGCTGATGTGGTGCAGGGCCGGGTGCTGGCGGTAACTCACCGTCAGGTTCTCGACCGTCACCATGGCTGCACCTCGGCGCTGGCCCAGAGCACGGCCAGCCACAGCAGCAGCAACACCGGCAACACAAGCAACAACCGCTGCCAGGCTGGCCAGCCCAGCACACTGCTGCGCAGGTCGGGACTTGACGTGCTCAAGTGGCCTTGCGTTGCCGGATGGGTGTGGCTATGACCGGCGCCATGGTCGTGGTTTTGACCTGGCGCGGGCGGGGTGTCAGGGCTGTGTGGGGGATAAGAAGAGGGCATCAAACAGAGCGGTTGTTTCGCTAGTGCAACTGGGTTGCGGTATAGTGTATCGCAATTGACTTGCATTTTTGAGTTAATGCAACTCAATGGCAATAATCTTGATTTGAGGCCCACACCATGACGGTTTCTTCTGCACACCCGGCGCGCACGGACCCCATCGACGCGCTGCTCTCGGCCCACGGCTTGCGACGCACGGTGGCGGCGCGCCTGGTGCTGGGCTGGTTTCTGGCGCACGCCGATACCAGTTACACCCATGCGCAGCTGTTGTCGGCCTTGCAGGGCGCCGAGCCGGACAAGGGCGTGACGCTGGACCGCGTCACGTTGTACCGCCTGATTGACCGGCTGACCCAGGTGGGCCTCTTGCTATGCAGGGTGGATGCGAATCGGGTGCGCCGTTACCAGGCCATGCCCGAGAGTGTCAAGGCCATGCCGCACTTTGAATGCCAGACCTGCCACCGCGACAGCCCGCTGGCCGGAGCGTTGCAAGGCAATGCGCTGGATCTGGAGGCCGCTGCCGAAGGTGCGCTGCAGGCTCTGAAAGCGCTGGGTTACCAGGATGTGAGCCTGGACTTGGCGGTGCGTGGCGTGTGTGCCGATTGCGCCAGCGCCGCCGCCGGGTCGGCCTGAATCAGCTTATTCCGACAACCAATAAAAGGACAGGGGCGGGATCAGCAGGCCGTGGCTGTCCAGTGCCAACCGAGTTCCTGCCACCAGGTCTTTGACATCGTGGTGCATGAACAGGGTGCACGAGCTCAGCGGGTCTATGTCAAACCGCTGTGCTTCGGTGCTGAAATTGCCCACCACCAAGACTTTGTTGTGACTGTTTTTGGGATCTGTGCGCAAGAAGGCCAGCAGGTTGAGGTTGTTGACCGACAGCAGTTGCCGGTTGTCAAAGTCCGCGAAGGCCACCAGTTCCTTGCGCAGCGCGATCAGCTTTTTCATGGTGCTGAATAATTTGTGTTCGACGGTGCCGCTTTGATGGCGTTTTTCAGCTTTTTCCCAATTAAAGTGGGAACGGTGCGCCCATCGGTTGTCGTTGGCCTTGAAGGGGTCGGTCATGTAGGCCATGTCGTTGAGCGTGCCCAACGCATCCCCGTAATAAATCAGCGGGATACCACCAAACGACAGGATCATGCTGTGTAACAACACAATTGTTTTGATGGCTGCATCGATGGCTTGTTCATCCTGGCTCTGCAGGGCCGATTCCAAGCCGACCAAGGAGGCCAAGGAGCCAGTAAAACGCGCGTCACCGGTTTTTTTATTCACACCAAAGGGCAAGCCACGCGCGGGTGAACCCTCAAACCGGCCGGTGAAATACTCGATCAGAAACTGGCGGTGTTGGCGTGGGTCATACCCAGCCAGGCTGATATCACGGTCATCAAAGCCCAGGCCGATGTCGTCGTGGCAACGGACGTAATTGAGCCAGGTGGCACGTTCCAGTTTGGTGGGCAAACTTTTGACCCCCTGGTTGAGCAAACGGGCATTTTTGGTGGCCACCGCGTCCCACAACAAGGCCATGAAGGTGGCGTTGTAGGCAATTTCGCACTCCTTGGCGTTGATCGCATCTTCACCAAAATACTTGGACACCTCACTCGGGGCAACAATCGCCTCGGCAATGAACAGCACCCCTGGTGCGGTGACCTGGCAGCAGTCTTTCATGAGTTGCAGCAGCAGATGGGCTTCGCGTTCGTTCTGACAGCTGCTGCCGATCTTTTTCCACAAAAAGGCCACCGCGTCGAGTCGCAGGATATCCACCCCTTTGTTGGCCCAGAACAGGATCACGTCCAACATCTCAATGAACACCGACGGGTTGCGGTAGTTCAAGTCCCACTGGTAGGTGTTGAACACAGTCATCACCCACTTGCCCATGGCCTCATCCCAGGTGAAGTTGCCTGGTGCCTGCAGTGGAAAGACCTCGGGCATGCCTTGTTCATAGGCGTCGGGCAGGCTGCGGTCGTCAAAAACGTAGTAATAGTCCTGGTATTTTTTGTCGCCCTGGCGCGCGCGCTTCGCCCACTCATGTTGGTCCGAGGTGTGGTTGACCACCACGTCCAGCACCAGCAACATGTCACGCTGGGTCAGTGAACTGGCCAACGCCTCGACATCGTTGGTGCTGCCAAAACGTGCATCCACTTCGAGGTAGTTGCGCACCGCATAACCGCCATCGCTGGCCTCCGGCGGGCAATCCAGAATCGGCATGACATGCAAGAGATTGATGCCGAGGTCTTGCAGGTAGGGAAGTTTGGTCTGCAGGTCATTCAGGTTGTCGGCGAAACGGTCGCAGTACAGCGCCATGCCCACCCATTTTTGGCTCAGGAACCAGTTGTAGTTTTTTTCGCGCGCCATGTCTGACTCGCGCAAGTGTGGCGCCCGCTGCACATAACGCAAGGCCAGTGTCTCCACCAGGCTCGACAACTGCTGCTTGAAGTCCTCGCGCTCACCATACAGCAGGTGAAACAACGAATGGATGGCGTAAAAGTTGGCTCCCAGGCGGGTGTAGAAGTGGCGGGTGTGGGTATTGCTCAACTCTGGCTTGAGTTTGGTCAGGATGTCGTTTAACAGCGCGTGGGATTCTTGTTCGTACATGGGGTGGGCTTTCGATTCATATCAATGTTGTTGGCGCAACCAGACCGCCATGCCCGGGTGGAAATGGGCCACACCTTCGAGAATGCCGGCGCCGTAATTGCCGTTCATGCCCAGGAAGTCACCTTTGGCGAGGTAGAGCTTGGCGGGCGAAACGTTGGCCATGCGGGCCTTGATGTCCGCGTCGGCGTTGGCCACCAGCACGGACGGAATGTCGCTGGTCAGCACATCCAGGTCGTTGCCACTGTCGCCGGCAAACACCGTCTGATCACACGCGAAACCCTGCTTTGCCATCAAAAACTCAATGGCATGTAACTTGTTGGCAGAGGCTGGCAGGATGTCCAGCAGGCCTTGTTGGGTTGCTTCGTCGATGCTCCATATCAGATGGACCTGGATGCCCGAAGGTTTGAAGAGGGCCTCTATCTGCGCCAACAAGTCCGTTGTTTGGGTGTCAATCGGCGCGTAGTAGCTGAGTTTGTGGATCGCCTGTTTTTCGGGCTCCTGCAGGGTCAGCGCCGTGATGCCAGACAGCAGACCTCGCAGATCGTTGTGGCTGGCCCCCGCCCACGCCGGGGCAATATGGGCGTCCCATGCGTGCCAACGTTGCCACACCGTCCCTGTCACCTGGTAGATCGAAGCCCCCACGTCAGCAATGGCGAAAGCGGGCGTGGGCAAGTCGAAGTCGCGAATTGCCTGCTGGATCAGCGCCTGGTGGCGGCCGCTGACATAGGCCAGTGTCACACCTGGGTTGTCTGCCAGCTTGGCAAACAAGGCGCGCGCTTGTGGCGACTCGGGTTGAGATCCGTTGGGGATCAGCGTGCGATCCAGGTCGGTGCAAAGCAGCAGGCGTGTCATCAGGTGGTTTTGTCTCTGTTAGGTGTCAAAAATTGGTAGTGCGCAATGGCTTCCAGAATACCGGCTGCGTACAGGTCTTTGGAGAAATAGATTTTGTCCACATCACTGAGTTCAGACAGTTCCGGGGGGTACTGGTTGGCCACAACCACCCCCATGGTGTTGCCGCGCAACATGTCTTCATCGGCACGTGTGACACCTGCAACCAGTGTGTTGTCAAGCGGGAAACCAAACTGGTCGGCGCACCAGCGCAATGCCAGCCCCTTGGACGCGCGCGCAGGTAGGATGTCCAGAAAATGGCCAAACGAAAACACCAGGTTGACGGCTTGGTCGTTGCGCAGCAGGACTTGCCGGATCTCCGTGACATCGGCGCTTGCTGGGTCGATGAAGTAGCTGATCTTGAAGGCGCTCTGGCAGTTTCTGGGTTGCATCTTGAGGCCCGGAATCTCCGCCAGCAGGGTGCGAATTTCCTGTGGATTCCAATGGTGGTCGATGTGTCGCTCCCAAGCCGTGTCACGTGTCAGCTCGGGCGCGTAGTGGATGTGTGTTCCCTGGTTGGTGATCAGGATGTCGGGCTCGGGAATACCGTGCTGGCGCAACACCACCAGAGCATCATCCAGATGCCGACCAGTGGCAATGCCAAAGATGAATGCCTTGCGTTGGTCGTGAATCAGCTTCAACAGCTCAGCGAGAGAGGCCTGATCCCCAGTCAGGTTCAGGTCAAGGCTGGTGAACAGTGCCTGCCGACGAAACAGGTTGGGCCGACGCTTCAAGCTCAGCTTGACGACAGGCTCGGTTTTGGCCACCAGAGGCCGGATCACCTTGAGGTAACTCTCCACATGCGCTGGCCAAGAGTAGAACTGCCGCACACCGGCCACACCGTTGGCCGAGAACCGCTGCCAATCTTTTTTGCGGGTGAGCGTGAGCAGCAGCTTTTTGGCCATGGCGGCTTTGTCCAGCGGGTCGATCAGGTAGCCGTTGTTGCAGTTTTTGATGATCTCGATGGGGCCACCGTCTTGGGTTGCCACCAGCGGCAGGCCACAGGCTGCGGCTTCGATCAGGGTCAGACCAAATGGCTCGGTCAGGGCCGGGTTGACAAACACACCGCCCAGGCGGGTCGCCAGCCGGTACAGGGTGGGTACTTGGGACGCCTTGTGGTGTTTGGGGTAGGCCACCTTGCCATACAAATCGTATTTGTCGATGGCCAGCAGGATGTCGTTGAGCACGGTTTTTGACACACCGCTGATGTCCTGAATGTCGTCCCGGTTGCCCGCCACAATCACCAGATTGGCCACTTGCTGCAATTTGGGCGACTCGCCATAAGCTTCGATCAGGGAAATGATGTTCTTTTTGGGGTCCGGGCGTGACAGCGCAAGAATGATGGGTTTGGTGGGTTCTTTCAGAAATTTGGCGAGTTCAAGGGCCACACTCGGGTCTTCGTCCTCGCCCTGCGGCGGGAAAAATGTCTTGAGGTCGGTGCCCGGCGGAATCACACGCATGGCTTGGGGCTGGTAATAGTCGTACAAGCCGTATTGCTGCTCAATTTCCTGTTGTGTGCTGGTGATCACTCGCTCAGCCGCCCCCAAGGTGGTTTCTTCGGCTTCTACCCGTCGGCTGATGTTGTAGGTTGATTCAATCTCACTGCGTTTGACACCACTGGCCACCAGTTGTTTGCGTTTGTTGCGCCCCAGAGAATGGCCGGTGTGCACCAAGGGAATCCCCAGCTGGTGCGACAGACGCGCCCCCACATAACCCGCATCCGCATAGTGGCTGTGGATCACGTCCGGCATGTTTCCGGGCAGTTTGAAATAGGCCAACACATTGTCTGAAAAACTGTCCAGCGAGTCCCACAGCAACTCTTTGCGCACATAGCCTGGCGCACCACATTCCACACGCACGATGCTGGCCTTGGCCGACAGCGGCTCATTTGCCACGGCGTAGTCGGGGCTGACCAAATCGTCCACCACGCGGCGTGTCAACAACATCACTTTGGCGACGTCATCACGTTCACCCAGTGCGTTGGCGAGCTCCACCACATATTTGGTTTGTCCGCCGGTGTCGGCATCCCGCCCCAGTTCCAGATCATGGCCGCGGATCAGGCCGTGGATGCTGATCAGGGCAATGCTCAAAGGGGGTGAAGTGTTTGTGGTCGGGTCATTTTTCATGGCTTTTGTCTCCGTTTGGAACGTCCTGGCACGCAGAGCCGTTGGGGTCATTGTGCACCAATTATATTTGTGCAAATATAATTGGTGCCTTGTAATGACTTTTCAGGATGGGAGGCCCCTTGTTTCGCCAACTTCTTGCCGACAACACCTCTGCCCATTGGCTCAGTGCGCTGCTGGCCGCCTCGGTTTTCCTAGTTGTGTTGTACTTTTTGCGGGGTGTGGTGTTGCGTCGCCTGCAGCGCCTGGCAGGCAACACCGACACCTTGATTGACGACTTTTTGGTCGAGGTGTTGTCGGCCACACGGGTGCTGTTGGCCAGTGTGGTCAGCCTGTATATCGCCAGCCTGTTTCTTGAGCTGCCGACCGGTTTGCAGAAAATTGTTGATCGGACTGTGATTGGGCTGATGCTGCTGCAGTGTGGTTTCTGGGCGACGCGGGGATTGGATTTCTGGCTGCGCCACCGGTTTGCCCAGGGTGATGTGAATGAGACCGGCGCACGCGAGATGACCCGCTCGCTGCTGTCCTTCCTCGGGCGGGTGGTGCTGTGGTCACTGGTGGCACTGCTGATCCTGGACAACCTCGGGCTCAATGTCACCGCGCTGATCGCCAGTCTGGGTATTGGTGGTATTGCGGTGGCGCTGGCGGTGCAGAACATTCTGGGTGACCTGTTTGCGTCGTTGTCGATTGCCATCGACAAACCGTTTGTGATTGGTGACTTCATCACCGTGGACGACCTGATGGGCACAGTGGAGCATGTGGGTTTAAAAACCAGCCGCATCCGTGGTTTGGGTGGCGAGCAGATTGTTTTTTCCAACAACGATTTGCTCAAGAGCCGCATCCGCAACTACAAACGCATGCAGGAGCGCCGTGTGGTGTTTGCCATCGGGGTGACCTACGACACGGCTGAACCAGCACTCAAAACCATTCCAGACCTGATCCGCCAAGCCATCGAGGCACAAACGGCAGCACGTTTTGACCGCGCACACTTCAAGGGATTCGGCGCTTTTTCGCTCGACTTTGAGGCGGTCTATTACGTGCGTGAACCGGACTACAACGTTTACATGGACGCGCAACAGGCCATCAACTTGCAGCTGGTGCGGGACTTCGCCGAGCGTGGCATTGGTTTTGCCTTTCCGACACAAACGTTGCACATTGCCTCGGCACCGACCCTCACCGACATGGCGCAAGGGGCTGAAAACAGGCCGTCACCTGCATCAGATCAGGCCACCGCCTCTTGAGGGCTGAGCCGTCTTGGGTAGACTGCGCGCCATGATTCGCTCTCAGGCTTTGCGTTTTGTTTATCCAGGTGGTGCCACGCTGGTTTTTCCCGATGTGATGGTGGCGCCCGGTACGGTGTTGTTGCTCAGCGGCCCCTCGGGTTGTGGCAAATCGACCTGGCTGGCGCTGGTGGCCGCTTTGGTGGCGCCCACCGATGGTCAGCTGGAGGTGGCCGGGCAACTGCTTGGCGTGCTCAAGCCTGCCGCCGCCGATGCCTGGCGTGCCCGGACCATCGGTTTTTTGCCCCAGAAGTTGCATTTGAGCGCGGCACTCACTGTTTACCAAAACCTGGCCATGGCGCAGTGGGCGGCCGGTGTGCCAGAAAACGCTGCACGCATCGAGCAGGCGCTGGCGTCACTGGGTGTGGCTGAGTTGGCGGCACGCCTGCCTGCGCAGCTCTCGGGTGGGCAGGCGCAGCGGGTGGCGCTGGCGCGCGCCGTGTTGCTGCAGCCCGCCCTGATCCTGGCCGATGAACCCACCGCGAGCCTGGACGATGTCGCCGCTGCCGATGCGGTGGCGCTGTTGCTGGCCACCGCCCAAACCCAAGGCGCAACCCTGGTGATTGCCACCCACGACGCCCGGGTGGCGCGGCTGATCCCGCCCAAGCCTGATGGTCAAAATGGCTTTGAGCCCTTATTCTTAAAGGGCCAGTAGCTATGGAATCCACAGCATGAAGACCTTGTGGTTGGCCTGGCGTTACCTGTGGGCGCGGCCACTGAATTCGGCGCTCAATGTGCTGCTGCTGGCGCTGGGCCTAGCGTCAATGACCTTTTTGCTGCTGGTCGGTTACCAGCTGGAAAAAGCCTTTGACCGCGATCTGGCGGGCATCGACGTGGTGGTGGGTGCCAAGGGCAGCCCGATGCAGCTGATTTTGAGCGGTGTGTTGCATGTGGATGTGCCCACCGGCAATGTGCCGCTGAAAGACATTCGCGAGCTTGAAAGCCACCCGCAGGTGGCGCAGATCATCCCGATCAGCCTGGGCGACAACTTCCACGCCTACCGCATTGTGGGCACCAGCATCAACTACATCCACCACTACAACGCGCAGCTGGCGCAGGGCCAGCTCTGGACCACACCGATGCAGGTGGTGCTGGGCTCGACGGTGGCGCGCCAGCTTGGGCTGCAGCTGGGCCAGACCTTTGTTGGCTCGCATGGTCTGGGCGCAGGTGGCCATGTTCACGGTGACAGTACCTACACCGTGGTCGGCATCCTGCAGCCCAGCGCCAGTGTGCTGGACCGCCTGATCCTGACCGACACGGCCTCGGTCTGGAAGGTGCACGAGGACTACACCGCACTCGATGACGAAGACCGCGCTGTGATGGAAGACGAGCGTGAAATCACGCTGGCGCTGGTGCGGTACAAAACGCCGATGGCGGCACTGACTTTTCCGCGTTATGTCAACAGCAGCACCGACATGCAGGCCGCCGCCCCGGCGGTCGAGATCACCCGGCTCTTGCACATGCTGGGCCTGGGCACCGAGGTGCTGCGCGCTTTTGCGGCGGTGCTCTTGCTCACCGCTGGTTTGAGTGTGTTCATCGCGTTATGGAGCGCGGTGCGTGAGCGCCGGGCCGACCTGGCGTTGCTGCGTATGCTGGGCGCACCGCCCCGGCGGGTGGCGGCTTTGCTGCTGTGTGAGGCGCTCTGGCTGGGCCTGCTGGCGGGCGCCTTGGGTCTGTTGCTGGGCCAGGGCTGCACCGCGGCGCTGGGCTGGTTCCTGCAGCTCGACAGCTCGCTGCTGGTGGGCGGCTGGGTCTGGCCGTCCGACTTGTTGGTGGTGCCCGCCTTGGCGCTGCTGGTGTCACTGGGGGCGGCGCTGCTGCCCGCGCTGGGGGCCTACCGCGTCAGTGTGCTGGAACTTCTGCAGGGCCGCTGAGGTCCGATGTGGCTGCTGCTCTGCCCCGATCTGTTGTTGTCGTTTCCCCTAGAACTTAGTCTGGAGTTTGTATGAAAAAAAGCCTTCTAGCCCTTATGTTGATGGGGTCATTTGCTACTTTTGGCATAGCTGCCACGACGCTACTGGACAAAGCCACGCAAGAGGACATTGCGCGCCACCGGGCCATGGCCACCGCGCACGAAAATGCCGCCAAATGCCTGGAGTCGGGCAAGTCTGACGAGGTCTGTGAAAAGCAGCTGCAGGTGGAATGCAAGGGCCTGGCGATTGGCAAGTTTTGCGGCATGAAACACACGCACTAACATCAGTGGGTTTCAAAAAAGGGGTCGTCCATGGGTGATTGGGTGCGCAGAGAAGGTCGCTTGGGCTGGCGGGGTCTGGCGCTGTCTGTCCTGCTGTTGGCGGCAGCCGCGCCTGCCCTGGCGCAGCTGAGTTCGCCGATCGCCGGTGTGCCTTCGGGGGCCGGCCCGGGTGTGCACAGCCCCAACAGCCCGTTTGCGCCGCTGGTCGAACGTGCCGATGTGTTGCCCTGGTCGCTGCTGTCGGATGTCAAGGTCAGCGTGGTCAAGAAGCGGGTGCTGCCGACCTTTCCCGCCGCGGTGCTGGCGTTGGACGGCAAAACCCAGCGGGTGCAGGGTTTCATGATGCCGCTGAGCCCGGGCCAGAAACAGACCCATTTCCTCTTGACCTCGGTGCCGTTGACCTGCGCCTTTTGTACACCTGGCGGGCCCGAGAGCATGATCGAAGTCAAGACCCGCACACCGGTCAAGTACTCGCTGGAGCCGGTGCTGGTGGAGGGCACCTTGGCCGTGTTGTCAGACGACCCGACGGGTCTGTATTACCGCATGCTCGATGGCCAGCAAACCAGGTGAACCCGCCCGTCCAAACGCGGTTTCTGCTTTGAATCTGGGCTGGACTTGATCCTTGTCATGTTTTGAGTGCAATTCCTGTCGCACAGTAGGGTCTTTGGGCCGTATTGACCTGATTGACAAGGAGCCAAACCATGAAAGCGTTGCAAGATCTTTTTTCCACCGACTACGGGCTGATGAGTGTTGTGGTCATCGCCGCGATGATTGCGGGTCTGGGTTATGCCTATGTTGTGTTGCGGAAAAAAATGGCTGAGGCCGAACGTAGCGCGCACAAATAACGCCCTGTCTGGCCGGGCGGCCGACCTGAGCGTCACCCCCCCGGCTATCAGCATTCAAAAACCACCCTGGCCAGCGCCTGGGTGGTTTTTGTGTTTTCATGCGTTGTCTTTGTTATCCCATGTGTTGTTTGAAGTGAACAGTCCTGTTGTCTCGGCCTTGTTGCCCGTGGTTTTTTTGATTGCTATCGGCTTCATCGCGGTTCGAGCTGGACTGATCCGGGTCGAGGCCAACAAAGACCTCTCCAACCTGGTGTTTTCGGTGCTCACACCGGCCTTGCTGTTTCGCACCATGAGCACGGTGCATGTGGAGCAGCTCAACTTCAGGCCACTGCTCATGTACTTCGCCGCCGTGCTGCTGCTGTTCATGGGCGTTTTTGTGGGCAAGGGCCGCGACCACCGGGCCGCCGTGCTGGCGCTGGCCTGCACCTTCAGCAACACCGTGATGATCGGTATCCCGCTGATCAGCCTGGCCTACGGGCAGGCCGGCATGGTCACGCTGCTGACCCTGGTGTCGGTGCATTTGCTGGTGATGTTGACCATCACCACCGTGGTGCTGGAGATGGCCAGTGCACGCCAGGCGCGCCTGGCCGGGCAGGGCGGCCAGCAGCACATGGCACTGACGGTGTTGCTGGCCTTGAAAGGTGGCCTGATCCACCCGGTGCCGATGCCGATCATTGCGGGTTTGTTGTTTGCGCAGACCGGGCTGGTGTTGCCCGAGGTGGTGGACCGGCCGCTGCAATTGCTGGGCAGTGCCTTTGGGCCGGTGGCGCTGGTGCTGGTGGGTGCGATGCTGACACAGGTGCAGATTGGCACCCACCTGAAAGCGGCTTTGGGCATCAGCCTGCTGAAAAACCTGGCCCTGCCATTGCTGGTAGCACTTTTGGGCTGGGGGCTGGGCATGGCAGGCCCCACCCTGAACGTGATGATCGTCACCGCCGCCTTGCCCATGGGCGCCAATGTGTTCCTGTTTGCCCAGCGTTACGAGGTCGCACAAGAACTGGTGACCGCCAGCCTGGCGGTGTCGACCTTGTTGGGCCTGTTGACGATTTCGCTGGTGATGGCTTTGGTGGGCTGGCTCGGCTGAGGTTTTGGCACTGCGGGCCCGGCGCTTCTGCCGGGTTTGTCCCGATGTGTCTTGACTTGACGCGTTGTGGTGCCGCCCTCACACTGGTTGGGGCAGGACTTTGATGCGGCCACCTGCCACGCCCCTTCCAAGTGATTCGCTCTGGCTACTCAGCCTGTTCTGAACACCTAGCTTCGAATTTTTATCGAAACATGCAAAATTTATCAATTAATATATAATTTTGTCAAATTGTATGGTTTGATGTTGAAAATATGGAGGTAAACATGGAAAGCACAGACGCTGCGCATCATGGAGCGACACCTGTCACGGACGTGAACCGGGCCTTGGCTGTCAGTGAGTTCCTGGCATTCAAGCTGGGTGAGGAAGAGTACGGCATCGACATCCTGCGGGTGCAGGAAATTCGCTCCTTCGAGCGTCCCACCCGCATGGCCAATGCGCCTGAACACATTTTGGGGGTGGTCAACCTGCGCGGTGTGATCGTGCCGGTGGTGGACATGCGTATCAAGTTCAAGCTCAACCCGGTCAATTACGACCACTTCACTGTGGTGATTGTTCTCAACATCGGCAGCCGGGTGGTGGGCATGGTGGTCGATGGGGTCTCAGACGTCATCACCCTGAGCCCGGAGCAATTACGCCCGGTGCCCGAGCTGTCATCGGCCATTGGCAGCGACCACCTGCTGGCCATAGGCTCGCTGGAAAACCGCATGCTGATCCTGATCGACATCGGAAAACTCATGTCCAGTTCGGACATGGGCATAGATCCTTCAATGGCTTGAAACAGCTGCAACTACCTGGAATTTCCTATGAACAATTTGACGGTACGTACAAAGTTGGCTTGGTCGTTTGGTGGACTGGCCTTGATGGTTTTACTGGTATCTGGCTTTTCCGCGAAGATGCTCAACGATGCCCACGATCGTTTTGAAAACTACATCAATGGCATCAACGCACAGGCCCAGATGGCAGCTGGCGTGCGACAAGCGGTGGACAGTCGTGCCATAGCGGCGCGCAATCTGGTGTTGGTGACACAACCACAAGACTTGGCCATTGAGAAAAACAACGTCTTGCAAGCGCATAAAGATGTGGGGCAGCGCATGGCCAAACTCAAAGAGATGGCCAAAGAGGCTGATGTATCAGACGAAGCGCGTCGCTTGATTGCCGAGATCGACAAGATTGAACAATCATACGCACCAGTGGCCATGGGTATTGTTGAGTTGACCCTCAGTAACAAGCATGAAGAAGCCATTGCAAAAATGAATACGGAATGCCGCCCTCTTTTGGCGGCATTGGCTAAAGCTGAAACCAACTATGCGGATTTCACGGCAGCGCGTTCCGTCGAGTTGGTAGAAGAGTCGGAAGCCATCTACGTCACGCAGCGAGTTGTCTTGATCACTGTCTGCTTATTTGTGTTTGGAGTGGCCGTATTGGCGGGCGTACTCATTACCCGAAGCCTGACCCGTGCGCTGGGGGCCGAGCCAGCCGATTTGAGCCATGCAGCCAGCCTTGTGGCTGATGGCGATCTGACTGCCACTTTGCAGGTTCGCAGTGGAGATACGACCAGTGTGATGGCAGCCATGGCCCGCATGCAAACAGGCTTAGTGAGTGTGGTCTCCAAGGTACGCGCCGGCTCCGACTCGGTGGCCACCGCCAGCTCCGAGATCGCCCAGGGCAACAACGACCTGAGCCAACGCACCGAAGAACAGGCCAGCGCTCTGGAGGAAACAGCCGCTTCCATGGAAGAGCTCAGTTCCACCGTCAAACAAAACGCCGACAACGCCCGTCAGGCCAACCAGCTCGCCCAAAACGCCAGCTCGGTGGCCATCAAGGGCGGTGAAGTCGTCGCCCAGGTGGTGGACACCATGAAAGGCATCAATGAAGCTAGCCGCAAGATCAGCGACATCATCAGTGTGATCGACGGCATCGCCTTCCAGACCAACATCCTCGCGTTGAATGCGGCGGTCGAAGCCGCCCGTGCGGGTGAACAGGGTCGTGGTTTTGCGGTGGTGGCCAGTGAAGTGCGCAGCTTGGCAGGCCGCAGTGCTGAAGCCGCCAAAGAAATCAAGACCCTGATCAGCACCAGTGTCGAGCGGGTCGAACAAGGTACAGCCCTGGTGGACCAGGCCGGTACCACCATGACCGAAGTAGTGGCCTCCATTCGCCGGGTCAACGACATCATGGGTGAGATCAGTGCAGCCAGCACCGAGCAAAGCCAGGGTGTGGGCCAGATTGGGGAAGCCATCCAGCAGATGGACCAGGTCACCCAGCAAAACGCGGCTTTGGTGGAAGAAATGGCCGCAGCGGCCAGCAGCCTCAAGAGTCAGGCACAGGATCTGGTGCAAACAGTGGCGGTGTTCAAACTTGCGTCGGGACAGGATCACGGTTTTTCGGCACCTGCGGCACGCAGCAGTGCAGCCATCCGGCCCAACGTCTCCAAACCGGTGGCAGCCAGCAGCACGGTGACCGCCAAGCTGGCGAACAAACCAGCACCTAAAGCGGCCAGCCTGCCTCATGACAGTGGCGGCAAGGCTGGCAACGATGAGTGGGAGAGTTTCTGAGCGGGGGTGACAGGCCGGGCGCAGGCGCTGTGATCCTCAGAACAGCACCTCGATGCGCATCAGGCTGGCCACGGCTCGGCCAGCTCTGAGCCCCGGTTCAAACACGGCCTGTTTGAACCGCTGTGTCACTTCTTGGGTAAACCAGTCTGGTGCGTCGCTCGCCTCCACGTCCACCTGGGTCACTTCCCCTGCCTGATTGATCCACAGCAGCAGTTGCAGGCGGCCAGGCGCCTCGGGTGCCGCAAGGTCTTGCAGCTCGATCTCGCTGGCGGGCAATGCCGTGCGGGAAAGAAACTCTGCGGGCAAATAACCGTTCTCGCTGTCTGGCAGCCGTTCCGGATTTGACGGTGGCTGTGGTGGGAGCGACTGCTCCTCTGGTTCAGTGGGCTGAGGTGCAGGCGGTGCCAACGCAGGCGCCTGCTGGGGCGGCTGGTGTGCTGTCTGTGGCTCGCTTTGGGCGGGGCGCACCACCCTCAGGATCACCCGCTGGTCCGGCTGGCCGCGCAGCCAAGAGGGCAGCTGCCAGATCTGGTGGGACGGCCAGAGCAGCAGCGCATGCAGCAGCAGCGACACCAGCAAGGCGCACAGCAGGCCCCCCCAAGCTCTGGTTAAACCCAAATTCAGGGTGCCAGTCGCTCTCGAATCCATAGTTGTGAGCCCTTGTCAGATAAGGGCTGCAGGCCATAACGAAGCCTGTCGTGCAGGCGGCTCTTGCGCCCTTGCCAGAACTCCCAGCGCTCGGGTTTCAGGCGGTAACCGCCCCAGTGGGGCGGGCGGGGCGGTTGCAGCAGAAACTGGGCGCCATACCTGGCCGCGTTGGCCACCAACACCCCGCGCCC
Organism: Rhodoferax fermentans; assembly: GCF_002017865.1. Taxonomy (NCBI): domain Bacteria; kingdom Pseudomonadati; phylum Pseudomonadota; class Betaproteobacteria; order Burkholderiales; family Comamonadaceae; genus Rhodoferax; species Rhodoferax fermentans. The sequence goes on along the minus strand of NZ_MTJN01000002.1, from coordinate 962,240 downwards.
GCTGATCACCTGGCTTTGCGGGCTGGCCCAGGCACCAATGCGGCTGTCGAGCGGGCGGCTGTGGAAGTAGGTGTCACTCTCGGTTTCACTGACTTTTTTCACGACACCTTCGATGCGCACCACACGTTCGAGCTCAACCCAGTGGAACTGCAAGGCCGCATAGGGGTTGCCCGCCAGTTCCTGGCCTTTGCGAGAGTCGTAATTGGTGTACCAGACAATGCCGCGTTCGTCATAAGCCTTGATCAACACCACGCGGGTGCTCGGGCGCAGATCGCTGCTCACGGTGGCCAGCGTCATCGCATTGGGTTCGGGCACTTCGGCGTGGATGGCTTCTTGCAGCCATTGCTCAAACTGTTTCAGCGGGTCGGCGTGGGAGGCGTCTTCGTTGAGTTCGGCACGTTCGTAACTTTTGCGCAGGTCGGCTAATGTGGTCATGTCGGCAGTATAAAGAAGCAGTCTGGAGCGAGGGTGCCGAAGAGGCGCTCGTAACCGCCAAGTACCTGTTGAAACACCGCCAGAGACCAGACTGGGTTACCATTGAGTATGTAATTTAGTTACTAAAAATTTCAACCATCATGAAACTCAATACCACCGTTGACGCCGTCACCCAGCGCATCATCCAGCGCAGCCAACCCACACGCAGCGCCTATCTGGCGCAGGTACAGGCCGACGCGCAACGCCCGCCGGGTGCACAGCGCATGGGTTGCGCCAATGTGGCACATGCGTTTGCGGCCTTGCCGGGCAACGACAAGTTGCGTGTGGTGGCCGAGAAAGCGCCCAACATCGGCATCGTCACCGCTTACAACGACATGTTGTCGGCCCACGCGCCGCTGGGCCACTACCCCGACCTGATCAAGGCCGAGGCCCGGTTGTTTGGCGCCACCGCCCAGGTCGCTGGTGGCGTGCCGGCGATGTGTGATGGTGTCACCCAGGGCCAGCCGGGCATGGAGTTGAGCCTCTTCTCGCGCGACGTGATCGCCATGGGCACCGCCGTGGCGCTGAGCCACGATGTGTTTGCCGGGGCGCTGATGCTGGGTGTGTGTGACAAGATTGTGCCGGGCCTGCTGATCGGCGCGCTGCAGTTTGGCCATTTGCCGACCGTGTTTGTGCCCGCCGGTCCGATGACCACCGGCTTGTCCAACAACGACAAATCCAAGGTGCGTGAAAAGGCCGCCCAAGGCCTGGTGGGCCGCCCCGAGTTGCTGGCAGCCGAGTCGGCGGCCTACCACGGCGAGGGCACCTGCACCTTCTACGGCACTGCCAACAGCAACCAGATGTTGCTCGAAGCCATGGGTCTGCATGTGCCGGGCACCGCCTTCATCAACCCGGGCGCCAGCATCCGCGAGGAACTCACACGTGAAGCCCTGCGCACCGTGCTGGGATCGGCCAGCTACAAGTGCCCGCCGATTGGCCTGGTGGTGGACGAGCGATGTATCGTCAACGCCATGGTGGCCTTGCTGGCCACCGGTGGCTCGACCAACCACCTGATCCACTGGGTGGCGGTGGCGCGTGCGGCAGGCATCGTGATCGACTGGGATGATTTTTCAGCCCTGTCGGACGTGGTACCGCTGCTGACCCGTGTTTACCCCAATGGCAGCGCCGATGTGAACCAGTTCCAGGCCGCTGGCGGTCCCGGTTTTGTGATTCGCGAGCTGCTCGACGGTGGTTTCATGCATGCCGACGTGTTGACCGTGCGCTCCGGTGGGTTGCGCGAATACACCCGCGTGCCTGCAGCCCCGACATCGGTTTCAGAGGATAAATCGTCTCCAGCCCTGATCTGGCAAGAGATTGGTGCTAGCAAAGATGAGTCTGTGGTGCGCCCGGCCAGTGAGCCGTTCAGCGCCAGCGGCGGCCTGAAATTGTTGCTCGGTAACCTGGGTCGCAGTGTGATCAAGATCTCGGCCGTGCCCGATGACCGCCATGTGATCGAGGCACCGTGCCGCGTGTTTGACTCGCAGGACGCCTTGCAAAAAGCCTTTGCCGCCAACGAACTCAACCAGGACGTGGTGTGTGTGGTGCGCTGGCAGGGTCCCAAAGCCAATGGCATGCCCGAGTTGCACAAACTCACCCCGCCGTTGGCGGTGTTGCAAGGCAAAGGTTTCCGCGTGGCGCTGGTGACCGACGGACGCATGAGTGGTGCCTCCGGCAAGGTGCCGGCTGCCATTCACGTTTCGCCCGAAGCGGTGGCAGGCGGCCCGCTCGCTCGCGTGCGCGACGGTGATGTGATCCGGCTCGACGCCGAGACCGGCACCCTGCAGGTGCTGGTGCCTGAAGCGGAATGGGCAAAACGTGAAGTCGCTCAAATGCCCGATGCCTTGCGCGCCGCCAACGGTGTGGGCATGGGCCGCGCGCTGTTTGCCAGCATGCGGCGCAACGCCAGCAGCGCCGAAGAGGGCGCCTGCAGCTGGTTGTGATACCAAGCACGGTCTTCACCCCCCCCACCTGTCATCCTGATCCCGCCGGGCGTTCTCGCCTGGCGTGCTTTTCTTCCTTTTTTTAGAAAGTTTTCATGAACGCAAACACCTCTTTGACCGCTCTGCAGGTCATGCAAGACGCACCGGTGATCCCGGTCATTGTGTTGAACGATGTGGCACACGCGGTGCCGCTGGCACGCGCTTTTCTGGCCGGAGGTATCCGTATGCTGGAGGTGACGCTGCGCACGCCGCAGGCGCTGGCCTGTATCGAAGCGATTGCGCGCGAGGTGCCCGAGGCCATGGTGGGTGCTGGCACGGTGCGCAGCGCGTCGGATGCCCAGGCCGCAGCCAATGCCGGGGCCCGTTTTGCAGTGAGCCCGGGCTACACCAGCGCGGTCGGTCAGGCCTGCCGCGATGCCAAACTGGCGCTGCTACCCGGCGTGGCCACCGGCAGCGAGATCATGCGGGCGAGTGAAGACGGGTTCACCGAGCTCAAGTTCTTTCCGGCGGTACAAGCCGGAGGTGTGGGCATGCTCAAGGCCTGGGGTGGTCCGTTTTTTGATGTGAAGTTTTGCCCCACTGGCGGCATCACGCTGCAAAACGCGCCCGATTTCCTGGCACTGCCCAATGTGGTGTGTGTGGGCGGCTCCTGGCTGGTGCCGGCCCAGGTGGCCGAGTCGGGTGACTGGGGCCGTGTCACCCGCCTGGCGCTGGAAACCAAGGCCTTGCACCAATAGCGTCTGGCCCGCGCTGGCGCCAGCCCGGTGCTGGTCTCAGCGCAAACCCAGACCGCCGCTGCCTTCGGCGCGCTCGATCAGCTCAATCTTGTAGCCGTCCGGGTCAACCACAAAAGCGATCACCGTGCTGCCGCCTTGAACCGGACCGGCTTCACGCGTGATCTTGCCCCCGGCCGCGCGGATTTTGTCGCAGGCGGCCTTGGCATCTGGCACCCCCAGCGCGATGTGGCCATAGGCGCTACCCATCTCATAACTCTCCACCCCCCAGTTGTAGGTCAGCTCAATCTCGGCCTGGCCGGGGTTGCCGCCCTCGAAGCCGAGAAAGGCCAAGCTGTATTTGTACTCGGGGTTGTCCGACTGACGCAGCAGGGTCATGCCCAGCACCTGGGTGTAGAAGTCGATCGCGCGTTGCAGATTGCCGACGCGCAGCATGGTGTGAAGAATTCGCATGGTGGAAGCTTAAAAAAATTGAAACAAGGGGTGAAATCAAGAGTTGGCTATATCGCGTTAGCAAACCAGGGTCTTGGGCCGTTTTCAGGCCATGGTTGGGGAATAATGGCGCCTATTTTCAACCAACCCGAGTAGATCATGCCTGCGTTTACCAAAGTCGTTTTGTTCACCGATACCGATGGCCGCGCCCGTTTTCGCGAGGAAACCGTTGCGCTGGACCCCGTCAAGCCCCAGGTGGCCTTGTCGGCCCTGATGCCCTCTGGTGGTATGCAGCTGCGCCACAGCCCGGTGGGTTTTGTCAGCGGAATGCATTGCACCACTGACCCGCAGTGGGTGTTTATTCTGGGTGGCCAGATGGAGATTTTCCTGCAGGACGGCAGCTCGCGCATTTTCAAGGCCGGTGAACACTTTTACTCGGCCGACGTGGTGCCCGAAGGCCAAAGCTTTGACGCCAGCGTGCACGGCCACTGGAGCCGCCAGGTTGGACCTGACGAGCTGGTGACCCTGTTTGTGCGCAGCTAACCAAAGCCATCACACCAGCAGCTGCTGGTGTGGTTGTCAACTACAGATTAAATAGCTATCAGCCCTTATGAATCAAGGGCTGGAGTGCTAAAAGACTGAATAACAAGGGGGCTTCAAGCCCCTTTGTTATGTGGCTCAGCGGCTGCTGGGCCCACGTGAGCCACCACCAGCGGGGCCGCCGGAACGACCGCGGCTGCCGGAGCGGTTGCCACCGCCCGAGCGGCTTGGGCCACTGCCAAAGCCTGCGCCTGCGGGGCCGGCATTGCGGTTGCCGCCACCAAAACCACCGCCACCATTGCGACGCGGGCCGCGGTCAGACATCATGTCAACGCTGGTGCGCATCGGGTCGGGCTGACCACCAGCACCACGTGCGGGTGCCGGGGCTGGGCCACCGTAACCGCCGCCGTTGCCACCACCGTAACCACGCGCCGGGCGTTGACCCGGGCCACGCACCGCTTGTTCAGCGGCGGACAAATGGCTGCGTGGCTCCATGCTGCGGCCACCACCGTCGGCATCAAAGTTGCCGTCGTTGCGCGGGTTGGCAGGGCGGCCTTCACCACCTGCCGGACGGGGACCTCGGCCACCACCACCGCCACCGCTGCGGCCACGGCCTGCACCACCGTTGCCGCCGCCATTGGCAGGGCGGGCGGCGCCTGGGCCCTTGCTTTCGCGCACACGTGTCAGCATCTCGGTGCGGGCGGCCTTGGCGGCAGCCATCATCACGTCACGGCTCGGTGGTTTGCCAGCGCCGCCCCAGATGGTCTGGCGGCCCATGGCGATGGGTTCGGCTTTTTCACCGGGTTCGGGCATGAACTCGGCAATGATTTGCACCGGAATATCCTGTTTGGTGAAGCGTTCAATGGCTTGCATGAAACCTTCTTCGTCCAGGCTCACCAGGCTCACCGCCTGGCCTTCGGCGCCAGCACGGCCAGTGCGGCCAATGCGGTGCACATAGTCTTCGCAGACATTGGGGATGTCGTAGTTCACCACATGCGGCAGGTCGTCGATGTCGATGCCACGGGCGGCAATGTCGGTGGCCACCAGGGCGCGCACGTCACCGCTCTTGAAGTCAGCCAGCGCCTGGGTGCGCGCGGTCTGGCTCTTGTTGCCGTGTAATGCCATGGCATTGATGCCGTTTTTGGTCAAAAACTCAGCCACATTGTTGGCGCCAAACTTGGTGCGGGTGAACACCAGCACCTGGCTCCAGTTGTGTTCTTGCACGATGTGGGCGAGCAAGGCCTTTTTCTTGCCACGACCCACGGGGTGGATCAGCTGGGTGATGCGTTGCACCGTGGTGTTGCGCGGGGTGACTTGCACACTTTGCGGATTTTTCAGCAGGGTGGCGGCGAGTTCACGGATTTCGTCGCTGAAGGTGGCCGAGAACAACAGGCTTTGTTTGTCCTTGGGCACGGCGGCCAGCACTTTTTTCACGTCATGGATGAAGCCCATGTCGAGCATGCGGTCGGCTTCGTCGAGCACCAGGATCTGTACCTGACCCAGGTCGAGCATGCCTTGTTGCATCAGGTCGAGCAGTCGGCCAGGGGTGGCCACCAGCACGTCCACACCTTTTTTCATGCGGCTGATTTGGGGGTTCATGCCGACACCACCAAACACGGCAGCCGAGCTGATCTCCAGGTATTTGCCGTAGGTTTGCACCGATTCTTCGACCTGGGCTGCCAGCTCGCGGGTGGGGGTCAGTACCAGGGCGCGGATGCCGATGCCACCAAACTTGTTGCGAGGGGCTTCCTGTGCGCAGAGTTTGTTGAGCATGGGCAGCACAAAGGCAGCGGTTTTGCCGGTGCCAGTCTGGGCGCCGCCCAACAGGTCGTGGCCGTCAAGCACCAGCGGGATCGCCTGGGCTTGGATCGGCGTGGGGTTTTCATAGCCTTGCTCAAGCACAGCTTTGATGATGGCCGGAGCCAGATTGAGTTCTTCAAATTTCATGGTGAGGTGCACCCCATCCAGGGTGCCAGGACATCAGCCCGTTTTGGCGCGTTGTCGCGACAATTCAGTCAAAGGCAGATGGGATCAAAAACGGAGCCTCACACATGATGAAACTCCCAGCAAGGTGCTGACGTCTCAGGTAACTGAAGTCCTGAAACAGCGGCGATTGTCGCACGACACGGTGACTGCGGCTGCGCTAGCGTCGATAATGGGGCTTTTTCACAGAAGCAACATTTCAAGTCCTATGGCTCAATACGTATTTTCGATGAACCGCGTTGGCAAGATCGTGCCACCCAAGCGGCATATCCTGAAAGACATTTCGCTGAGTTTCTTCCCGGGTGCCAAGATTGGTGTGCTCGGCACCAACGGTTCGGGCAAATCCACTTTGCTGAAGATCATGGCCGGTGTGGACAAGGACATCGAAGGTGAAGCCATTCCGATGGCCGGGCTCAACATCGGTTACCTGCCGCAGGAACCGCAACTGGATCCGGCCCAGACCGTGCGCGAGAGCATCGAGTCGGGCATGGGCAAGGTGTTTGCTGCCAAGGCGCGCCTGGAAGAGGTGTACATCGCCTACGGTGCAGAAGATGCCGACTTTGATGCGCTGGCGGCGGAACAGGCCGAGCTGGAGGCGATCATCGCCACCGCCGGCACCGACTCCGAGCACCAATTGGAAATTGCGGCTGACGCGTTGCGCTTGCCGCCTTGGGATGCGGTGATTGGTGTGCTCTCCGGCGGGGAAAAGCGCCGTGTCGCGCTGTGCCGCCTGCTGCTGAGCCACCCCGACATGTTGTTGCTCGATGAACCCACCAACCACTTGGATGCCGAATCGGTGGATTGGTTGGAGCAGTTTTTGCAGCGTTACAGCGGCACCGTGGTGGCGATCACCCATGACCGCTACTTCTTGGACAACGCGGCCGAGTGGATTCTGGAACTCGACCGGGGTGCTGGTATTCCCTACAAGGGCAATTACAGCTCCTGGATGGAGCAAAAGCAGGCACGCTTGGAGCAGGAGCAAAAGGGTGAAGAGTCGCGCGCCAAGACCCTCAAGAAGGAGTTGGAGTGGTCGCGTCAGAACCCCAAGGCACGTCAGGCCAAGAGCAAGGCCCGTCTGGCCCGTTTTGAAGAGCTGTCTGACTTTGAATACCAGAAGCGTAACGAAACCAATGAAATCTTTATCCCGGTGGCGGACCGCTTGGGCAATGAGGTCATTGAGTTCACCAACGTCAGCAAGTCCTTTGGTGACCGTCTGCTGATTGACAACCTGAGCTTCAAGGTGCCTGCGGGCGCCATTGTGGGCATCATCGGCCCCAACGGCGCCGGTAAGTCCACCTTGTTCCGCATGATCTCCGGCCAGCAGCAGCCCGACAGCGGCACGGTCAAGATTGGTCAAACCGTCAAGATGGCCTTTGTGGACCAAAACCGTGACGATCTGGCCAACGAAAAAACCGTTTGGGAGGATGTGTCGGGCGGGCTCGATATGCTCAACATCGGCAAGTTCACCATGGCCAGCCGGGCCTACTGTGGCCGTTTCAACTTCAATGGTGCGGACCAGCAAAAACGTGTCGGTTTGTTGTCAGGTGGTGAGCGCGGTCGCTTGCATCTGGCCAAGACGCTGATTGCGGGCGGCAATGTGCTGATGCTCGATGAACCCTCCAACGATCTGGACGTGGAAACCTTGCGTGCGCTGGAAGACGCTTTGCTGGAGTTTGCGGGGTCCATCATGGTCATCAGCCATGACCGCTGGTTCCTTGACCGGATTGCCACCCACATCCTGGCCTGTGAGGGCGACAGCCAGTGGACCTTCTACAACGGCAACTACCACGACTACGAAGAGGATAAGAAAAAACGTCTGGGTGAAGAGGGTGCCAAACCCAAACGCATGCGTTTCAAGGCGCTGAAGTAGGCTCTCCACGAGGATCAATCACCATGTCGACCGCTGATTCGTCCATTCCTGGATTGTCCATTTACCAGAGCCTGTTGGAGTCGGCGGCGCGGACGAGTGCAAGCATGTTGTCGCAGGTGTTGGGCATGGCCCGCAAAACCCTGCGCACCGAGGTGTCCACGGCTCGGGGTTTTCTGGAGCGAGACCAGCTGGAGCTCAGTGTCAAGTTGATGGAGTCACACACACTTAGTCTGTGTGAGCGTTTTCCGGCCATTTTGCTGGCGGTCTTCCGCAGCCATGGTGACACGCAGGCCAAATCCGGCGTCTTGGGTGAGCAAGCCTTGCGCTTGGATCAGCTTGAACTGATGGATGAGAGCCAGGTTCAGGAGCGCGTGGAACTGGCTCGCATGTTGCAGCATGTGTTGTTGGATGCCGGGCTGGCCTTGCCCGAATTCAACAGTTTTGTGTGTGCTTTGGTGGGCTTGGATCGGGTCTCCCCCGAACACAATCCGCTGCGCCCCGACTCATATGTCAAGGCCTTGCAACAGCTCATGAACGAGATGCGGGTGCCGACACAGGTGCGTGCCATCTGGTTGCGTCACCTGTCAGCCCCGCTGGGTAGTGCGTTGCGTGAGGCGTATCTGCAATGGTCAGAACAGCTTCGAAGCCAGGACGTGCGGCGGGTGGGCTTCACCGTGATTCGCACCCCCGAGGTGGTGACCGAGGTGGTGGATCATGGTCGTTCGGGTCGTGCCGAACGGGCGGTGTGGACCCCTGAATACCGGCAAACGGTGCTGACGCTGGACAAGTTGCGGCAGTTGATGTCGGGTCACCTTGATGGCCCGCCAGACAGTCCCAAAGAGGCGTTTGCCCAGCAGTTTGCGCGTGAGTTTGAGGGTGGGCAGTCGCCAGAGCATGGTCCTGAAACCGCTTTTCAGGCGACCTTGCCAGCAGCCCTGGATGCCCTGCAGGAGATGCAGCAACTTGACACGGTGGTGCTGCGTATGCAGCAGCGCCCCGCCCCCCCCAAAGGCAGAGCGACTGACACACGACCACCGGGTGCGGTTGTGCGTGAAGAGTTGACGCGCAGTGCCAAGTCGATGAGCCAGGTGCTGAGCCTGGAGGTGGTGTCCCTGATGGCGGAGAACCTGATCAAGGACACCCGCTTGTTGCCCCAGGTGAGGAAAATCATTGAGCGCTTGGAGCCCG